>JAZJXN010000199.1:7068-15514 GCA_040390885.1 Pseudomonadota bacterium | reverse complement strand
TGAAGGCCGGCAAGCCGGTGGTCACCGCCAACAAGGCCCTGATCGCCGAGCATGGGGCCGAGCTGGCCGCCCTGGCCGAGGCCGCGGGCGTGCCTCTGCTGTTCGAGGCCGCCGTCATGGGCGGAACCCCGGCCGTGAAGATGCTGCGCGAGGCCATGGTCGGCGACGACGTCAAGGGCGTCGCCGGCATCCTCAACGGCACCTGCAACTTCATCCTCAGCGAGATGGAGGCCAAGGGGGCCGCCTTCGCCGACGTGCTCGCCGACGCCCAGCGCATGGGCTACGCCGAGGCCGACCCGACCATGGACATCGGCGGCTTCGACGCCGCCCACAAGGTCACGATCCTGGCCGCCCTGGCCTTCGGCTGCGCGCCCAACTACGCCGCCGCCGAGATCGAGGGGGTCGAGCATGTCGACGCGCTCGACATCCGCATGGCCAAGGACCTTGGCTACCGCATTCGCCTGATCGCCTCGGCCGACCGCACCGACGACGGCGTGGCCGTGCGCGTGCATCCCTCACTGGTGCCCGAAGGCCATCCGCTGGCCGAGACCCGCGGCGCGCTCAACGCGCTGTTCATCGAAGGCACCCGCATCGGCCGGATCTTCATCCAGGGACCGGGCGCGGGCTCCGGCCCGACCGCCGCGGCCGTCGCCGCCGACATCGCCGATGTGATGACCGGCGCCATCCGCCCGGTGTTCCAGGCGCCCGCCGGCAAGCTGAAGCCCTTCATCGCCGTGGCGCCCACGCGCCGGCTGGGCAAGGCCTATCTGCGGATGCTGGTGAAGGATCAGCCCGGCGTCATCGCCGCCGTCTCCGAAACCCTGGCGGAATGCGGGGTCTCCATCGAGAGCTTCCTGCAGAAGCCGGTCGAGGACGCGGGCGGCGTGCCGATCGTGCTGACCACCCACGCGATCGCCGAGTCGGTGCTCACCGACGCGATAAACCGCATCGAGAAACTTCCGGCTGTGCTAGAGCGTCCCCGTCTGTTGCGCATCGCGCGCATCTGAGAATCCGCCGACACTGCGCGATTAGAGTCCCCCAAGGGACCGGGAGACCACAGTCCATGAGTTCGGAAACCCTCGACCGTAGTCTGGTGCTCGAGGCCGTCCGCGTGACCGAGGCCGCCGCCGTGGCCGCCTGGGCGCTGGTCGGCCGCGGCGACGAGAAGGCCGCCGACCAGGCCGCCGTCGACGCCATGCGCAACGCGCTGAACGAACTCCCCATCGACGGCGTCATCGTCATCGGCGAGGGCGAGCGCGACGAGGCGCCGATGCTCTACATCGGCGAGAAGGTCGGCACCGGCAAAGGCCCGCGCATCGATATCGCTCTGGACCCGCTGGAAGGGACCACCCTGACGGCGAAGGCGATGGCCAACGCCCTGGCGGTGATGGCCTGGGCTCCGGCCGGGACCCTGCTCAACGCCCCCGACACCTACATGGACAAGATCGCCTGCGGGCCGGGGTATCCCGAAGGCGTCATCGACCTCGACGCCAGCGCCGGCGACAACGCCAAGGCCCTGGCCGCCGCCAAGGGCGTCGACGTCAGCGAAATCACCGTCTGCGTGCTCGACCGGCCGCGTCACGCCGAGATCATCAACAGTATCCGCGCCGCCGGCGCGCGCGTGAACCTGATCACCGACGGCGACGTGGCCGGGGTGATCAACACTGCCGATCCCGAGACCGGCGTCGATCTCTACATCGGCCAGGGCGGGGCCCCCGAGGGCGTGCTGGCCTGCGCGGCGCTGAAGTGCGTCGGCGGCCAGTTCCAGGGCCGGCTGGTGTTCCGCAACGCCGACGAGCGCGCGCGCGCCGCCAAGTGGGGAATCACCGAGCTCGACCGCAAATACAGCCTGGGCGAGATCGTCCGCGCCGACGCCATCTTCGCCATGACCGGCGTGACCAAGGGCGCGCTCCTCGACGGCGTCCGCCTCGAGAAGGGCGCGGTCCACACCCACAGCCTGGTCATGAACTCCTCCACCCGCACGGTGCGTGAAGTGCGGATGAAGCGTCCGCTCTGACCATGGCCGACGGCGCGGGCGAGGTCGGCTTTCTCGGTGTCCGGCGCTCCCTGCTGGGGCGCTCGTGGCGCTGGCGGCCGGCCGACGCCGCGCAGGTGCGCGACCATCAGATGCGGCATGGGCTGAGCGAGCCCCTGGCCCGGGCCCTGGCTGCCCGTGGCGTCGATTCCGATGGCGCCGGCGACTACCTGTCCCCGACTCTCAAGGCGCAGTTCCCCGACCCGTCCTCGTTCAAGGACATGGACCTGGCGGCCAGCATCCTTGTCGACGCCGCCGTCACCGGCCGGCCGCTGGCGGTGTTCGCGGACTACGACGTCGACGGGGCCTCCAGCGCCGCCCAGCTGGTGCGCTGGTTCCGGGCCATGGGCCGCGACCTGCCGATCTACGTTCCCGACCGCATCCTCGAGGGCTATGGGCCCAGTCCCATGGCCTTCAAGCGGCTCAAGGAACAGGGCGCGGAGCTGGTGGTCACCGTCGACTGCGGCGCCGCCTCGCACGACGCGCTGATCGCCGCCCGTGACATCGGCCTCGATGTGGTCGTCATCGACCACCACCTGATGCGCGGCGACCCGCCGCCTGCCGCCGCCCTGGTCAATCCCAACCGGCCGGACGACACGTCGGGGCAGGGGCATCTCGCGGCCGCCGGCGTGACCTTCGTGCTGCTCGCCGCCCTAAACCGCGAGGCCGCTCGGCGCGGGCTGTTCGCCGACCGCGCCAAGCCCGACATCATGCAATGGCTGGACCTCGCCGCCATGGGCGCGGTCTGCGATGTGACCAGCCTGACCGGCTTCAACCGCGCCATCACCACCCAGGGGCTGCGGGTGATGTCGAGCTGGGGCAACCCCGGCCTCAAGGCGCTGCTGGACGTGGCCAAGGGCGAGGGGCCGGCGACGACGTTCCACGCCGGCTTCATCCTCGGCCCCCGCATCAACGCCGGCGGTCGCATCGGCCGCGCCGACCTCGGCGCCCGACTGTTGTCCACAGATGATCCACAGGAAGCGGCCACGCTGGCCGCCGAGCTCGACGCGCTGAACGCCTCCCGCAAGGAGGTCGAGAAGGACGTCATCGACCAGGCCGTGGCCTTCATCGAGAACGACAGCAACCAGGACCCCGACGCGCCGGTCCTGGTGGTCGCCGGAGACGGCTGGCACCCGGGCGTGGTCGGCATCGCCGCCGCCCGTCTGCGCGAGCGCTACCGCAAGCCGGTGATCGTGGTCGGCATCGACCGGCCGTCCGACACCGGCAAGGGCTCGGGCCGCTCGCAGCCGGGCGTGAATCTCGGCCGCGCGGTGCAGTCGGCGTTCGACGAGGGCCTGCTGCTGGCCGGGGGAGGGCACGCGATGGCCGCCGGGTTGACGGTGCGGCCGTCCGGCATTCCCGAGCTGCGCGCGTTCCTGGAAGAGCGGCTCAAGGACGAGATGATCGACGCCTCGGCCGCCGACGCCATCGAGATCGACGCCCTGGTCAGCCCCGGCGGCGCGACCCGCGGCCTCTGGACCGACTTCCAGCGGCTGGCTCCATTCGGGCCGGGCAACACGGAGCCCGTGTTCGCGGTCGCCGACGCCCGCGTCGAACGGCCGATGCTGATGAAGGGGGGGCACATCCGCTGCACCCTGATCGACGCTTCGGGCGGCCGGCTGAAGGCCGTGGCCTGGCGCGCGGAGGACACGGAACTGGGCCGCCGAATCATGGCTGGCGGCGGCGCGATGCACTTCGTCGGCCGCCTGAAGCCAGACGACTGGCAGGGCCGCGAGGGCGTCCAGTTCGAGATCGAGGACGCCGCCGACCCCCGAATGGCGAGCTGAACAAAAAGTCGGCGCTCAGGGGGTTGCGCCCTCCGGGAGTCGCGAATATACAGCCGCTTCCTCGCGACCGGGCGCCCTTCGTCTATCGGTTAGGACCCCAGATTTTCAATCTGGTAAGAGGGGTTCGACTCCCCTAGGGCGTACCATCGCGAGGTCTCCTCCCCAAAATAAGCAACCGCCCCCGGTCGCGACCAATTGTCGCGGCGACGACTTATGTCGTCGTGGACGCGAATTCGTCGCTTGACGGCTCTCCCCGTGCGAGAACAGTGTTATACCTAAGCCCTCGTCCGCAAAGGACTATGGACGGGGCAGAGGGGCGAATGTCAGGTTTTGATTACGAAGGCGCAGAAGCGCACGAAGAGTCGGTGCGTATCCACGGACGCATCAAGTGGTTCGACTCGGGCAAGGGCTATGGCTTCATTGTTCCGGACGACCCTTCCCAGACCGGCTTGAAGGATGTGCTCCTGCACATAACTTCGCTGCGCAACGCCGGACGCGAGTCTGCGCTTGAGGGCGCTGTCATCACCTGCGACGTCGTTCGCCGCACCAAGGGCTGGCAGGTTTCCGACATCGTCGATCTCGACGAGAGCGCCGCACCGCCGCCGCCGCCGCCCCGGCGGTTCGAGGATCGCGGCGCCGGCGGCTTTGGCCGGGATCGCTTCAGCGGCGCCCCGCGCGCCGACAGTCCACGCCGCGGGTCTCCCCCGCTGAGCACGGACGGCCCGCTCGAGCACTGCACCGTGAAATGGTTCAACCGCACCAAGGGCTACGGTTTCGTGGTGCGCGACGCCGAGCCGGGGGATATCTTCGTCCACATCGAGACCCTGCGTCGCAGCGGTCTCGACGACCTGCAGCCAGGCGAGGGCGTGATGGTGCGCTTCGCCGAAGGGCCCAAGGGTCTGGTGGTGGCCGAAATCTCCGCGTCCTGAGGGCGTCGGACGCGCTGGAGTAGCCCGTGACGGGAATGACGCGTAACGCCGGCCGGGGCGTGGTTCTGGCCGTGGCGCTGATCGCGCTCGGTCTGGGCGGCTGCAAGGGCGGGGACAGCCCCGCCGCCGCCGCCAAGGCCGCCGACACGCCCGAGGCCGCCGCCCGGCCCGACGCCGTCTTCGAACCGCTGACCATCGACACGGCCAAGGGCCCTGTCGCCTTCCAGGTCGAGATCGCCGACGACGAGGCCGAGCGCGAGCGCGGCCTGATGTACCGCACCGCGCTGGCCCCCGACCGCGGCATGCTGTTCGCCTTCGAGGGCCCCGCGCCGCGGGCCTTCTGGATGAAGAACACCTACATCCCGCTCGACATCATCTACATCGGCGCCGATGGCCGCATCGTCTCGATCGTGGCCAATGCCGAGCCGTTCAACGAGACCCCGCTGCCCTCCGGCGCGCCCGCCCTCGGCGTGCTGGAGATCTACGGCGGTCGCGCGGCGCAACTGGGCCTCAAGGCGGGCGACCGCGTGCACCACAGGATCTTCCCCAAGTGACCGAGTCAGAGATCGTCCCCGCGCCGCCCGAAGGCTTCAAGCCGTCGAGCCGAGGGCCCTACAGCACCCACAACGGCCCGTTCTTCCACCGCTCGTCTGAAAAGGGGCTCGAGCACGCCTTCTTCGTGCTCCCGCGTCACTGCAACAGCCTCGGCATCGTCCACGGGGGCATGCTGTCGACCTTCCTCGACGGTGTGCTGGCCGGCGCGGTCGGCCGCGTGGTCGGCAGTTCCTGCGTGACCATCCACCTGTCGATCGACTTCTTGAGCATGGCCCGCGCCGGCGACTGGGTGTTCGGCGAGGCCCAGGTCACCCGTCAGACCCGCGACCTGGTCTTCGTCGAGGGCCAGATCCGGGTCGGGACCAAGGACATTCTGCGCGGCTCGGGCGTGTTCAAGCCGATGAAGAAGAAGGTCGAGTAGGCGAGGAGCGCCGTCGATGCTGTATCTCGTGATCAAGGCGCTGGTGTCCGGCGCGATCGTGGCGGCGGTGTCGGAGATCGCCAAGCGCTATCCGGGTTTCGGCGGGCTGCTGGCCTCGCTGCCTCTGGTGTCGGTGCTGGGCATGATCTGGCTGTGGCGCGACACCCGCGATCCCGAGCGCATGGCGGCCCACGCCGGGGCGACCTTCTGGTTCGTGCTGCCGTCGCTGCCAATGTTCCTGCTGATCCCGATGCTGCTGAAGCGGGGCGTGTCGTTCTGGCCGGCGCTGCTGGCGGGTTGCGTGCTGACGATCGCGCTCTACGCGGTCATGACCTGGCTCGCGCCGAGGGTCGGGATCCGGCTTTAGGGCCGCCGTCGCGCTCGTCCGGCAAGCCTTCATTGCGGCGCAGCGCCCATCGTGGCAAAGACGCCGCTTCCGCGGTAACGGGGTGTGGCGCAGCCTGGTAGCGCATCTGGTTTGGGACCAGAGGGTCGGAGGTTCGAATCCTCTCGCCCCGACCACGGAAACGATCGTTCTGAAGAGGCCCGTCATGCTCGCTCGCATCTTCCGCCCCGCCAAGACCGCCATGCAGTCCGGCAAGGGCAAGACCCGAGAGTGGCTGCTGGAGTTCGAGCCCGCCGCCGCCAAGCGCGTCGACCCGCTGACCGGCTGGACCCAGTCCACCGACATGAACGGCCAGGTGCGGCTGACCTTCGAGACCCGCGAGGAAGCCGTCGCCTACGCCCAGAAGCACGGTATCGCCTTCCAGCTCATCGAGCCGAAGACGCCCAAGCCGATCATCAAGGCCTACGCCGACAACTTCGCCGCCGGCCGCAAGCAGTCCTGGACGCACTGAAGTCGCTTACCAAAGGACCCCATAGCTCAACCGGATAGAGCACCTGCCTTCTAAGCAGGGGGTTGCAGGTTCGAGTCCTGCTGGGGTCGCCAGCGTCGCGGCGGGCACGGAAACGAAGGCCTCTGCGCCAAGAATTGCAACTTCGGTGGTGGCGAGTCGTTGTGAGCCTGCTCGCAACCAAGAAAGCTGCTCATGAAGTCCGTCGCCATCGCTCTGTCGCTCGCCGCCGTCACCGCCACCTCCGCCTACGCGCAGTCCCCGCAGTCCAACCGGGACGCCCAGCAACAGGAACGGGTCGACGCCATTCTCGGCGCGCTGTTCGGCGATCGCGCCGGCGGGACGTCCCTTGACGCCCAGTGGTCGGTCGGCCGGTTCCCGCTCGCCCAGCAACGGGCGCAGTATGAGTCGCGCATCGACGCCGACATACGCTCGCGCACGCTGAGCGAACGGGCCGGTGAACGCGCCAAGGCCGACTACCGCGCCCTCGTGGAGCTGGAAGCCCGCTATGGCGCCGACCGTCGCTTCAGCCAGCAGGAGCGGGCTGAGCTCAATGACCGCTACGAAAACCTGACCCAGGTGCTCGCCGAAGGCGGCGACGCCGGCGGGGTGACGGGCGGCGTCTCGGTCGCCGACGGCCGGCGTGACTTCGAGGCCCGGGTCGACGAGGCCATCCGCCGCCGCCAGATCACCCGCTCGCAGGGCGCGCAGCTGAAGACCGAATACGGCGCGACCGTCCGGCTCGAGGCAGACTACATGCGCGACGGCGTTCTCAGCGTCCGCGAGCGTGACGATCTCGACACCCGCCTCGACGCGCTCGACGCCCGGCTGGGCGATGTCGGCCCCTCGGTTCCGTCGCGCCCGGTCGACCCGACCACTCGTCTCGACGCCATCGAGCGCGCGCTCCCGTCCAGCGGCCTTACGCAGGCGGCCCAGGCCCAGCTGCGGGTCGAGCACGAGGATCTGACGCGTCTGGCCGCCGCCTACCGCCGCCTGAGCGTGTCGGCCGACGACCAGCGCTACCTCGACTCGCGACTGAGCGACCTGGAAACGCGGGCCCGCGTGCGCGGCGGCGGACGCGGTCGCTAACGACCCTTGAGGCTAGCCGGGGCCGGGCGGCGTTCGCCCGTCTGGTCCCGGCGGCCCGTCAGGCGCCCGCCTCCGCGTAGGCCGCCAAGGCCGCGCGCAGGTCCGCGACCAGATCGTCGACGCTTTCGAGCCCGACGTGCAGGCGGATCACCGGGCCGCCATAGTCGACCGGAATCTTTCGCCGGCCGAACTGCGGATCGCAGTTGATGGCCAGGCTCTCGAACCCGCCCCAGGAGAAGCCGAGTCCAAACAGCCTCAAGGCGTCCAGGAAGGCCGCCACGGCCTTGTCCGGGCCTGGCGTCAGCACCACAGCGAACAGGCCGCAGGCGCCGCTGTAGTCGCGGCTCCAGAGCGCGTGGCCCTCGTCGCCGGACAGGGCAGGGTGGATCACCCGCTGAACCTGCGGCTGGTCGGCGAGCCAGCGCGCCACGGCCATGCCGCTGTCGCCATGCCGCGCCAGCCGCGTGGGCAGGGTGCGCAGGCCGCGCAGGGCCTGGTAGGCCTCTTCGCCGGCGACCGCCCAGCCGTGGTCGTGGATGGCGTCCTGCAGCTGCTCAGCGAGCCGTGGATCGTTGACCGCCACCGATCCCATGAACACGTCGGAGTGGCCGCAGACATACTTGGTCAGGGCCTGGACGCTGAGGTCCGCGCCATGGGCCAGCGGCTTGAACAGGAGGCCGGCCGCCCAGGTGTTGTCGACCAGCGTCAGGATGCCCCGCGCCCGCGCCGCGGCGGCGATCGCGGCGACGTCCTGCATCTCGAAGGTCAGGCTGCCC
>JAZJXN010000199.1:0-7058 GCA_040390885.1 Pseudomonadota bacterium | reverse complement strand
CGCGTGGCCGGCGGCGCGCCCGCGATCAGGGCCTCGGGCGATTGCCGCGGATCGTAGTAGCGGGTCTCGACCCCGAACCGCCCCAGCACCCGGTCGCAGAACTGCCGCACCGGCTTGTAGACGGTGTCGACGACCATCAGGGTGTCGCCGGCCTTCAGGATCGTGGTGAGGGCCGCTGTGATGGCCGCCAGACCCGACGGGAAGACCTGCACCGCCGCCGCGCCCTCGAGCTCGGCCAGGGCGTCTCTCAGCGCGAACTGGGCGGTCAGGCCGGCGCGGCCGTAGCCGAGCGGGTCGTCGTACAGCGCCTGGGCGTTGGGCAGCAGTACGGTCGAGCCGCGCTGCACCGCCGGGCCGACGGTCCTGGCCTCAGGGTGCGGACCGGCGCCGGCGTGGATGAGGCGGGTTTCTTCGTCCATGCGGATTGCCATGTCCGGGCGAGGGGAGCGATGATCGCGGCTCTCTCATAGGGCGGCGGACGGCCGCCGATCAAGGAAGGCTGTCGGTGAAGTCACGCGTGCTCCTCGTCCTGCTGGCCCTCGCGGCGGCGGCGTGCGAGCGCAAGGCGCCCGAGGTCGTCCCGCAAAAGCCTGATCCGACCCCGGTCGTGGATGACGTCGGCGTCGCCGCCTCGGCCAGCCCGACCCTGAAGGCCGTGAAGGCGCGCGGGGCCTTGCGTTGCGGGGTCAATCCGGGCCTGGCGGGGTTCGCCTTCGCCGATGCGGGCGGGCGCTGGCGTGGATTTGACGCCGATCTCTGCCGCGCCGTGGCGGCGGCGGTGCTCGGCGACGGGAGCAAGGTCCAGTTCGTTCCCCTGACCAACGACGTGCGGTTCGCGGCGTTGAAGTCCGGCCAGGTCGACCTGCTGGCCCGCAACACCAGCTGGACCTACACCCGGGACGCCGGCGAGGCGGTCGATTTCGCCGGGATCAGCTACCACGACGGCCAGGGCTTCCTGGCGCCGAAGACGCTGGCGCTGCAGAGCGCGGCGGAGCTGTCCGGCGCCAAGGTCTGCTTCCTCTCGGGCACGACCAGCGAGCTGAACCTGCGCGACTGGTTCGCGGCGCGGTCGGTGAACTGGACGCCGTCGCCGATGAAGACCGAGGCGGCCCTCCGCGCCGCCTATGACCACGGCGATTGCGACGTGATGTCGGCGGACATTTCGGCCCTGGCCTCGGCCCGGGCGACGCTCGCCGACCCCGGCGCCCATGTCCTGCTGCCGGATGTGATCTCGAAGGAGCCCTTGAGCCCTGTCGTGCGGCAGGGCGATCCAGGCTGGACGGACATCGTCCGGTGGACGCTGAACGCCCTGATCCTGGCCGAGGAGATGGGGGTGACGGCGAAGACGGCCGATCAGATGGCGACCGACTCGGGCAACCCCGAGGTCCGACGTCTGCTCGGCAGCGACACGGGCTATGGCGGCATGCTCGGGCTCGACGACCTCTGGGCGCGGCGCGCGATCAAGGCGGTCGGGAACTACGGCGAGCTGTTCGAGCGTAACCTCGGCGCCAAGTCCGCCCTGAAGCTGGAGCGAGGGCTGAACGCGCCGTGGAACGCGGAAAAGCCGGGGCTGCTGTACGCGCCGCCGATCCGGTAGGCCCTCTCGGCTGTCATCCCGGCCATAGCGCAGCGAAGAGCCGGGACCCAGGTTCGCTATACGGTGGATGATAACGGGGTCGCCGTTAGCCCGTCACGACCTCGGTATCCGTCCGCGCGCCCCACTCCGCCCAGGACCCGTCGTAGACCGGGGCCCGGTCCTTGCCGAGGCGGGCGAGGGCGAGGGACAGGATGGCGGCGGTGATGCCGGACCCGCAGGTGGTGATGATCGGTCGCTTCAAGTCGACGCCCGCTTTCTCAAACAATTCCGTCAGTTCCGCCACGGACTTGACGGTTCCGTCCTGGGCCAGGATTTCGGACGACGGGATGCTGAAGGCGCCCGGCATGTGGCCGCCGCGCAGGCCGGCGCGCGGCTCCGGAATCTCGCCGGTAAAGCGGCCGGCGGGGCGGGCGTCGACCAGTTGGGCGCTGCCGCTCTCGAGCGCCCGCTGCACCTGGGTCACGTCACGAACGAGGTCGTTGCTGTAGCGCGAGGTGAAGTGGCGCTCGCGCGGGGCGGCCTGGCCGTCATCGACCTTGCGGCCCTCGGCGATCCACTTGGGCAGCCCGCCGTCGAGCACGACCACGTCCTCGTGGCCCATGGTGCGGAAGGTCCACCAGACGCGGGCCGCCGAGCGCAGGCCGAGCTGGTCGTAGACGACGATCCGCGAGCCATCGCCGAGGCCGAGCTTGCGCACTCGGGCGGCGAACTTCACCGGCGAGGGCAGCATGTGCGGCAGTCCCGAGCTGTCGTCGGAGATCTCGTCGATGTCGAAGAACACCGCCCCCGGGATATGGGCCAGGGCAAACTCTGCCTTGGCGTCTCGGTCCTCGTGCGGGAAGTACCAGCTGGCGTCCACGACCCGCACGTCCGGCGCGTCGAGATGGTCGGCGAGCCAAGCGGTGGAGACGAGCGGGTCGGCCATGCGCATTTAGTCCTCTGTAAGCCACCCCGGGACCGGGAGGCCGCGTTCGGCAAGGAACGCCGGATTGAACAGTTTCGACTGATAGCGCGAACCGTAGTCGCACAAAATGGTCACGATGGTGTGGCCAGGGCCGAGGTCGCGGGCCAGCTTCATCGCGCCGGCGATGTTGACGCCGGACGAGCCGCCCAGGCACAGGCCCTCGTGCTCGACGAGGTCGAAGATCACCCGCAGCATCTCGTCGTCGGCGATCTGGTAGGCGTGGTCGACCGCAAGGCCTTCGAGGTTGGCGGTGATCCGCCCCTGGCCGATTCCCTCGGTGATCGAGGTCCCCTCGGCCTTGAGCTCGCCGGTCTTGTAGTAGCTGTAGAGGGCGGCGCCGAACGGGTCGGCGATGCCGATCTTCACGCCGGGGTTCCGGGCCCGCAGCGCCGCGGCGACGCCGGCCAGCGTGCCGCCCGAGCCGACCGCGCAGATGAAGCCGTCGACCTTGCCGCCGGTCTGGTCCCAGATCTCCGGCCCGGTGGTCTGCTCATGGACGCGGCGGTTGGCGACGTTGTCGAACTGGTTGGCCCAGACGGCGCCGTTGGGCTCGGTCTTCGCCAGCTCCTCGGCCAGGCGGCCCGAGTAGCGGACGTAGTTGTCGGGGTTGGAGTAGGGGACGGCGTCGACCTCGACCAGCTGGGCGCCGGCGAGGCGAATGGCGTCCTTCTTCTCCTGGCTCTGGGTGCGCGGAATGACGATGGTGGTCCTGTAGCCGAGCGCCGAGCCGACCATGGCCAGGCCGATGCCGGTGTTGCCGGCGGTGCCCTCGACGATTCGACCGCCGGGACGCAGCGCGCCGCTGGCCTCGGCGTCGCGGATGATGCCAAGCGCGGCCCGGTCCTTCACCGACTGGCCGGGATTGAGGAACTCCGCCTTGCCGAGAATCTCGCACCCCGTCGCCTCGCTGGCGGCCTTGAGGCGGATCAGGGGGGTATTTCCGATGGCGTCGAGGACGCTAGCGAGGACGGTCATGCGGGAAGTCTTCTCGTGGGGCCGGAGCTTCCTAGATCGTGCGCAGGCGCTGACAGGCAAGCGCAGTTTTTCTGAAAGTCCGGTTTTCCCCTCCCGGCAGGCACGGGCCTAACGCGACAGCGACAGCTGGATCACATCCGTGCGTCCCGTCCGGAACCCGGCCTCGCAGTAGGCGAGGTAGTAGTGCCACATCTTGCGGAAGCGCTCGTCGAAGCCCTGGCGGCGGATGTCGTCCCAGGCCGCTTCGAAGCGGCGGCTCCATTCGGCCAGGGTGTCGGCATAGTCCTCGCCGAAACGCATGACCTGGCGCCACTCCAGCCCGGCGGTGTCGACCTGTTTGCGCAGGGCGCTTTCGCTGGGCAGCATGCCGCCCGGGAAGATGTACTTCTGGATGAAGTCGGCATGCCGGCGGTAGTGGCGGAAGAACTCGTCGCGGATGGTGATGATCTGCAGCCCGGCCCGGCCGCCAGGGGCGAGCACGTTGCGGATCTTGTCGAAATAGGTGGGCCAGTATTCCTCGCCGACGGCCTCGAACATCTCGATCGAGGCGACGCGGTCGAACTTGCCGTCGACGTCGCGATAGTCGATCAGACGGATGTCTGCCTTTTCCGAAAGTCCCTGATCAAACAGGCGCTTGCGGGCGAAATCGTACTGTTCCTTGCTGATCGTGATGCCGGTGACCTTGGCCCCGACCTCGGCCGCGGCGTATTCGGCGAAGCCGCCCCAGCCGCAGCCGATTTCGAGCACGCTCTGGCCGGTCTCCAGGCCCATCGACCGCGCCAGCGCCGCGTACTTCGCGCGCTGGGCCTGGTCGAGCGGCTGGCCGGGCTTCTCGTAGACGGCCGAGCTGTAGGTCATGCTCTGGTCGAGCCAGCGGCTGTAGAAGTGGTTGCCGAGGTCGTAGTGGGCGTGGATGTTCTTCTTCGAGCCCTCGCGGTCGTTGCGCCGCATCATGTGGCTGAGGAAGTTGATCGCCTGCATGACCGGGTTGCCGCTGACCAGGGCCTGGACGCGGTCCATGTTCATCGCAAAGCCGCCCAGCAGGGCGGCGAGGTCGGGACTGTCCACCTCGCCGGCCCGGTAGCCCTCGGCGAAGCCGACCGTTCCGGCAGAGAAGCAGCGGCGAATGAAGCCGTAGTTGCGGACCACCAGCGTCGCGTCCGGGCCCGGCTCAGATCCCCTGCATCGGATCTCCTCGCCGCTGGGCAGAACCCAGGTCAGGGTCCCGTAGCGCCAGTTCTCGCCACAGATGCGCACGGCCGTGCGAAACAGGGCCGGCGCGGCGCGCAGGACCGGCAGGTTCCAGCCGGGGCCGCTCGAGGCCTGGGTCAGATCGGTCAGCGTCATCATCCGCTCCCTTCCGTCTTGATGGGACGATAACACCGATTTTTCGCGTCTGGCGAGACCGGCTAACCCCTCCGCACAGCTACGTAGGAGTCGAGGGCGCGGATGCGCGCGACGGCATGATCGACGATAGGCGAGGGGTAGGTGACGCCGAGGGTGACCCCCGCGCCGGCCAGGTCCGTCCGCGTCGCCGTCCACGGGGCGTGGATGGCCTTGGAAGAAACCCGGGCAAGCTCCGGAATCCATTTGCGAACATAGACGCCGTCGGGATCGAATTTCTCGCCCTGGGTGACCGGGTTGAAGATGCGGAAGAAGGGCGAAGCATCCGCGCCCGAGCCCGCCACCCACTGCCAGTTGGCGGCGTTCTGGGCGATGTCGGCGTCGACCAGCGTGTCCATGAACCAGGCTTCGCCGCGCCGCCAGTCGACCAGCAGGTCCTTGATCAGGAACGAGGCGACGATCATCCGCACACGGTTGTGCATGAAGCCGGTGGCCCACAGTTCGCGCATGCCCGCATCGACGATGGGGTAGCCGGTCAGACCCTTCGTCCAGGCTTCGAAGCCAGCGTCGTCGTCGCGCCATTCGAAGGCGTCGAAGGCCGGCTTGAAGTTGGCGGTCGGCAGGTCCGGCCAATGGAACAGGATATGGTGGTTGAACTCGCGCCAGCCGAGCTCGGCGAGGAATTTGGCCGCGGACGCGGACCCGCCGCCCGCCGTCTGCACCGCCCGCCAGACCTGGCGCGGGCCGATCTCGCCGAAATGCAGGTGTGGCGACAGGCGCGACGTCCCCTCGACGCCGGGAATGTCGCGCGCCTCGGGGTAGGCGTCGATGCGGCCGTCAAGGAACCGCGTCAGCTCCGCCTCGGCCCCGGCCTCGCCCGGCGTCCAGATATCGAAGCCTCCCGACCAGTCCGGCTTGCCTGGATGCAGGGCCCAGTCGTCGAGCCGGTCGCTGTCCGGCCAGCGGTCCGGCGTGGCCAGGCGGGCGGGCGCCGCGTGGGCGGGACAGTCCTCGATCTTCGCCCGGGCCGCTCGCCAGTAGGGGGTGAACACGCGATAGGGCTCGCACGACCCGTTCTTGACCTCCCAGGGTTCGATCAGCAGCGCGCCGTTGCAGGACACCGCCTCGACGCCGTCGGCCTTGAGGTCGGACTTGATCTCGCTGTCCCGGGCGACCGAGGCCTTGTCGTAGAGCCGGTTCCAGTAGACCGCCTCGGCGCCGGTCGTGGCGATGATCTCGCCCAGCTGCAGCGCCGGGTCGCCGCGCCGCAGGATCAGCCGCGACCCGCGCGCCTCGAGGTCCGCCGCCAGCGCCCGCAGCGACTTGTCGAGCCACCAGCGCGAGGCGCCGCCCAGGGTCTCGTCGAGGATATGGACGGCGATCACCGGCCGGCCGCCCGCTGCCGCGGCGGCCAGGGCGGGGTTGTCGGTGAGCCGCAGGTCCTGCCGCAGCCAGACGATCGCCGGAGCGAGGGGCAAGGCGCTAGCCCTGGACGATCTGGTGCAGGGCCTTCAGGGTCTTGAGCAGCGCCGCGGCGCCGTCGAGGGGCAGGCAGCTGGGGCCGTCGCACAGCGCCTTGTCCGGTTCCGGGTGGAATTCCAGGAACACGCCGTCGGCGCCGGCCGCGATCGCCGCCTTGGCGATCACCGACACGCCCTCGCGGCGGCCGCCGGTCGAGGCCCCCGCCGTGCGCGGGTCGGCGCCGGGCAGCTGCACCGCGTGGGTGGCGTCGATGGTCACCGGCACGCCCAGCTTCTGCATCTCGCCGATGCCGAGCATGTCGACGACGAGATTGTTGTAGCCGAACGAACTGCCGCGCTCGCAGAGCACGATCTGCAGGTCCGGCGCGGCCTCGCGGGCCTTGTCGATGATGTTCTTGCAGTCCCAGGGGGCGATGAACTGGGCCTTCTTGACGTGCATGATCCCGCCGGCGGCCGCCGTGGCGCGGGCCGCAGCAACGATGAGGTCGGTCTGGCGGCAGAGGAAGGCCGGGATCTGGACCAGGTCGGCGACGGCGGCGACCGGTTCGGCCTGGGCGACCTCATGCAGGTCCGTGGCGATCGGCACGTTCAGCTGCGCCTTCACCTCCGCCAGCATCGCCAGGCCGTCCTTGAGGCCGGGGCCGCGGTAGCTCTTGATCGAGGAGCGGTTGGCCTTGTCGAAGCTGGCCTTGAACAC
>JAZJXN010000198.1:24706-26778 GCA_040390885.1 Pseudomonadota bacterium | reverse complement strand
CGAGAAGATTAAGGACCTGATCCCGCAGCACATGTACGTCATCCCGATACAGGCCGCCATCGGCGGCAGGATCATCGCCCGGGAAACCGTCCGCGCCCTGCGCAAGGACGTGACGGCGAAGTGCTACGGCGGCGACGCCTCACGGAAGCGCAAGCTGCTCGACAAGCAGAAGGCCGGCAAAAAGCGCATGCGCCAGTTCGGCAAGGTCGAGATCCCGCAGGAAGCCTTCATCGCGGCTCTGAAGATGGACGGGGATTGAGAACCAGTCGATGATTAGGCGTTGCGGGACGCGGACGGCAGCGATCAACGCGGGGTGAGCGGTTGGCGAAGGGCGTGTTCGATACGAAGGCAGGCTCAGGCTATGACGACGACATCACCCGTCGGTATCATTTCCCCACCAGCAGCAACTACCTGTCAGCAGCACGGGCGGTAGTGGGCGACTGGATCGTCTATCGAGAACCTCAGCGCAACAATGGCCGCCGGGCCTATATCGCAGCCGCTCATGTCGCGCGCATCGAGCCAGATCTGAGCAAAGCCAAACACGCCTACGCAATCATCGATGACTTTGTCCCCTTCGATCCACTGGTCCCCTTCACGGGGGCCGACGGCTACTGGGAGGAGTCGCTACGCCTCGTCGGAGATCCGAACCGGGTCGGAGCAAGTCTACAGAACAAGTCCGTTAGGCTGATCGCGGACACGGATTTCTCGCGTATCGTCAGGGCTGGAATTGCCGAGACCCTTGCCCCTGAGAATGCCGTGCGGCTTGGCCTGGGTTTCGAAGAGGCGGAATCTCTCCCATTTCAGTTTCCCGACGACCCGGTGGCAGATGTGCGGCGCATCGAGCAGGTCTTGATCAACAAGAAGATCAGGGATGCTAACTTTCGCCGGATGGTTTGCGACGCCTATCAGGATCGCTGCGCCGTCACCGGCCTACGCATAGTCAACGGTGGCGGCCGTTCCGAGGTGCAAGCCGCGCACATCTGGGGGGTCGGGGAAGGCGGGCCAGATGTAGTGCAAAACGGTTTGGCGCTTTCGGGAACCGCTCATTGGCTCTTCGACCGCCATCTCATCTCGCTGACGGATGACTACAAGCTGCTGGTTTCTCACAACAAAGTGCCAGGAGAATTACGGCCACTCTTCGAGAAGCAGATGGACCGAATACACCTGCCGCGAGACAGGCGAGTGTGGCCACATCCAAAATATATCCAGAAACATCGCGAAGCGTTTGTTGGTCACTGACCACCGCGAACCGTTGGCCGACGGACCTACGCCGACAATCCGATCAAGGTGGTCCTCTATGTCCTCGACCCCAGGGCCGCGGCCGAGGCGATCCGGGCCGAGGGGCTGGAGATCGTGCGCGAGCCGACGCCGTTCGGCGGCCCTGACGGTCCGCTGGTCGGGTTCGGCAAGGATCCGGACGGTTATCTCATCGAACTGCTGCAGAAACCGGCGAAGCCCTGAGGGCTTCCACCGCCGCCGCTACCGCGCCGCGAAGCCCTTGCGGGTCATGGTGCCCCAGGACTGGCTCTTGCGCAGGTACTGCCACACGCCGCGCAGCCGCCAGAGGTTGTTGAGCTGGCGGTAGCCGAAGTTCTCCAGCACCGCCATGGCCGTCAGCAGCACCAGATCGCGGGCTCGCGGGAAGCGGCGCAGCTCGGACTCCTCCAACGCCAGCGCGCCGACGGAGATCACCACCCCGAAGGTGAAGCTGACCGCCAGGAAGCCAAGCAGGTACTCGGTCGACAGCAGCCCGGCCAGCCAGAAGGCCGGGATCAGCAGATAGCCGAGCAGCTCGATGATCGGGCCCAGCACGTCGACGAGCAGGATGTAGCCAAACCCCAGCGTGCCGACCCGGCCGTAGCGCGGGTTGAGCAGCATGTCGCGGTGCCGCTCGAAGGTCTCCAGCGCCCCGCGGTGCCAGCGCGCCCGCTGGCGTCCGAGCACCCGGAGGTCCTCCGGCGCCACGAAGGTGTGGCCGTAGGAGACGCCGTCGCCCGCGGCCACGTCCTTGGCCAGCACGACCGTGCCACGCACGGTCAGCTCGTGGGCAAGCTGCTCGAGGCGGCGGACAA
>JAZJXN010000198.1:21003-24696 GCA_040390885.1 Pseudomonadota bacterium | reverse complement strand
GTCCAGCACACAGGCTCGGGAATGAAGGCGATGCGATAGGGCTGCTTCTTGTCGCGCATCAGCCGGTGCAGCTTGACGACCAGCTCCATGTCCTCGCCGACGGTCCCGTGCGTGTAGCCGCCGACCTCGACCACCCGGGCGCGGCGGAACAGGCCGAAGGCGCCGGAGATGATGGTCAGGGCGTTGACGCGGCTGAAGGCCAGCCGCGCCATCAGGAAGGCGCGCAGATACTCCACCGTCTGCAGCCGGGCGAGCATGTTGCGGGGGACGCCGACCTCGACGACCCGGCCGTGGTCGATGCGGCAGCCGTTGGCGATGCGCACGGTGCCGCCGACGGCGACGGTGCGCTCGGGATCCTCGACGAACGGCCGCACCGCGCGCAGCAGCGCGTCCGGCTCGAGCAGGGAATCGGCGTCCATGGCGCAGACGATCGGCGCCCGGGCGATGTTGATGCCGGCGTTGAGGGCGTCGGCCTTGCCGCCGTTTTCCTTGTCGACCACGATCAGGCGCGGCTGGCTCGACGTGCCGTAGAGACCGCGGATCGGCCGGTGGGCGATGGCCAGGTCGTGGCTGCGCTGGACCGGGGCAAGGCCGAAGGCGTCGGTCAGCACCTGCAGGGTGTTGTCCGAGGAGCCGTCGTTGATGACCACGATCTCGAAGTTGGGATACTGCAGCGCCAGCAGCGAGCGGATGCTTTCGACGATCGTAAGCGCCTCGTTGTACGCCGGGGCCAGCAGCGAGATCGGCGGCGAGGCGTCGGCGTAGCGGCGCCAGAGCAGGCCGGCGCGTGGCACCGACGGGGTCTCGATGAGGGACGCCGCGGCCAGCGCCAGCTGCACGAGATAGACGAGGTTCTGCAGCAGCCCCGCGCCGATCACGAACACGGCGATGAACTCGGCGAAACCGATCAGTCCGGCGAGGGCGTCGGCGGCGGTCATTGCAACCCCCGCTCGGCCAGGGCCATCGAGGCGGCGCGCTGCACGACGTCGACCTCGGACCGGCTCGCCGCCCGCAGCCGCTCGATGCCGGCGACGCCGAGCGCCGCGAGCGCCTCGGCCGCACGGAAGCGGACCCACCATTCCTCGTCGGCCAGCCGGCGCTCGAGACAGGGCGCGTACAGGCCGTCGGCGATACGGCCGGCGGCCTCGCAGGCTTCGGCGCGCACTTCCCACTCCCTGTCCTCGAAGGCCGGCAGCAGGGCCGCCTTCGCCGCCGGGTGGCCGAGCATGCCGAGCGCGCGCACGGCGGCGGCGCGGACGATGGGGTTGGGCACGCTGGCGCGCGGCGTCAGCAGGGCGACGGCGCGATAGTCGCCGCTGGCGCCGAGGGCGTCGGCCAGCACCGCACAGGCGGCGGGACTGAAGTCGGTGCGGTCGAACGCCGCCAGGGCCGCGTCCGGGGCGTCGGCGACCAGCCGCCGCAGGATCGGGCCGTGCAGCGGCGATTCCGTCTGGTCATGGTGTTCGAGGTTGCGCAGCACGGTGTCGATCGACGGCGCGGCGCCGATCTCGATCAGCGCGCGCACGGCGGCGATGCGCAGCTCCGGGTCGCGGGCCGTACGGTACAGCCGCTGCAGCGCGCGTCGCGTGTCCTCGCCGGGGAAGGCCTCCAGCGCTTCGGCGGCCGCCAGTCGGCCGGTGCGGCTGCCCTGTGACAGGCGGTCCCGAAAGCGGTCGTCGATATGCAGCCCCTCGAGCCCGGCGATCAGCAGGTCGCGTTCCGCCCCGCGCACCAGCCCGAGCAGCTCCAGCAGAGTCTCGGCCAGCAGTCTCGCCCGGCGCTGGTAGGGACGCAGCCGGCCGGTGGCGTCGCCCGCGCCCGTCATGATGGCGAGGTAGGCGGACATCACCGCCTCGCGGTCGGCGAGCCGGGCCCGGTCGGTGCGCCCGCGCATGACCCGGGCCAGGATCAGGCCGCACATCCACAGCAGCGCGCCCGCGGCAAACAGCAGCGAACTCCACCAGAGGGCCAGCAGCAGCCCCATGGATCAGAAACGCCAGCCGAAGCCGACCGCGATCTCGTCTCGATCATAGGCGTCACGCTCTTCGTGCAGCCCGTTCACCCGCACCGTGAGCCGGTCGGACAGGTCTGCGTCGAAGCCGAGACTGAACGACTTCACATCGACCGTGACGCCTTCCGAGGACTCGGGCGCGTCCGCGTAGCCGGCCCGCAGGCGCAGGGTGGGCAGGGCCGACCAGGACGCCCGCAGGCTGTAGCCGGAGCGGTACTCCTCGGTCTCGTCGAGGACGTTGATCCAGCGCGCGCCGAGCACCAGCCGCCCCTGGAACAGCGCCTGTTCGAGCCCGGGCTGCAGGGTCGAGACCGTGCCGCTCGGATAGCGGGCCACGCCGCCGTCGAGTGTCAGCGTTGTTCCGCCATCGCCCAGGGCGATGTCGCCGCCGGCGCGCAGCGAGACCTCGGGCCGATAGTCTGCGTCCGGCGTCCCGCCCACCGCGACATAGGCGCCGCCCCAGTCGAAGCGACGATCGTAGCGAGCCTCGAAGTAGGTGTTGATGACGCCGAAGCGGTCGCTCTGCTCGACGGCGAGGCCGAGGCTTGAGCGGTCGTCGAGGCGCCGTGTCAGGGCCACCGTGGTCTCGCGCCAGGTCGGCAAGCCCTCGCCCAGACTGCTGAAGGCGTATCCGGCGTCGATCCGCCAGTCCCGGCCGTCCCCTCCCGCGGCCGCGAGAGACCCGTCGAGGGCGGCGATCTCGGGATCGTTGGGCTGGAGCGCCCGCGCCCGGGACGCGGCCAGGCGCGCGGCGCCCACGTCGCCGCGCCGCTGGGCCACGCGCGCGCGCCCGACATGGGCGTCCGCATAGCCGGGCGCGCGCGCGAGCACCGCGACAAAGGCCGCGTCGGCCTCGTCAAGGCGGCCCTCGGCCAGCAGGGCCAGGCCCAGGTTCAGGCGAGCGTCGACATCGTCCGGCCGCGCCGCCAGCACCGTCTCCAGCTTTGCGATCGCGACAGCGCTGCGGCCGGACTGACGGTCACGCACGGCCTCCGCATACAACGCGTCCGCATCGACGGCCTGGGCGAGTGCGACGGCGGGGTCAGCCGCGGCCGCGAACAGGAGAGCCGCCGCCGCGATCGCTGTCTTCATGGGTCGGTCCTGTCGGCAGGAACCGGCGGATTCGGGCCACCAGTTCGTCGGGAATGAAGGGTTTCACGAGGTAGTCGGCGGCGCCGAGCTGCAGCGCGCCAACAATGTCCTGCTCGCGCTTCAGCGCCGTCAGCATGATCACCGGGAGGGCGGCGGTCGCCGGATCCGCCTTCAGCCGGCGGAGCACTTCGAATCCGTCGAGCACCGGCATCATCGCGTCGAGGACGACAAGGTCGGGGCGGCTCGCCGTGATCTCGGCCATCGCCTCGGCGCCGTCGCCGGCGGTGAAGATCTGATGTCCCGCCGCCGACAGCTTGTGTTCGACGAGCGTACGCAAAAGCGGATCGTCGTCTGCGATCAGGATCCTGAAGCCGGGCATGGGGCCGTGCTCACGTTCGTGTTGCGTCCGTCCCCCCAGACGATTGTGAGCCTAGAGCCTGAACCAAGGCTTTCCAACCGGGGAGAAACAACGACCCACAGAAACCCGCGCCGGTCGGCCCCGACGCCCGGCTAGTCCCGGCTGGCCTGGCGGACCAGCTGCAGGGCCGCCTCGGTGGTCTGGCTGAAGCTGTCGGCGGCGCCCTTCATGA
>JAZJXN010000198.1:2124-20993 GCA_040390885.1 Pseudomonadota bacterium | reverse complement strand
CGCAGTGAGCGAGCGGCGCAGGGCCATGGCGTTGGCGGCCTCGACCGTGACCGCCGTGCGCCGGAGGTGATGGGCCGCGTCGCTGAGGGCCAGGCAGGCGGTGTGCACCGCCGCCAGCCGCAGCATCGCCTCACCGGTCGGGCCGGCGGACTCCCAAGGCCTCTGGTCCGGGGTCGGAGCGGCCGGTCCGTCCGCGCCGAAGGCGGCCTTGGCCGAGGGACCGGCGGCGCCGAAGGCCGGCTGTTCATCGCCGTGGTCGGCGAGACCGGCGGCCAACTTCGGCGGCGGCTCGGCCGCAGGCGCGGCGGGCTGGTCAGGCGCGGCTTTCACACGGTGCTTGCCGGCGGCGGCGGGCCGGGCCGGGGATCCGCCCGGAGCCGGGCGCTTGGGTGTCGCCATCTCAGTCCGCCTTGTCGTCGACAGCGGGCGCTTCGACCGGCTCGGCCGCCTGCGCCGGCGGCGGGGCCCCGCGGCCGCCGTAGATCTGGACCACGCCCTGGGTGGTCGCGGCCTGGGCGAGGACGGCCGCCTGCTGCTGGGCGTTGACTGCGTTCTCGAAGGCCAGGCCCATCGAATGGGCCATGCTCTGGTACAGGCTGCCCAGCGCGATGGCGGGCGCCTCGCCGGTGACCTTGACGTTGGACTGGGTGACGGCGTCGGTGATCTGGTCGTTGACGGCGGTCGGGAAGGCCATGGGATGTCTCCTGAATCAGGCCGCGTCGGGGGCGATGGCGTGGACGGTGGACAGCGCGTAGATCTGCATCACGCCCTGGGTGGTGGCGGCCTGGGCGAGGATGTTCTGCTGCTGCTGCGCGCTGACCGCGTTCTCGAACATCAGGCCCAGCGAGTGGGCCATGGTCTGGTAGAGACTGCTCAGCGCCATCGCCGGCGCCTCGCCGATAACGGTCACGTTGGACTGCGTGACGGCGTCGGTGATCTGGTTGTTGACGGACGTAGGATACGCCATGGAAGCCCTCCCTTTGCTCAACTCATGAGCTAGAGAGCTTACCCCTCGCGGAAAACTTTCATAGGGGGTGAAACCCGGAAGAACCCCGCTTTCCCGCCCCGCGAGAATGTGCCACAAATTGTCTCGTCGAAATTTGCCAATAGACCGGACGCGCTCTCCTTGCTTCGCTTTCCATTCGGATCTGAGCCCCGGACTCGCCCTGATCTCCCAGCACATTCCGTCACTTAATGCCGCCTGCGGGCGGTTCTAACGTTCTACCTCTGAAAGGCACTACGACTATGGCTACCGGAACTGTGAAGTGGTTCAACACCACCAAAGGCTACGGCTTCGTCCAACCGGATGACGGCGGCGCCGACGTGTTCGTTCACATCTCGGCCGTCGAGCGGGCCGGCCTGCGCAGCCTCAACGAAGGCCAGAAGGTCTCCTACGAGCTCGAGCAGGACCGCCGCAGCGGCAAGATGTCCGCGGGTCAGCTGCAAGCCATCTAAGGCTTCACAGCTACAAGCTTCGGGAAACGGGTCGGCGGAAACGCCGGCCCGTTTTTCTTTGCGCGTCAGCTGACAAAGACCCAGCGCCGGTGCCAGTCGAGGTAGGCGGCCTGGCGGGCGGTGAACGGGCGGACGGCGTGGGCTGTCAGCCCGGCCAGCCCGAGCCTCTGGAGATCGGCGGCGTCGAGACGCGGCGACACCATCGGCGCCCCGCCGTCCTGGAAGCTCAGGAAGCCGCGGTCGAACAGCAGGTCGACATCGGGCGTCAGCATCAGGCCGTTGGCCCCGTCCAGCCGCTCGGCGGCGGTGGCGCAGGCGCGCCAGGGCTTGATGTGGCTGGCGATCAGCAGCCAGGGGTTGGTCACGCCCGTGACCCGGCAGACCGGCTCGAGAGCACGCACGTTCTCGCGAAAGATCCCCTGGCCGCGCCGTGCGGTGATCAGCGCCTGCCGAGCCGTGGCGTCGAGGCCGGGTTCGAGGGCGAGCGCCCGCTCCAGCGCGTCGTCCAGCCGCTCGGCGGCCGGGGCGGGGGCGGCGTCGAGCGCGGCCGCATCCCAGGCCGTGTCGCGCAGCACCCGCGCCAGCACCGCTTCCCCGACCTCGGTCAGATACGCCTTCTGCCGCCCGCCCCCTGTCAGCGGGTCCAGCGGTGAATAGCGCGCGGGGAGCAGCGGACCGAGCGCCGCGATCATCGCCCTTGGCCAAACTGGCGGATCCAGCCGCGCCCAGACCACCGGCAACCACCAGCCCTCGCGCGGCTCGGAAGGGCTCGGCGAGGGCGCCGGAAACGCGAAGCCGGCGACCCGGCCCAGGCTCCGCACCCGACCGTGGGCGTAGGACAGCACGGCATCCCCGGGTCCGGCTCGGCGCATGTTGTCGTAAAAGGGGCTGGACCGGCCGCCCCGCTCGGCGCGCGGCGACCACAGGTAGCCGCCGGCCGTTTCCCGCGTCGCTGTCGGACTGTGATTGACCCACCAGACGCGTCGCATGGCCCCCGCCCCGCTCGCGGCCAGCATGCCCCAACCCGGCCATCGCCACCAGAGGTTGAGCGCGACCTTCCGTCCGCTTGCAACCTTGTCGCCGGTCGCGCATTGGCGACGCGGGCGTTGTGGACGGGGCTTCCTTGCAGACAATCGATTTCGAGGCGTTGTTCGATGTGCTGCCGAGCCCCTACATGGTGCTCGATCGCGACCTCGCCTATGTGGCCGCCAACGCGGCCTACGGCGAGCTCGTCCAGATGCCTTGCGCGGCCCTGATCGGGCGCCGGCTCTTCGATCTGTTCCCGGATCCCGTAAACCGCGAGGCGCTGGAACTCTCGCTGCGGCGGGCGCTCGAGGCGGGCGAACCCGACACCCTGGCCTTCATCGGCTACGACATGCCCCGCGACGGAGGGGTTGAGCGACGCTACTTCACCGCGGTCCACACGCCGCTGCGCGACGCGGACGGGGTCGTGCGCTGGGTCGTGCAGAACACCGTCGACGTCACCGAGCTTCAGGCCGAGCGCACGCCCGGCGGCGGCGCCCTCCCCCGGCCCGGCGAGAAGGACCTTCTGCAGCGCGCCCGCGAGGCCGAGATCGCCAGCCGCGGCCTGCAGAGGGAAAGCGCACGTCTTCGCGACCTGCTGATGCAGGCCCCGGGCTTCATGGCCGTGCTGTCCGGCCCGAACCATGTCTTCACCCTCGCCAACAGCGCCTACCAGCAGCTGATCGGTCATCGCGACGTGATCGGCATGCCGGTCGACGAGGCCATTCCCGAGGTCCGCGGTCAGGGCTTCGTCGACCTGCTCGGCAGCGTCTACAGCAGCGGCGAACCCTTCGTCGGCCGCGACATGCCGATCAGTCTCGTCCGCGAACCCGGCGGCGAACCGGAACAGAGGTTCCTGGATTTCATCTATCAGCCGATCCGCAGCCCCGACGGGACCGTCATCGGCATCTTCGTCCAGGGCGCGGACATGACCGACCGCGTGCGGGCGGAAGAACAGCGCAAGCTTCTGCTCGACGAGCTCAACCACCGGGTCAAGAACACCCTGGCCACGGTGCAGTCGATCGCCGCCCAGACCGCGCGAACGACACCCGAGCCCCAGGCCTTCCGCGCCGCCTTCGAGGCGCGGCTGATGGCGCTGTCGGGCGTCCACAATCTGCTGACCGAGGGCAACTGGGAGGGGGCGCGGCTGGAGGAGATCCTTCGCGCCGAGCTGGCCCCCTATGGCGATGCCCGCTTCCAGCTCGATGGCCCGGCGGTGCGGCTGACCGCCCAGGAGGCCCTCACCTTCGCCCTGGTCACCCACGAACTGGCCACCAACGCCGCCAAGTACGGCGCGCTGTCGACGCCGGACGGCTGCGTGCGCGTCGACTGGCGTACGGCCGAGAATGACGACGGCGGCCCGCGTCGGCTGTTGCTGGACTGGCGCGAGGAAGGCGGCCCGCCCGTTGCGCCGCCCACGCGCCAAGGCTTCGGCTCGCGCCTGATCGAGCGCTCGATCCGCACCGACATGCAAGGCGAAACCACCATGGCCTTCGAGCCGGACGGGCTGAAATGCCGGATCTCGATCCGGTTGGGGACGGGCTAGCCGGCCCCGTGATCCTCCCCAGCTTGCTGGGCAGGGGAACCAGCGAAGTTACCCACTAGTAACCGCCAATACCTCTGCCTATCCTCCTGTCAAAATCGGGAGAGACCTCATGGCGGCGAAGATCGGGAAGACGGTCGCGGACTCGACGCCGTTCTGGCCGGAGAAGGCCCGCGCTCCAAAAGGGGCGCCCAACATTCTCGTCGTGTTGTTCGACGACGTCGGCTTCTCGGACTTCGGCTGCTACGGCTCGCCGATCGAGACCCCGACGATCGACGCCCTGGCCGGCGCAGGCCTGCGCTACACCGGCTTCCACACCACGGCGATGTGCTCGACGACGCGGGCGGCGCTGCTGACCGGGCGCAATCACCACAGCGTCGGCATGGGTTGCCTGGCCAACTTCGACAGCGGCTATCCGGGCTATCGCGGCAAGATCTCGCGCGAGGCCGGCATCCTGCCGGAGATGCTCAAGCCCCACGGCTATCGCAGCTACATGGTCGGCAAATGGCATGCGACGCCGCTGACCGAGAGCGGGCCGTCCGGCCCATTCGACGGCTGGCCGCTAGGTCGCGGTTTCGACCGCTTCTACGGCTTCATGGACGCCGAGACCGACCACTATTCGCCGGAGCTGGTGCGCGACAACACCGCCATCACCGCGCCCGGGACGTACGAGACCGGCTACCACCTGACCGAGGACCTGATCGACCAGTCGATCCGCTTTATCGCCGACCACGAGGCCAACGCGCCGGACACGCCCTGGCTGACCTGGGTTGCGCTCGGCGCCTGCCACGCTCCACACCAGGCCCCGGCGGAAATCATCGCCAAATACGACGAGGTCTTCGCCGACGGCTGGGACGCCGAGCGCGACAAGCGGCTGGCGCGGCAGAAGGCGATGGGCATCGTGCCGGCCGACACCCGGCTGCCGCCGCGCAACGACCATGTCCGCGCCTGGGAAGAGCATACGCCCGACGAACAGCGGCTGTTCACGCGGCTGCAGGCCGCCTTCGCCGCCATGCTTGACCATGCCGACCAGCATCTGGCCCGGCTGGTCGCCTTCCTTGAAGACGCGAACCTGAAGGACGACACGCTGATCCTCGTGCTGTCGGACAACGGCGCGAGCCAGGAAGGCGGTCCGCTCGGCTTCGTCAACGCCATGGGGCCGTACAACATGCGGTTCGAGCCGATGGAGGAGAAGATCGCCCGCATCGACGCGATCGGCGGGCCGGACAGCCACAGCAACTTCCCACACGGCTGGGCGATGGCGAGCAACACGCCGCTGCGCCGCTACAAGCAGAACACGCACGGCGGCGGCATCCGCGACCCGCTGGTGATCAGCTGGCCGGGGCGGATCGCGGCGCGCGGCGAGACCCGCGACCAGTTCGCCCACGCCTGTGACGTTACCCCGACGATCCTCCAGCTGCTCGGCATCGAAGCGCAGGCGGTGATCGGGGGTGTCGCACAGAAGCCGCTCGAGGGCGTCAGCTTCGCCGCCTCCCTGAGCGATCCCGCCGCACCGGCCAAGGCGACGGCGCAGTATTTCGAGATGTTCGGCCACCGCGGTCTTTGGAAGGACGGCTGGAAGGCGGTCGCCTATCACCCGTCCGGGCGGCCCTTCGACGCCGACGTCTGGGAGCTCTACAATCTCGACAAGGACTTCGCGGAGACCGAGGACCTCGCCGCCGTGCATCCGGAGAAGCTCGAGGCCCTGATCGCCGACTGGTGGACCGAGGCCGAGAGCAAGCAGGTCTTGCCTCTCGACGACAGGTTCGGACCCCGCTTCGCCGAGAACGCGACCCGCGCCCAGGGCGACCGCAAGCGCTTCGTCTTCCACAAGGGCATGGGCCATCTGCCGACCGACGTCTCGCCCGACGTGCGCGGCCGCAGCTACCGCATCGAGGCCGACGTTCGTCTCAACCCCGGCGACGAGGGCGTGCTGATCGCCCACGGCGACATGACCAGCGGCTATTCCTTGTTCGTGAAGGACGGCCGGCTGGTCCACGACCTCAATGTCGGGGGCGTGCACGCGACCGTCGCCAGCGACCGGCTGCTGGAGCCCGGCCATCACATCCTCGGCGTCGCCGTGCGGCCTGGCAAGGACGGCCGGCGCATCGTCCTGCTGATCGACGGCGAGCCGGCCGGCGAGACCACCACGCCGCTCGGCTTCCACACCCTGATCAGCTGGTCTGGCCTGGATATCGGCCTCGATCGTGGCAGCCCGGTCGGCGACTACCCCGCACCGTTCGTGTTTACCGGGCTCTTGAAGAAGGTGACCGTGACCATGGACGACGACCAGGTTCTCGACGGCGCCGCCGTCGGCGAGGCGGAGATGGCGCGGCAGTAAAGTCCATTCGCTTCTCCCCGAGGGAGAGGGTGTTTGGGCTGGACGCCGCCGTCGCGCCTTGTCACGCTGCCCCCATGATCAAGCACGCCCTGACCGCCTCCGCCCTCGCCCTGGCCCTCGCCGCCTGCTCCCAGCCCGCCCAGCCGCCCGAGACGCCCGCAGAACCGGCGGCGCCTGTCGCGCCTGCCGCGCCCGCACCCGTGGAGACCGCCCCGCCGCTCGCCGGGGAGTCGCTCGACGGCGGCCTGCAGGGCGGGACCGACCAGTGGAAGACGGTCGCCTCGGCCGACGACCAGGACCGCATCGCCCGCATCGACGCCGCCTGGACCCAGGCGATGCGCGAGGCCGACCGCGAGTTCGGCGCCCAGATCGACGCGCTCGGCCTGTCGGCGGTCAAGAATGCCGCGCTCGCGCCGCCGCCCGCCCTGCAACCGGCCCCCGGCAAGTACCGCTGCCGCACGCTGAAGTTCGGCTCCATGGACGGCGCCGGCCTCGGCTACGTGCCCTACCCCTGGTTCAGCTGCACGGTCGAGCTGACGCCCGGCGGCGACCTGATCCTGACCAAGACCGGCGGCTCACAGCGGACCAAGGGCCTGCTGTATCCCGACGAGAGCAATCCCAAGCGCCTGATCTATGTCGGCGCCCCGGCCTGGGGCGCCGACGAGAAGGGCTTCCCCGGCTACGGCCAGATGCCCGAGCGCGACCAGGTCGGCGCCTTCGAGCGGATCGGCAACGGTCGCTATCGCGTGGTCTTCCCCTTCCCGAAGCAGGAGTCGAAGCTCGATATCCTGGAGATCCGGAGCTAGCCGCCCGATGCGCCTGCGCCAGATCGCCCTCGTCGGCGCCGATCTAGACGCCGCCGAGGCCGACATCCGCGCGGCGCTGGGCCTGGACTACGCCTATGACGATCCCGGCGTCGGCAAGTTCGGCCTCAAGAATGCGGTCTTCCCGATTGGCGAGAGCTTCCTTGAGGTGGTCTCGCCCCGGGCCGAGGGCACGACCGCCGGTCGGCTGCTGGACAAGCGCGGCGGCGACGGCGGCTACATGGTCATCCTGCAGGTCCGCGATATCGCCAAGGCGCGCGCCGGCATCGCCGCCGCCGGGGCGCGGGTGGTCGAGGACATCGACCTGCCGCACGCCGCCGCGGCCCACATCCATCCCAAGGACGTCGGCGGCGCCATCCTGTCGCTGGACTGGATGGACGGCTGGGACAGCTGGGCCTGGGGCGGGCCGGTCTGGCGGGAGAACGCCCGCACCGACGTTCCCACCGGCCTGGTCGGGGCCGAGCTTCAGGGCGCCGATCCCGACGCGATGTCGGCCCGCTGGAGCGCCGTCCTCGGTCAGCCACGGCACGCAGACGGCGACGGCTGGCGCATCCCGCTGGACGAGGGCGGCGTGCTGCGCTTCGTCCCCGCCACGGACGGCCGCGGCGACGGCCTGCGCGCGTTCGACGTCGCCGTGCGCGATCCGGCCGCCGTCGAGGCCGTGGCCCACCAACGCGGCCTGATCCGGGACGGCGAGATCGTGCTCTGCGGGACAGCCGTGCAGCTGGTGCAGGCCTAGCCCCGCCTGGGCGGCGGCTTGGAGAAGGCGCGCCTCCCTGCCCTTGTGTGACCTGATGGCCACACCTACATCGGGCCGGTCGGGTTGCGCTTGATCAAGGCGACCCCACGCATTCCGCCTTACGGGGATAAGCATGAACATCGACCTCTATTCCGACCGCGCCAAGCAGGCGATCCAGAGCGCCCAGTCGCTCGCCCTCGCGCGCCGCCACCAGCATCTGACGCCCGAGCACCTGCTCAAGGTGCTGCTCGAGGAACGCGACGGCCTCAGCCGCGCCCTGATCCAGAGCGCCGGCGGCCGACCCGACGCGCTCGATACGGCCGTCGAGACCCTCCTCGGCAAGATGCCGAAGGTCGAGGGCGGCTCCGGCCAGCTCTACCTCAAGCCCGACACCGCCCGCGTCTTCGCCAAGGCCGAGGAAGACGCCAAGAAGGCCGGGGACGCCTTCGTCACCACCGAGCGGCTGCTGCTGGCCATCGCCAAGGAAGGCGGCGACGCCGCCAAGGCCCTGAAGGAGGCCGGCGCCTCGGAGAAGGCGCTGCAGGCCGCCGCCGAAGACGTCCGCAAGGGTCGCACCGCCGACAGCGCCTCGGCCGAGGAGGGCTATGACGCGCTCAAGCGCTACGCCACCGACCTGACCCAGAAGGCCAAGGACGACAAGCTCGACCCGGTCATCGGCCGCGACGAGGAGATCCGCCGCACCATCCAGGTGCTGGCCCGCCGCACCAAGAACAACCCGGTCCTGATCGGCGAGCCGGGCGTCGGCAAGACCGCGATCGTCGAGGGCCTGGCCCAGCGCATCGTCAGCGGCGACGTGCCCGAGTCCCTCAAGGACAAGAAACTGATGTCGCTCGACATGGGCAGCCTCATCGCCGGCGCGAAGTATCGCGGCGAGTTCGAGGAGCGGCTGAAGGCCGTGCTCAACGAGGTCACCGCCGCCGAAGGCTCGATCATCCTGTTCATCGACGAGATGCACACCCTGGTCGGCGCCGGGAAGAGCGACGGAGCGATGGACGCCTCCAACCTGCTCAAGCCCGCCCTCGCGCGCGGCGAGCTGCACTGCGTCGGCGCGACCACGCTCGACGAGTACCGCAAGCACGTCGAGAAGGACGCGGCGCTCGCCCGTCGCTTCCAGCCGGTGTTCGTCAACGAGCCCACGGTCGAGGACACCGTCTCGATCCTGCGTGGCCTGAAGGAGAAGTACGAGGTCCACCACGGGGTGCGCATCTCGGACTCGGCCATCGTCGCCGCGGCCACGCTCAGCAACCGCTACATCACCGACCGCTTCCTGCCGGACAAGGCCATCGACCTGATCGACGAGGCCGGCAGCCGCGTGCGCATGGCCGTCGACAGCAAGCCGGAAGAACTGGACGAGATCGACCGCCGCCTGGTGCAGCTGAAGATCGAACGCGAAGCCCTCAAGAAGGAAAGCGACGCGGCCAGCAAGCAGCGGCTGGAGAACCTCGAGACCGAGATCGACGACCTGCAGTTCCAGTCGGACGAGATGACCTCGCGCTGGAAGGCCGAGAAGGACAAGGTCGGCAGCGCCGCCCAGACCCGCGAGGCCCTCGACCGGCTGCGCGCCGAATTGGCTTCGGCCCAGCGCCAGGGCGATTTCGCGCGCGCCGGCCAGATCCAGTACGGCGAGATCCCGCAGCTCGAGAAGCGCCTGGCCGAGGAAGAGACCAAGGCCGGCGATCAGCCCGAGGGCGGCCCGCTGACCCCCGAGGTCGTCGACGCCGAGCAGATCGCCGCCGTGGTCAGCCGCTGGACCGGGGTGCCGGTCGAGAAAATGCTCGCCAGCGACCGCGAGAAGCTGATGAAGATGGAGGACGCCCTGCGCGGCCGTGTCGTCGGTCAGGAAGAGGCGCTGGTCGCCGTCTCCGACGCCGTCCGCCGCGCCCGCGCTGGCCTCAAGGACCCCGGCCGGCCGATCGGCAGCTTCCTGTTCCTGGGCCCGACGGGCGTGGGCAAGACCGAGCTGACCAAGGCGCTCGCCGAGTTCATGTTCGACGACGAGGCCGCGATCACCCGGCTCGACATGTCCGAATACATGGAGAAGCACAGCGTCAGCCGCATGATCGGCGCCCCTCCCGGCTACGTCGGCTACGATGAGGGCGGCGCCCTGACCGAGGCCGTGCGTCGCCGGCCCTATCAGGTCGTCCTCTTCGACGAGGTCGAGAAGGCCCACCCGGACGTGTTCAACATCCTGCTGCAGGTGCTGGATGACGGGCGCCTCACGGATGGCCAGGGCCGGACGATCGACTTCCGCAACACCGTGATCATCCTGACCAGCAACATGGGCGCCGAGTACCTGGCGGCCATGGAGGACGGCCAGGACGTCGAGACCGTGCGCCCGCAGGTGATGGAGGTCGTCCGCCGCAGCTTCCGGCCCGAGTTCCTCAACCGCCTGGACGAGATCATCCTGTTCAAGCGCCTGGGCCGCAGCTCGATGGACAACATCGTCCGCATCCAGATGCAGCGGGTGGAAAAGCTGCTGGCCGACCGCCGCATGGCGATCGTGCTGGACAGCGCCGCGACCCACTGGCTGGCCGAACGCGGCTACGACCCGGTCTACGGGGCGCGGCCGCTGAAGCGCCTGATCCAGAAGGAGCTGGTCGACCCGATCGCCCGCAAGCTGCTGGCGGGCGAGCTGATGGACGGGTCCGTGATCGAGGTCTCGGCCGGCGAGGACGGGCTCGAGATCGGCAAGGCGCGGGTGCACTAACCTTCCTTCTCCCTCTGCGGGGAGAAGGTGGCGGCCGAAGGCCGACGGAGGAGGGGTCGATGGACCTCTCGGCTGTCGCCCTTCGGCCGTTTCGCATATCGACGCCTCCGGTAACTCCCTCATCCTACCCGCTGCGCGGGCCACCTTCTCCCGCGAGGGGAGACGGCCATGAGCGCTACAGATCTCCCCCGCATGGGAGGATTGGCGCGTAGCCGCTGCCGCCTGTAACCTCCCCGCGAGCCATCGGGGGATCGGGCATGAAGTGGATTTACGGGATCGGCGCGGCTGTGCTGCTGGCGGCTTGCCTGCTGGCCGCGAACGCGACGGGCGAGCAGATCGGGCTGGCCAACGCCGCTGCCGGCAATCCGGAGAACGGGCTGACGTCGCTCATCCTGTTCATGGACGCGGCGACACTGCCCAAGCTGGCAATGATCCTGTGCGCGCTGATGCTGATGGGCGGCGCGCCGCTCGCCATGGTCGGCCTCATCCTGGCGCTGACGCGGCAGGCGGGGGGAGCGCGGGTGTTCGAAATCATGCTGGGCGCTGGCGGGGCGGCGATGGCGCTGCTCGGCGCCGCAGCCGGTCTCTATTCCGAGACGCTCAATCTGCAGGCGGCGGCCGCGACCCACACCACCGACCTCGGCATCCTGGCGCCGTCGCGAGCCGAAAGCTTCATGTCAGTGTCGGTCGGCGCCTTCACCGGCTTCGTGCTGCTGGCAGCGGCGTTGATCATATGCCTCGTGCGCCTGGCGCGTACGCCGCGCCCGACGGCCTGAGCTACCCGCCCCTCCCCTCCAGCCGCTCCGGCGCTGCCTCCGGCTCCGGCGCCGACAGCAGCCGCACGATCTCGCCCAGCAACACAGCCGGCGAGATCGGCTTGGCGACAACGCCGTTCATGCCGGCGGCCCGGTACTCCGCGCGCTGGTGAACCATGACGTTGGCGGTCAGGCCGATGATCGGCACCCGCCCGGCCGGCCCCTTCAGGCCGCGGATCTCGCGGGTGGCCTCGATGCCGTCCATGTGCGGCATCTGCACGTCCATCAGGATCAGGTCGAAGCCGCCGCCCCGGGCCGCGTTGAAGCCGATGACGCCGTCCTCGGCCTCCTCGACGCGAGCGCCGAGACGGGTCAGCAGGGTTCGGGCGACCAGACGGTTGGTCGGGTTGTCCTCGACCAGCAGGATGTGGAGGCCCTCCAGCAGTTCGTCCTGCTCGACCGCCACAGCGGGGGCTCGGGCGGCGGGGGCGTCGAAGGCCAGCCAGAAGGTGGAGCCCTCGCCCTCGACGCTGTCGAAGCCGAGCGCTCCCCCCATCAACCGGGCCAGGGCCTGGGTGATGGCGAGGCCAAGGCCGGTGCCGCCGAAGCGACGGGCGATATCCCCCTCGGCCTGGCTGAAGCGGTCGAACAGCGTCTGCCGCGCCTCTGCGGTAAGACCGATGCCGGTGTCCTCGACCTCGAGCCGGACGTGACGGCGCCCGGGGCCCGCCTCGGTCACGGTCAGACGGGCGGTGACGCGGCCGACGACGGTGAACTTCACCGCGTTGCCGAGCAGGTTGAACATCGCCTGGCGAAGCCGCACGGGATCGGCCTCGATCCACAGATCCTCGCCGGCGATCTCGATCGAGAGGTCGACGCCCTTGGCGTGCGCCTGACCTTCGAGCAGGGCGCAGACGGCGCGCAGGGTCTCGCCGGCGTCGATCGGCTCGGGCGACAGGTCGAGCTGACCGGCCTCGATCTTTGAGAAGTCGAGCACGTCGTTGAGCAGCTGCGAGAGCATCCGCCCGCCGTCCTGGGCCTGGCGCATCAGCTCGCGACCTTCCGGCGAGATCGGTTCCCGCTCAAGCAGATGCAGGGCGCCAAGCACACCGTTCATCGGGGTTCGGATCTCGTGGCTGACGTTGGCCAGGAACTCGGCCTTCGCGCGATTGGCGGCCTCGGCCTCGATCTTGGCCTCGTGGAGGGCATGCTCGGCGGCGACCCGCGCGGTGACGTCGCGGCTGACGTCGATGACCCCGACCGCGACTCCGTTCTCAAGCACCAGCTTGGCGCTGGTCTGCAGCCAGACCCAGTGGCCGTCCTTGTGACGAACGCGGGCGGTCAGCACTTCCGGCTGTCCCGGATTCGCCAGCATGCGGTCGCGCGCTTCAGCCATCGGCCGCCAGCTTTCGGGATGGATGATGTCCTGCCGCCGCGCGCCCAGCAATTCCTCGGGCCGATAGCCGAGGATCGCGAGACTGGCGGGCGAGACGTACTGGTGCACGCCTTCGAGGTCCGTGCGGATGATGATGTCGGTGACGTTCTCGGCCAGGGTCTCGAACTTGTTCAGGCTGTCGTTGAGGCGACGCTGCTGTTGTTGGGCCGAGGGGGTGTCGAGCGCCCGTCCGAGGCTGAAGATGGTAGCCAGGCAGAGCGCCAGGGCGACCGGCAGCAACTCGCGCCAGTCGCGGCCGTCGGCCAGGGCGATCACGGACAGGGCCGCTGTCGCCGGCGCCGCGCCCGCGATCAGAAACACCGGCGGCGCGTTGTGAAACAACATCAGGAAGACCGAGCCGACGGCGAGCAGCAGGACCGCCCCTGTGGCCATGCTGGCGACCGTGCCGGCGCCGACCAGCATCGCGCCGAGCAGGATCCACCAAAGATTGGTGGTCAGATAGCAGGCGGCGAAACTGGCGCGTGCGCGACCGCTGACCACGGGCGACGGGCCCGGTCGCCGCGTCGCCGCCCAGGTCCAGACCTCGAGCGCCAGGGCGCCCGCAAGCCAGACGGCGGTCACCGCGGCGGGCAGCAGCAGAATGCCGACAACCCCGGCCATCACATCGAGCAGCGCGCGGACGGGCAAGACAGCCCGCATCGTCGCGGCGGCCTCGTCGAGGCGCAGCGAGAGCGTGGGCGACGTGTGCGCAGCCGGGGACATGGGGCTTGTCGGCGAATGCTTAAAATCAGGCGGGTTCAAAAGACGGCTCCATCAAAATGGACCCCGCCAACTAGCCATGAGCCTGGTGAGGAGGTCGCTAAAGCCTCCTGCGGCAAATCGACCTTACCTAGAACAAGCGCTCCGGAACGTCCCAGGGTTCCATTGCGCGCAGGTCGCGCAACCGCGCTACATCTCGTCGAACGGTGGCGGCAGCCGGCCGGACTTGAAGATCAGCGTCGGGTTCTCGTCGTAGTCGCCAAGGTCGGCGTCGGCGGAGGCGGTGAACGCCACCACCCCCAACCTCAGCGTCGACAGGCGCTCGGCCTTGCGGCGCGCTTCTTCCGCCGAGGCGCAGACAAGCGTCTGCTCGGCCTTCAGCGCCTTCCCCCGCCCGGCGATATAGGCCTGGACGAGGTGCACGGTCTGCATTGCCATCGGTGTACGCGACTACCGCTTCATGATCGAAAGAGTGTCCTTGAACGACGGCTGGGCCGCGATCACCTTCGGCTTTTCGGCCTTGGGCTTGCGCGCTTCCTTGCTGCTCTTCTTCTGGCCCTTGGCCATGGCGGTCTCCTTGCTAGAGGTCGGGAAGGATCAGGCGCGGGCGAGCATCAGCCCGTCCCAGGCGCCGGCGCGGACCGGCTCCCAGCCGCCCAGCACCGGCAGATCGGCGACGGCGCGGTCGGGCAGCGGCAGGGTCAGGCGATAATAGTCGAAGCCGTGGACGGTGACCGACGGCCCCATCAGGTCGCCGGCGATGATGCGGGCGGCGGCGGCGTCGCTGGCGTGGCAGAGATAGCGCGGCGCGGCGGCCTTGCTGTCGGCCATGCGGATCTGGACGGCCCAGTAGCCTTCGGCCGGCAGCGGCCGAGGGGCAGGCGTCTTGGCGGTGGTCATGGGCGGCTTTCAGGAGCGGCGACGAAGACGCGCGACGCGCGTCGGTTGGCGGCCTTCCCGGCGAAGCGCCGGTTTCCTACGCCGGGGAGCGTATCACGGGAGCCGCGGCGGAGCGCCATGGTATCGGCGCCGCATCGACAAGGCAGGGGACCCGCTCCGAAGGTGCGCGTCCGCGGTCAGCCACTCCATACGGGAGGCACGCACCGCTTCGCGGCGCATGTGCGCCGCTCACAGCGCCTTCCCCATCCGGGCCAGCGGCACCGGGGCGCCGCCGCGGTCGTCCTCGAAGCGTTCGATCACCTGATAGCCGCAAGCTTCGTACAGCGGCTGGCCGCTGAGAGTGCCGGCCAGTTCGACGCGGGTAAAGCCCTCGGCCCGGGCCGCGGCCTCGCACAGCGACAGGATCAGCCGGCCGACGCCGCGCCGCGCGAAAGCCGGCGCGGTGTACATGGCCCGCACCCTGGCCGCGTCGGTAGCGGGATCGAGCAGCGCCGCGTCGCGGCCGGGACTGTGGTCGCCGCCGTACATCGTCGCGCGCCGGCTCCAGCCGCCACAGCCGGCGATCTCGCCGTCCTGCTCGACCACGAAATAGGTGCCGTCCGCGACCAGCTGGCTGTCGAGACCCATGATCGCCCGGCTGGCGCCGATCTGCTCCGCGTCGAGGAAGCCGCGCTGCAGCTCGCCGATGGCCGAGTCCATCAGCGCGGTCAGGATCGGAAGGTCGGCAGGGGTGGCGAGTCTGTGCGCAAGCATGCTGAAAAGGCCTGTTATTACCGGGAGATAGCGACAGGCCGCGACATTCTGCCCCGCTTTCGCCCAATCCGTGCTACAAGATCGTTTCCGCGCGCAAAAGGCGCGTCCGGTCGCCCTGGCCCTCTTGCCCGGCCGGCGACAGATTGGAGACCTGATGATCGAAGAAGGTTTCGTGCGGATGTACGCGCACGACTTCACCACCCTGGCCGCCCGCGCCGAAACCGGTACGGACGTCGAGGCTCTTGTCCAGAAGCGTATCGGCGAAGCTCGCTCTCACGCCGCCCTGATGGACGCCCGCAAGGGTGACGGCCACCTTCCCGCCGTCGCCGAACGCCTGACCCTGGAAGCCGCCCGCGAGGACGTCCGCACCATCCGCGCCGGCGAGGACGTCCCCGGCGCCCTGGCTCGCCGCAAGGCGTTCCTGCTGCGCATCGTCGACATCCTTCGCGCGCCGGTGGGCGTCGCCAAGGCTTCGATGGCGGTCCGCGCCTAGGCGCGGAGCTAGAAGCTCGCCGAAAGGCCCGCGACGACGGTTGAATCGCCGTCCGGGCCGTCGTCGTACCCGACATAGTGCAGGCTGAGGGCCACCGGCCCCAGCGGCAGCGTCACCCCGGCGAACCAGTCCACCTTGCCGTCCGCGAACGCGCCGTCCTCGTAGCCGACCCCGGCATCGACGCTGACGGGCCAGGATTCGGGCGCGTATTCACCTGACAGGTTGGCGTACCAGTTGTCCTCGCCGCCGAGGTTGTCCTGCTCCGGGGCATAGACCACGCTCGCCGTCCCGGTGAACGAATCCCAGGTCCTGGCGGCCGAGACGGGAATCTCCCAGAAGTCGACATTCTCGCCATCCGGATAGACGTAGCGCACGGCCGAGACGTCAAAGTCGACGCCGCCGGCGCTGAAGGCGTAGCCGGCCATCAGGTCGATCTCGATGTCGGCGCCCTCGTACTCCTCGATGCTGGAGCCCCAGACCCCGACGTAGAAGCCCTGCGGAAGATTCATGGTCAGCCCGCCCTGGATCGCGGCGTCCTCGCCCGACAGCGACAGGCCGCGGAAGCGATAGTCGGAGACGACGCCGATCTCGCCCTCGAGGCTGACACCTTCCGACGCGTCCTGCGCGAACGCGGCGCCGCCGGACGACAGCAGGGCGGCGACGGCGATCGTGGCCAGGCGATGTTTCATGAGAGTTCCCCTCTTGGCTCCTCGGACAGGCCATAGAGGGCAGCTGGTTAACAGCCGGCGCCAGGGGTGCGACGCCCGGGCGCAGGGCGGCTTCAGTCACTGTTAGCGATGCCGTGCGACAAGGTACCCAATCCGGGGAGCCGCATGTCAGCAGCAGAGTCATCCATCACGCGCGGCCATCTGCGGCGGATCCTTGCGATCGCCGCCGTTGGGCTCGTCCTGTTGCTGGTGACCTCGGTCGGGACCATGGCCTACTGGGCGCGGGCCGTCGATCGCATGACCGCGAACACCGAGCAGGCTTTGGTCGAGCGCACCATCGACCGCCGCCTGCTGCGCATCGGCGAGGATGTGGCCTCCGCCGCGGTCTGGGACGACGCCTGGCTTGCCGTCACCGCGCCGCAACCTGACATGACCTGGATGGACGCCAATTTCGGCGAATACTACGCCGAGTACATGAATCACGACCGGACCGTGGTGTTCGACGCGGCGGACCGCCCGATCTACGCCTCTCGCGAGGGGGTCAGGGCCCCGGTGTCCGCCTCCGCTGCCTTCGCCCGCGCGGTCGGCCCGCTGCTCGCCGCGATCAGAACGCGGGAACGCGCGGAGAGCGGAACCACGGGCCTCGGCCTGGACGGCGCGCAGTCGGTGTCGGGCGTGGTCCGAGCCGAAGGCGCCATCTGGCTGGTCGCCGCCACGACCGTCACGCCCGAAACGGCGCGCCTCGCCCGACCGGGCCCTTTCCCTGTGGTCGTGTCGGCGAGGCGGGTCAGCCCGGCCTTCCTGACAGATATGGAAAAGGACATCGGCATAGAGCAGGCAAGGCTGGTCACCGCCGACGAGATCGAGAGCCAGCCCGCCGTAGCGCTGACATCGCCGCAGGGAGAGCGCCTGGCCCGTCTGACCTGGACGCCGGCCAAGCCCGGACTTGAGGTGCTGCGCGAGGTCACGCCGCCGTACCTGCTCGCCTTGGCCGTTCTGCTCCTCGCCGCCGGCCTGCTGGCCTTCCGCGTCAACCGTGCGCTCCAGGCCCTGGCCCGGAACGATCGGGACCTTGAGGCGACGCTGCAGGAGCTGACCCGCGCGCGCGATCGGGCCGAGGCCGCCAGTGTGGCCAAGTCGCAGTTTCTGGCCAACATGAGCCACGAGATTCGCACGCCGCTCAATGGCGTACTGGGCATGGCCCAGGTCATGGAGCGCGCCGATCTCGACCCGGTGCAGCGCGGCCGGCTTGGCGTGATCCGGGAGTCCGGCGCCGCGCTCCTGGCGCTGCTCAACGACGTGCTCGACCTTGCCAAGATCGAGGCGGGCAAGCTCGAGATCGCCCTCGCCGACACCAACCTCGAAGCCGCGGTCGCCGCCGCCTGCGAGACCTATCGTGACCAGGCGCTGGAGAAGGGCCTCGCGTTCGGCTTCGTGGTGGAGGCCGAGGCCGCCACCACCTGGCGGCTGGACGGCATGCGGCTGACCCAGGTGCTGGGCAACCTCATCTCGAACGCCATCAAGTTCACGAGCACTGGCCATGTGTCCGTGAGAGCCTGGCGAAGCGATCGGGGGCTGGAATTCGCGGTCCTCGACACCGGCCCCGGCATTCCACCGGAACGCGCCGCGGATCTGTTCGGCAAGTTCAACCAGCTCGACGCCTCGACCACCCGGCAGTTCGGCGGCAGCGGCCTGGGCCTGGCCATCTGCAGCGAGCTGGTAGAGCTGATGGACGGCGAACTGACCGTCGAGAGCACGGTCGGCGTCGGGTCATTGTTCAGCTTCTTCCTGCCGGCCGAGCCGGCTGAGCGGCGCGCCGCCGCCTGAAGCCGCGCGAGAGGCTGGACGTCGCGCCATTCCGACCTCAGGATCGGCCTGTCCCAACCTTGAGGTGAGCATGCGCGGTCCGTCTGTCCTTTGTCTGGGGGCCCTGCTCGCCGCCATCGTCGCCCTTCCCGCCGCCGCGCTCGACGCCCCGAAGGACTACGCCGGGAAGTGGACCCTGTCGGGCCTGAGCGAAGGCGCAGACGTCTGCACCGTCGACCTCGGGGACGAAGGCGCGATCGGCGGCTGGACGATCAAGGTGCCGAAGGACTGCGTTCAGAAATTCGGCGTCTCGACGGATATCGCCGCATGGACGGTCTACCCCGACGGCGCGATTGGCTTCATCGACCCGATGCGCAAGCTGCTCCTGAAATTCGAGCCGTCCCAGATCGGCGGCTACGTCGCCACGCCCGACGAGGGCGAAGGCCTGTCACTCGATCGAGTCACGCCCGGCGGCGACAAGCCGCTGACGGAGCAGCAGCGGATGAGCGGCAAATGGGCGCTGGGCGAGATGGGAGACCGGCTCTGCACCTGGACCAGCACCCCGGACGCGGCGGGCATGAAGGGGACGCTGAAGCCGCTGGCGCCCTGCCAGCCCGCATGGGCGGCCAAGGGCATCGTCGGCTGGCGACGCGCCGGCGGCAAGCTGCTGCTGGTCGACAAGGCCG
>JAZJXN010000198.1:0-2114 GCA_040390885.1 Pseudomonadota bacterium | reverse complement strand
CGACAAGGCGGTTCTGACCTTGACCGGCGACAGCATCGAAGGCTTCGGCAGCCCGCTGAGCGGCACTGACAACTACGGCTTCTTCCGCGACTGGGACTGAAGGCGGTTGGACGCGCTGACCGCGTTCGGCCTGTTCGCCGTCTCGGCGATGCTGCTCTGCTATGCGCTGGAGAAGCGCTCGCCCTGGTGGATCCTCGGCTTCGCGGGGGCCTGCGTGATGGGCTCGATCTACGGATTCCTGCAGGGGGCGTGGCCATTCGGGCTGGTCGAGGCGGTCTGGGCGGTTGTGGCGGCGTGGCGCTGGTGGAAGGCGCGATAGAAGAAGCCGTGGCTGGATGCATATCCCCGTCAGCAACCGCTTCCATCCCCCGGCGGCGCCGCGCTAGAACTGCACCGCGATGAGCAAGCCCGAAAGCCCAACCGAGCCCTTCAAGCGCGCCCTGGCGCACGCCGCCCGCTCGCTCGCCGAGACGGCAGACCTGGAGATCGTGTTCTCCGGCGACGGGCCGTCGCTGTCAGGCAACCGCGCGGTGCTGCCGCATCCGCCGCGCGACCTGAACAGCAAGGAGGCCACCCGTATCCGCGGCCTCGCCGACCAGATGGCGCTGCGCTACGCCCATCACGACACCGCCGCCTATGCACGCGGCCGACCGGCCTCGCCCGAGGGCCAGGCGATCTTCGAAGCGGTTGAACAGGCCCGCATCGAGGCGATTGGGGCCAATGCGCTCGGCGGCGTGCGCAAGAACCTGACCGCCGTCCTCGAGAATACCATCGAGCGCAAGGGGCTCGTCCGGATCTCCGACAAGGCCGCCGTGCCGATGGCCGACGTGCTGTCGCTGATGGTCCGCGAGCGGCTGACCGGCGACCTGCCGCCCGATGGCGCCAAGGCGGTGGTCGACCTGTTCCGCGCGGAGATCGAGGAAAAGGCCGGCGCCGACCTCGACAAGCTGCTGGGCAGCATCGACGACCAGGCCGCCTTCGGCAGGAACGTCCGCACCATCCTGCGCGACCTCGACCTTGGCGACGCCGAGCTCGACGCCCAGGAGGACAGCGACGACGAGGGCGACGAGAACCAGGAGCAAACCCAGTCCGACGAGAGCGACGACGGCGACGGCGAAGGCGAGACCCCCGAGGGCTCGTCGATGGAGGACAGCGAGTCGTCCGACCAGGAAGCCCAGGACGGCGAGGAGCAGCTGACCGAGGCCGAGGAGGACGACAACGCCGAGATGTCCGAAGAGGCGCCCGAGATGGGCGATGGCGCCAAGCCGGCGCGCCCGGACATCAAGGACACCGGCAAGCCCGAGCCCGCCTACAAGGTCTTCACCACCGCCCATGACGAGATCGTCGGCGCGGAGGAGCTGTGCGACGCGGAAGAGCTGACCCGGCTGCGCGCCTATCTCGACCAGCAGCTGGCCAGCCTTTCGAGCGTCGTCTCACGTCTGGCCAACAAGCTGCAGCGGCGGCTGCTGGCCCAGCAGAACCGCTCCTGGTCGTTCGACCTCGAGGAGGGGATGCTCGACGTCTCGCGGCTGCCGCGGATCATCATGGACCCGACCGCGCCCCTGTCGTTCAAGCAGGAGTCTGACACCGAGTTCCGCGACACCGTGGTCACCATCCTGATCGACAACTCCGGTTCGATGCGCGGGCGGCCGATCATGGTCGCCGCCGTCTGCGCCGACATTCTCGCCCGCACCCTCGAGCGCTGCGCGGTGAAGACCGAGATCCTTGGCTTCACCACCCGCGCCTGGAAGGGCGGCCTTTCGCGCGACAACTGGATCCAGGCCGGCAAGCCTGGCTCGCCCGGGCGGCTGAACGACCTGCGCCACATCGTCTACAAGGCCGCGGACGCACCCTGGCGGCGGGCGCGGCGCAACCTCGGCCTGATGATGCGCGAGGGGTTGCTCAAGGAGAATATCGACGGCGAGGCGCTGATGTGGGCGCACCAGCGTCTGATCAACCGGCCCGAGCAGCGTCGCATCCTTATGGTCATCAGCGACGGCGCCCCGGTCGACGACTCGACCCTGTCGGTCAACAGCGGCCACTACCTCGAGCGCCACCTGCGCGGCGTGATCACCGAGATCGAGACCCGCAGCCCGGTGGAACTGCTGGCGATC
>JAZJXN010000197.1:0-39369 GCA_040390885.1 Pseudomonadota bacterium | reverse complement strand
GCATGGCCGAGGCCGCCGCCGCCAGCACCGCCTTCTCGCCGCAGATCCTGCGGGCCCGCGAGAACCTGCGCACGGCGCTCAAGCTCAAGACCACCGGCGGCGCCCTGACCAAGGCGCAGATCGAGACCATCGTCGATGCGCTCGACGCCGCCGCCGCCGCCGTGGAGCGCGCGTGATGCAGAGTATCGCCAGCGTCTCCACCGCCAGCGCTTCCCGCTACCTGAGCCAGCTGTGCAAACACTGGTCCCACAAGTTCGAGGTCGAGTTCGACGTCCAGTCCGGCCGCATCGCGCTGCCGCTGGGGGTCTGCCGGCTGACGGCGGGGCCGGACGCGCTCGGGATCGTGCTCGAAGCGGCCGACGAGGCCGGCCTGGCGAAGATGGAAGAGGTGGTGGCCGATCATCTCAGCCGCTTCGCCTTCCGCGAGGGCGAACTGGCCTTCGACTGGACCCGCGCCTGAAGCGAATGCTCCGTGATCCCCTGACTTGAAGCAAAATTGTCAGAGAACCATCACCGAGACGTCTTGACCCATCCCTATCCCCCACCCGTCACCGCGCCACGAGCCCACTCCCAGGGGCCAGCGCGCCTTTGGGGGATATCCAATGAAGAAGACCGCGCTGTTCGCGCTTGCCGCGCTCACGCCGATGATGCTGGCCGGCCAGGCGTTCGCCGCCGATGAAGCCGTCGCCGCCGACGCCCCCACCAGCGTCGAGGAACTGGTCGTCACCGGCGACATCACCTACCGCAACCGCACCGACTCGGCAGCGCCGGTCCTGTCCTACGATCTGGAGTACTTCCAGAAGTTCGAGCCGCTGACGGTTGGCGACGCCCTCAAGCGGGTGCCCAGCGTGGCCTTCCTGTCGGACATCCTGGAGTCGGACGGCGTGCGCCTGCGCGGCCTCGACCCGGCCTACACCCAGATCCTGATCAACGGCGAAGAGATGCCGGGCGGCGGCGCCGACTCGGGCGCCTTCGGCAACGGCGCCGACCGCGCCTTCTTCGTCGACCGCATTCCTGCCGAGCTGATCGAGCGGGTCGAGATCGTGCGCAGTCCTTCGGCCAACCGCAGCGGCGACGCGGTGGCCGGGGCCATCAACATCGTGATGCGCGACTCCTACAAGTTCAACGGCGGCTACCTGCGCGCGGGCGGCCTCTATTTCGCGGGTGACGAGGAGCTCAAGGGCACCCTCGGAGGCGTCTGGGGCGGCGACCTCGCCGGCGGCCGCCTGATGGCCGGCTTCAACATCCAGGGCCGTCACAATCCCAAGGAGAAGATCAGCCTGCGCTATGACGCGCCGGGCGAGGACCTGGCCAACAGCGAAGTCCAGAGCGACGTCCGCGACGGCACCGACTACTCGTTCAACGCCGACTACAGCGTGCCTGTCGGGACCGGCGAGTTCGGCCTGAGCGGCTTCTACGTCTACACCGACCGTCAGCAGATCGAGAATTCGATCGAGTACGACGAGGGCGTCCAGGAAGACGCCAGCATCACCACCACCAACTACAACCCGGTGGACATCGAGCAGACCAGCTGGACCCTCAACGGCCGCCTGTCTCAGGAGATGTTCGGCGGCACGACCAAGCTCAAGGTCGGCTACGCCACCTTCGACAACAAGGAGCTCGAACTCGAGGAAGAGATCGAGTGGAACGCCTTCGCCACCGACGCCGAGGTGCTGGAGGGCGAACGCGCCCTGACGGACATCGAGCAGACCCAGTGGTCCGTGAAGCTCGAGCACGAGCGGAACCTGACGGAGGCGGTGGCCCTCGAGTTCGGCCTGCAGTTCAATCGCCAGCAACGCGACAACGATGTCCGCGTCGCCGAAATCGAGTTCGACCCCGACATCGATCCGCGTCCCCTGTACGAGGACTACGAGATTGTCGCCGGCGGCCTGAACACCATCACCGAGACCCGCCTCGATCCCTACGTGATGCTGTCCGGCGACGCCGGCCCGGTGAAGTGGGAAGCCGGCCTGCGCTACGAGACGACCCAGGTCGAGGTCGAGGACCGCGACGCCGGGACCAAGGACGAAACCGACTACGGCGTGCTGCTTCCGTCGGCCAACCTGCGCTGGAACCTGACCGCCGAAGATCGCATCCACGCCTCGGTGGCGCGCACCATCCGCCGTCCCAGCTTCGGCTTCCTGTCGCCGGCTGTGCTTGAGGGCGAGCTGGGCGACAACGACTTCGTCGGCAACCCGAACCTCGACCCCGAGACCGCCTGGGGCATCGACCTCGGCTACGAGCGTCAGCTGCCGGGCCGCGGGATCGTCGGCATCAACGCCTTCTACCGGGACGTCACCGACCTGATCGAAGTCTTCAACACCGGTGTCGAGGGCGACGACGGCCCCGGCAGCTGGGTCTACAGCGCCCGCAACGTCGGCGACGGCAAGGTCTGGGGCATCGAGTTCGACCTCTCCACCCCGCTGACTTTCGTCGGCATGGAAAACACCGGCGTCTTCCTGAACTACAGCTGGCTCGACAGCGACGTGGACGACGACTTCGGGTCGCGCCGCTTCAACAGCCAGTCCGACTACGTCTTCAACGTCGGCTTCATCCAGGACCTGCCCAGCTGGGGCGCCTCCTTCGGCGTCAGCTACCGCAAGCAGGGCGACGCCTTCAGCCGCGTGGTCAGCGAGGAGGTCAACACCTCCTACGACGGCGATCTGGAAGCCTTCGTCGAAAAGCGCTTCGGCAAGAGCTTCGTGGTCCGCCTGACCGGCTCCAATCTGCTTGATGGCGAGAAGAAGGAGGTGTTCGACAAGTTCGACACCGCCGAGGACCAGATCGACCGCGACTACGACGAATACGAGATCGAGGCCGAGAGCGCCGGTCCCGTGTTCCAGCTGATCGCCCGCTACGCGTTCTAGGACTCTCCCCGGTCCGGAACGACAAAGCCCCCGTCGCTCGCGCGACGGGGGCTTCTTCTTGTCCGGCAGCGGCGGGTCAGTCGATCAGCTGCTGTGTCAGGTAGGTGTATTCCAGCGCGTAGCGCATGGCCGCCTCGTTGAGGTTGGCCGCCGCCGAGTGACCGCCGTCGATGTTCTCGTAGTAGAGGTAGTCATAGCCGAGCTCCGCCAGCCGCGCGGCGGCCTTGCGGGCGTGCGCCGGATGCACGCGGTCATCCTTGGTCGAGGTCTCGATGAAGGCGCGCGGATACTTCCGGCCCGCCTTCAGGTTCGAATAGGGATCGTAGGCGGCGATCCAGGCGCGCTCCGCGGGCAAGTCCGGGTCGCCGTACTCGCCGACCCAGGACGCGCCCGCGCCGATGTGGCTGTAGTTGAGCATGTCGAACAGCGGCACCTGCACGACCACGGCGTTGTACAGGTCCGGCCGCTGGGTCAGGGCCACCCCCATCAGCAGGCCGCCGTTGGAGCCGCCCATCACGCCCAGCCGGCGCGGGCTGGTGATCTTGCGCGCGATCAGGTCCTCGGAGACCGCGAAGAAGTCGTCATAGACCTTCTGCCGGTTGGCCTTGAGGCCCGCCTGGTGCCAGGCGGGGCCGTACTCGCCGCCGCCCCGGATGTTGGCGACGACATAGACCCCGCCGCGCTCGAGCCACAGCTTGCCGACGGTGGCCGAGTAGCCGGGCGTCATCGACACCTGGAAGCCGCCGTAGGCGTAGAGCAGGGTCGGCGCCTGGCCATCGTACTTCAGCGTCTTCGGCCGGACGACGAAGTAGGGGACCCGGGTCCCGTCCGTCGAGGTGGCGAAGAACTGTTCGACCACATGGCCTTCGGCGTCGAACTTGGCGGGCTGGGCCTTGATCGTCTCGAGCGCGCCGGTGGCGGCGTCGCCGAGCCAGTAGGTGGTCGGCGTCAGATAGTTGGTCACCGTCAGGAACACGCGGTCGTCGCGATCGGAGGTCGACCCGATGCCGATCGCCGCGTTGGCCGGCAGGTCGAGCGTGCGGCTGGCCCAGCCATCGGCGCCGGGCGTGAACACCACGGCCTTGCCCTTCACGTCCTCGTAGAGGGCGACGATCAGCCTGTTGCGGCTGATGTTGATCCCCTCCACCGACTGGCGGGCGGTCGGACGCAGGATAAGGGTCGCGCGGGCCGTGGCGGCGTCAGCCTTGATCGCGCCGAGGTCGAAGGCGGCGAGGTCGCCCTGCTTCAGGCCCTGGGCGGCCCAGTCCTCCTCGAGGGTAAACACCAGCTTGCCCTGGACCAGGCCCTGGATGCTGCTCTTCAGCGGGAACGGCAGCCTCTCCGGCCCCTTGTCGGTCACGAGGTAGGTCTCGGCCTCGAAGAAACTGGTCGCGCGATTGATCATCACGGCCTGGGCCACGCCGTCGGCGTCGCGCAGCACGAACGGCGAGACCGAGACGTCATCGACCGCGCCGCGGAATAGCTCGGTCGCCGCCGCCAGCGGCGTCCCGCGCTTCCAGGTCTTCAGCACGAACGGGTAGCTGGACTTGGTCATCGTGCCGTCGCCCCAGTCGCGGGCGATCAGCAGGGTGTTCTCGTCGAGCCAGCTGATGTTCTGCTTGCCCTCGGGGGCGACGAAGCCGCCTTCGACGAAGGTCTTCGTGACGCTGTCGAACTCGCGGTAGGTGACCGCGTCCTTGCCCCCGTCGGACAGGATCACCAGGCAGCGGCGATCGTCGGGCGGGAGGCAGCTGACGCCATTGTAGACCCAGTTCTTCCCTTCGGCCTTGGCCAGGGCGTCGATGTCGAGGATCGTCTCCCAGACCGGGTCGGCGGTGCGGTAGCTGTCGAGCGTGGTCTTGCGCCAGATCCCGCGGACATGGACCGTGTCCTGCCAGAAGTTGGTCAGGGCGCCGTCGCCGAAGAACCCGACGCCGGGGATACGGTCCTGGGCGGTGACGATGGCGAGCGCCTGATCGAACAGGCCCTGGTAGCGCGGGTCGGTCTGCAGCTTCGGCAGCGACCGCCCGTTCTCGGCACGGGCCCAGGCGAGGGGCTTCTCGCCCTCGATCTCCTCCATCCACTGGTACGGATCGGCCGGGGTGCGGGCCGGAGTCTGGGCGGAGGCGGCGAGGGCTGTGACGGTCATGGCTATGGCGAGAAGTGGGGTGCGCACGCCGCGGGTCAATCCATCAACTGCCGGGACAGGTAGACGTAGTGCATCGCCCAGCGCTTGGCGTTGGCGTTGGGATCGGCCGCGTTGGCGTGACCGCCATCGGTGTTCTCGTAATACAGGTAGGGCGCGCCGACCTCCGCCAGCCGGGCCGCGAACTTGCGCGCATGGCCGGGATGGACACGATCGTCCTTGGTCGAGGTGGTGATGTAGGCGAGCGGATATTTCACGCCGGGCTTCACATTCTGGAACGGCGAATATTTCGCGATCCACGCAGCCTCTTCAGGCTTGGTCGGGTCGCCGTATTCGCCGATCCAGGACGCGCCGGCCGGCAGCAGGTGGTAGCGCAGCATGTCGAGCAGCGGGCTCTCGACCACCACCGCGTTCCACAGGTCCGGCCGCTGCGTCAGGGCCACGCCCGCGAGCAGACCGCCGTTGGAGCGGCCGTAGAAGCCGAGGTGACGCGGGCTGGAAATCTTGCGGGCGATGACGTCCTCGGTCACCGCGAACAGGTCGTCGAAGGCGCGCTGGCGGTTGGCCTTGAGCGCCGCCTCGTGCCAGGCCGGGCCGAACTCGCCGCCGCCGCGGATGTTGGGCACGATCTGCACCCCGCCGCGCTCCAGCCAGAGCTTGCCGTTGACCGGGTCGTAGATCGGCAGCTTGCTGAGCTGGAAGCCGCCGTAGGCGAAGACCTGGGCGGGGGCGGAGCCGTCGTACTTCAGACCCGTCTTGCGGACGACGAAGTAGGGAATCTTCGTGCCGTCCTTCGAGGTCGCCTCGAACTGCTCCACCGTCAGGTCGTCAGCCTTGAAGCGGGCCGGCATCGCCTTGACCTCGACGCTCGTCGGCGCGGCCGTTGCGGCCAGCATCAGCCGGGTCGGGGTGACGAAGTTCTCCTCGCTGTAGAAGACCGCATCGCCGTCGTCCGCGACCGCGCCCAGGTTGACCGAGGCATTGGCGAGGCCCTTGTAGGCCTGGCGCACCCAGGTCCCGTCGGGTCCGCGCGCGAAGCTCAGCAGACTGCCGCGCACATTGTCGTACTCGACGGCGACGACCCGGGTCTCGGTGACCTCGACCTGGTCGCGATCGAGCGCCCGGCGGTCGGAGGGGGTGTAGAGGGGCTGGACGATCGACCCCGCCGCCTGTGTGATGACCAGCAGCCGGGGCACATCGACGGCCAGCAGCGAGCCGGCCGTGAAGGCCTCGCCGCGGAAGTTCCAGTCCTCCTGGATGGACACGATCAACCGGCCGTCGATGTAGCCGTGGGTGTTTGACCGCTTCGGCAGGGGCAGCGCCTTGGCCGCGCCGCCGTCCTCGGGCAGCAGGAACCAGGCGGTATTGAAGAAGTCGAGGCCGCGACCGACCAGCACGATCCGTTTGCCGGCGCCGTCACGATAGACGACCGGCTGGGCGGAGACATCCTTGGGGTCGCCGCGGAAGACTTCCTTCGCCTCGGCCAGCGGCTGTCCGCGCTTGAGGGCCTTCACCACGAAGCCGTAACCCGACTCGGTGGTCGTCTCCTCGCCCCAGTCACGGGTCAGCAGCAGGGTGTCGGCGTCGAGCCATTCAACGTTCTGCTTGCTTTCCGGCAACCGGAATCCGCCCTCGACGAAGCGCCGGGTCTTGAGATCGAACTCGCGCGCCTCGACCGCGTCCTTGCCGCCATTCGACAGGGAGACCAGGCAACGGTCGTGGGTGGTCGGGCGGCAGTCGGCGCCCTTCCAGATCCAGTTGGCCTTCTCGGCCTTCGCCAGGGCGTCGAGATCGAGAACCGTCTCCCAGGCCGGCGTGGCCGACCGGTAGCCGTCGAGACTGACCCGTCGCCACAGGCCGCGGACGTTGGTCCCGTCCTGCCAGAAATTGTAGATGTCCTTGCCGTGGAAGCTCGGCGCCGGGATGCGGTCGCTCGCCGACAGGATGGCCAGGGCGTCGGCGTGCAGCCCGGCGTAGCGTGCGTCGCCCGTCAACACCGGCAGGGTTTTGGCGTTCTCCGCCTCAACCCATTCCATCGACCGCGGAGCGTCGACGGCCTCCAGCCACTCGAACGGGGTCTCGGCAAGGGCGGGCGCGGCGCTGGTCAGCACCAGGGCGGCCGCGGCGGCGAACGCGGTAAGCTTCATGACGGGATCCCGACAAACTCAGACGGCAGGCACCATACGGTCGCCGGGGCGTCGGGCAAGAGGCCGACTATGCCTCGTCGTTGGGGATGTTGAGCAGTTCGCCGCAGGCCTTGCAGTGAACCGCGTCGAGATCGTGCCGCTGAAGCCCGCAGGCGGGGCATGGGAACTTCACCTTGTGCGGCCGCACCAGCAGCTGCATCAGGCGGATGAACAGCGACACCCCGAACAGCATCACGAAGATCGACAGAAGCCGCCCCCAGACACCGGGCAGCGAGATGTCGCCATAGCCGGTGGTGGTCAGGGTGGTGACGGTGAAATAGAGGGCGTCGACCCAGCCACTGATGCCTTCGTAGCGGCCCATGAAGCTGGTGTAGACGAAGCCGGTGACCACGAAGACGAAGGTCACCAGCCGCACCACCGCCTTGGTGATCTCCTCGACGCGGGTGTCGTCGTACTTGCGGCCGATGGTGCGCCAGAAGAACTCGCTGTCGACCAGGGTCCACAGCCGCACCACCCGCAGGAATCCGAGATTGGCGAGCCAGGCCGGCGCCAGCAGGGTGACGAGGATGAACAGGTCGACCCACGTGACCGGCCGCTTCAGGAAGCTCTTGAGACTCGACCAGGCCATGGCCCGCGCCGTCAGGTCGATGATCAGCACCACCGCGATCACATAGTCGATGACGTAGAAGGCGCGGCCGCTGTCCTTCAGGATCGGGGCGGCGACGAAGAAGGCGATGATGGCCAGATCGACGGCGATGACGCCGAGCCTGAACCGGACCGCCGTCGGCGAACTGCCATGATAGAGGCTGCGCAGGATCGCCCGCAGCCTGCGCAGCGGGGACTTGGGCGGACAGTCTTCCTCGACGGCTGGGCTCATGCGCTTTTCATAGCCGCGCTATCTGACGAAGGCGACGGTTGCCTATATAGGACCGCTATGAGCCGTCCGTTCCTGAAGATGAACGGCCTTGGCAACGCGTTTGTCGTTGTCGAGGCGCGTGAGCAACCATTCGAACCGTCGCCGGACGAGGTCCGCGCGATCAACGGCCACACGCCCTATGACCAGCTGATCTCGATCGAGCCGTCGCGCGGGGCGGGCGAGTCCGCCTTCGTGCGCTTCTGGAACAACACCGGCGAGGAGGTCGGCGCCTGCGGCAACGGCGCCCGCGCCGCGGCCTGGCTGCTGATGGAGGCCGGCGGTCAGGACGCGGTGTCGTTCGGCACCGACGGCGGACCGCTGAAGAGTACGCGCGCCGGCGACAAGATCGTCACCGTCGACATGGGCGAGCCGCGGCTGGACTGGGAGCAGATCCCGCTGGCCGAGGAGATGGACACCCGGGGCATCGAGCTGCAGGTCGGCCCGATCGACAACCCGCACCTGCACACCCCCGGCGCCGTGAGCATGGGCAACCCGCATGTGGTCTTCTTCGTCGACGAGGAACCGAGCGACGCCCTGGTGCGAGGCTCCGGCAGCCTGGTCGAGCACCACCCGCTGTTCCCCGAGGGCGTCAACGTCGGCTTCGCCTGGGTCAAGGCCAGGGACCGCATCCGCCTGCGCGTCTGGGAACGCAGCGCCGGCCTGACCCGCGCCTGCGGCACGGGCGCCTGCGCGGCCCTGGTGGCGGCCGCCCGGCGCGGCCTGAGCGGCCGGAAGGCGACGATGGAACTGGACGGCGGCGAGCTGACCGTCGAGTGGCGCGAGAGCGACGGCCACGTGATCATGACCGGGCCAGTCGAGGTGGAGTTCGCGGGGCGGCTTTAGCCGTGCGTCTTTCGCGACGCTCGCTTGAGGCTCGCTCCTCAGGATGACTTAGGTAGGCGAGTGCTCATTAAGCCAGTCATGGTGAGGCGCGGCAGAGCCGCGTGTCGAGCCACGCAAGGCGTTTACAGCCGGTACTCCGCCTCCAGCCGATAGCGGGACCCCTCGCCCGTCTGGTGGCTCGAATAAAGCCCGAAGCGGTCGACGGCGAAGGTCGGCGACTTCAGCAGGGCGTTGGCCTCGAGCCAGGTGGCCACGAAGGCCGGATCGACCCGGCGCAGGTAGGCCATCGTCACGTGCGGGGTGTAGCGGCGGCCCTCGGTCTTGAGGCCCACGCGACGGGCGGCGGTTTCGCATTTGGCGGCCAGCGCGCGCAGCGGCTCGCTCTCCGCGACCCCGGCCCAGACCGCGTGGATGTCGCGGCCCTCGCCGAAGGCGCCGACGCTGTCCAGGGTCAGACCGAACGGCGCGGAGGCGATGCTGGTCAGCGCGTCGTCGAGGTCGCGCGCCACCTGGTCCTTCACGTCGCCGTAGAAGCGCAGGGTGATATGCAGCGCCTCCAGCGGCCGCCACCGCGCGCCGTCGAGGCCGTGCATGCGGCCAAGCAGCGGCTGGCCGATGTCGTCGGGAATGGCGATGGCGGCGAAGAGGCGGGGCATGGGGGTGGGTTTAGCAGAAGCCGGGGACAAGCACTTCAGTGCGTGTCCCATCCGCTTCGAAGCCGCAGGGGACACGTACCGAAGACGGTACATGTCCCCGACCAGCTACGGACAGGGGTTCGGCTGCTTCGTGTGGATCGCGTCGACCGCCTTTTCCAGGTCCTCCGACCAGGCCAGGTCGAACCCGGCGATGTCGGTCTTGAGCTGCTCCATCGAGGTGGCGCCGATGATGGTCGAGGTCACGAACGGGCGGGTGTCGCAGAACTTCAGCGCCAGGTGCGACGGGTCGATGCCGTGCTCGCGGGCAAGGCCGATGTAGGCCTTGAAAGCCTCCTCGGCGCCGGGGCCCTCATAGCGCTGCATGCGGTTGTAGAGCGCCTTGCGCGAGCCTTCGGGATTGGCGCCGTCGAGGTATTTGCCGGTCAGCCAGCCCTGGGCCAGCGGCGAGTAGGCCAGCAGGCCGACGTCTTCGCGCAAGGCGATCTCGGCCAGGCCGTACTCGAACACGCGGTTGGCGAGGTGGTAGGCGTTCTGGATCGAGGCGATGCGCGGCAGGCCGTGGTTGTCGGACTCGGCCAGGAACTTCATCACGCCCCAGGGGTACTCGTTCGAGACCCCGACGTGGCGAATCTTGCCCGCCTTCACCTGGTCGTCGAGCGCCTCGAGGATCGCGCGGAAGCTCTCGTAGTCCTGGTCGTAGTCCTTGAAGGTCATGCCGCCGAAGGTGCGGACCGGACGGTCCGGCCAGTGCAACTGATAGAGGTCGAGATAGTCGGTCTGCAGCCGGGTCAGCGAGCCCTCGACGGCCTCCGCGATCTGCGCCCGCGTCTGCCGCGGGGTGGACTTGTCCTTGCGGATCCAGTCTAGCCCGCCGAAGGCGGCGCCGCGTCCGGCGACCTTCGAGGCCAGCACGATCTCGTGTCGCTTGCCGGTCTTCTTGAGCCAGGTTCCGATGTAGCGTTCGGTGCTGCCTTGCGTCTCAGGTCGCGGCGGCGAGGCGTACATCTCGGCCGTGTCCCAGAAGTTGATCCCCTTGCCGAGGGCGTAGTCCATCTGCTCGTGGGCTTCGGCCTCCGAGTTCTGCGAGCCCCAGGTCATGGTGCCCAGGCACACGCGGCTGACGTCCAGGCCTGTGCGGCCGAGCTTCGAATACTGCATTCAGTTCCCCCGAGGGTTTGTTAGCGGCGACCGGTGAGCGCCTTCGCCACCACCGGCGCGAGCCGGGCGGCGATGATGGTCACGCCGGCGGCGTTGGGATGGATGCCGTCCCGCTGGTTGAGGCGCGGCACGCCCCGCACCCCTTCCAGAAGATTGGGATAGAGGGCGATGCGGTGCTTGCGCGCCAGATCCGGGAATATGGCGCCGAAGTCGCGGGCGTAGGAGCGGCCGATGGCGTTCGGCGCGCTCAGTCCGGCCAGGACCACGGTGATCCGCCGCGCCTTAAGCCGGGTGATGATGCGGTCGAGGTTGGCCCGGGTCTGCCGCGGATCCAGCCCCTGCAGCAGGTCGTTGCCGCCGAGGGCGACGACGCAGACGGCGGTGTCGGCCTGGACGCTGAAGTCGACGCGGGCGGCGCCGCCGGCGCTGGTGTCGCCGCTGACTCCGGCGCCGCGCACCCGCGCGCCCGGGATCAGCTTCGCCAGCTGCCCTTCCAGACGGTACGGCAGCGCGTCGCGGCTGGGCAGTCCGTAGCCGGCGGTGATGCTGTCGCCGAGCACCGTCACGATCCTCGGTTTCGGCCTTGGCTTCGGCTGCGCGAGCACAGGCGACGCCGCGCCTGCGATCAGGAGGCCGGCGAAGGCGCGGCGAGTGACGGGACCGTAAGGTGTGCAAGCCATGGCTTCGTCCTACATAGGGTGAACGCGTCCAACGCAAAACACCTGACGAAAGCTGCCGATGTACGACGCTTCGACGCCGCCGATGCCGCTCACGCTGGAATCCGTGACCCTGACCCTGCCCTCGGCGGCCGGGCCTGTTGAAATTCTCAAGGGGGTCAGCCTGCAGGTCGAGCCGGGCGAACGTGTGGCCGTGGTCGGTCCGTCCGGCTCGGGCAAGTCGTCGCTGATCGCGGTGGCCGCCGGGCTCGAGCAGCCGACCTCCGGCAAGGTGCGGCTGTTCGGCGAGGAACTGGGCCGGCTCAGCGAGGACGGACGCGCGCGTCTGCGCCGCGGGCGGGCGGCGCTGGTGTTCCAGTCGTTTCACCTGTTGCCGAACATGACCGCCGAGGAGAACGTGGCCGCGCCGCTGGAGATCGCCGGCCGCAAGAACGCGGCCAGGGTCGCCCGTGAATGGCTGGATCGCGTCGGATTGACCGAACGGCTGCGCCACTACCCGCACCAGCTCAGCGGCGGCGAGCAGCAACGCGTCGCCCTGGCCCGGGCGCTGGCGGTGCAGCCGCAGCTGCTGTTCGCCGACGAGCCGACCGGCAACCTCGATTCGAGCAACGCCGGCGGTGTCGCCGACCTGATGTTCGACCTCCTCGCCGAGACCAGGGCCGCCCTGGTGCTCGTCACCCATGATCCGCTCCTTGCCGCCCGCGCCGACCGGCAGGTGACGATGAGCGGCGGCCGCGTGGTCGAACCCGCGTGAGCCGACTTCCGCTCTCCGTCCGCTTCGCCGCCCGCGAGCTGCGCTCCGGCGTCGCCGGCTTCCGCATCTTCCTGGCCTGCCTGGCGCTCGGCGTGGCGGCCATCGCCGCCGCCGGTTCGACGGCCGAGGCCTTCCGCCGGGGCCTGGCGTCCGAGGCGCGAGAAATCCTCGGCGGCGACATCCGCGTCAGCGTCGAGCGGCGACTGTTCACCGACGCAGACCGCGCGCGGTTCGAGGCCGTCGGCAGGCCGGTCTATTCCACCGCCGCCCAGGCCATGGCCGAGGCGCCGAGCGGCGAGCGGCGGCTGGTCGAGCTGCGCGGGGTGTCCGATGGCTATCCGCTGGCCGGGACCGTCGAGCTAAAGGGCGCTCCGAGCCTTGCGGCGGCCTTCGCGCCGCAGGGCGACGCGGCCGGGGCGGCCGTGGAGCAGACCCTGCTCGACCGGCTGCACATGAAGCTCGGCGATACCTTCCTGATCGGCGAGGCGAAGTTCGTCGCCCGCGCGGTGCTGGTCTCCGAGCCCGACCGCCTGGGGCGCGGCTTCCAGCTCGGCCCGAGGGTGCTGGCGACCAAGGCCGCCGTCGAGAAGGGCGGCTTCGTCGAGGAGGGCCTGCCCAACACCGGCGAGACCGTGCGGATCGCGCTGAAGCCCCAGTTCGCCGCCAATGCCGGCGTCGACCGGCTGGTGAAGGACTTCAAGACGGCCGGCTTCGACGCGCGCGGCCGCAACGACGCGGCGGCGGGGATCAAGCGGCTGATCGACCAGCTCGAGTATTTCCTCGGCTTCATCGGCCTCGCGTCGCTGGTCGCCGGCGGCCTGGGCGTGGCGGGCGCGGTCTCGGCCTATCTCGAACAGCGCAAGCCCTCGATCGCGGTGCTCAAGGCGCTCGGCGCCGAGGGGGCGCTGATCCGCGACCTCTACCTGATCCAGATCGCCATCCTGTCGCTGCTCGGCGTCGCGATCGGCCTCGCCATCGGCGCGGTCGCGCCGCTGATCCTGGGCCAGATCGCCAAGGACCAGCTGCCGGTGCCGGCGCTGTTCGCGGTCTATCCCATGCCGCTCCTGAAGGCGGCCGCCTTCGGCCTGCTCGCCGCCGCCGCCTTCAGCCTGGCTCCGCTGGCGCGGGCGCGGGCGACGCCGCCCTCCTCCCTGTTCCGTCGCGACCTCAGCGGCGGGTTGACCTTCGGGCCGGAGCTGATCGCCGCCGTCCTCGCCGGGATCGGCCTGGCCGCGCTGGCGGTGGTCACCGCCCCGACGCCGATGGCCGCGGGGATCATGATCGCCGGCGTCGTCGTCGCCTTCGGAATCCTCTGGGCGCTGGGCCGCGCCGCGGCCTGGGGGGCGGGCAAGGCGCGAGGGCTGGCGCGGGGCTCGATCCGCATCGGCATCGCCAACCTCGCCGGGCCGCGATCGGCGGCGCGCACCGCCTCGCCCGCGATCGGCCTGGGCGTCGGCCTGCTGGCCGCGGTGGTGCTGATCCAGTCATCCCTGCTCAGCCAGATCAGCGAGGTGGCGCCCAAGACCGCCCCGGCCATGGTGTTCACCGAGATCCCGGGCGAGCGCATCCCCGAGTTTGACGCCACGGTGCGTCGCGCCTTCGGCGTGCCTCTGACCGAAGACAACTGGCTGCGCGCGCCGTTCGCCACGGGCCGCATCGTGCGGATCAAGGGCGAGCCGGTCGATGTCGAGGCGATCAAGGACGGCGAACGCTGGGCCTACGACAACGACATCGCCCTGTCGGTGATCGGCCCCAAGCCCAAGGAGGCGGGCATCGTCGACGGGCAGTGGTGGGCCGCCGACGAGGCGGGCGGCCCGCAGGTGGCCATGGAGGTCGATGCCGCCCGGGGCGGCGGCATCAAGGTCGGTGACATGATCACCATCTCGATTCTCGGCCGCGAGGTCGACACGCGCGTCGCGGCGCTGCGCAAGGTCGAGTGGGGCGGTTTCGGGCCGGCCTTCGCCCTCGTCGTCAGCCCCTCGGCGGTCGAGGGCGCCACCCTGCGCCATGTCGCCATCGCAAAGGGCACCGCCGCGCAGGAGGCGCGCGTCACCAAGGCGCTCGGCGAGACCTTCCCGGCCGTGAACGTGATCAGCGTCCGCGAGCAGCTCGAGGCGGCGACCGACATGTTCGGGCGACTGGCCCTGGCCGTGCGCGGGGCGGCGGCCGTGGCCGCACTGGCCGGCGTTCTCGTGCTGGCCGGCGCCATCGCGGCGGGCGCGAGAGCTCGAGCCCGGGAAGCGGCGACGCTGAAGGTTCTGGGCGGGTCACGCGGGCAGATCCTGGCCGCCTACGGGGTCGAGTACGGCTTCGTCGGGCTGATTGCGGGGGTCGCGGGCGTGGCCCTCGGCTACGCGGCCGCCTGGCCGGTGGTGGTCAAGGTCTTCGAGGCGAAATGGAGCGTCGACTGGGCCGGCGTCGCCCTGCTGCTCGGCGGCGCGGCGGGCCTGGCCTTCGTCGGCGGCCTGCTGGCGGCGATGCAGGCGCTGTCAAAACGCCCCGCCCCGGTGCTGCGCGCGGAGTAGACCGACATCGCCGTGATGCGAACGCCTTGCGTCAGGCGGTCGCACACCCGATATTCCTTGAGCGTCCGCCTTGGGCGCCTTGAAAGGGTTTTTTCCAATGAGCGACTTCGAACGCGGCGCCTCGCGCTCGATTCCGCAAACGGCCGACATGTCGATCGACGCGGGACTGCGCGCCTTCATGCTCGGCGTGTACAACAAGATGGCCCTAGGCCTCGTGCTGTCGGCGGCCATCGCCTACGTCGTCGCCAGCGTGCCGGCGATCCGGGATCTTCTGTTCGTCGTCAACGCCAACGGCGCCTTCGCGGGCTACACGCTGCCCGGCATGATCCTGGCCTTCGCCCCGCTGGCGCTGGTCCTGATCGCCGGGTTCGCGATGAAGAACCCCAGCCCCGCCGGCTCCGCCGCGCTGTACTGGGGCATCGTCAGCATCATCGGCGCCTCCAGCGCCGTCTGGGTGCTGCGCTACACGGGCGGCTCGATCGCCTCCACCTTCCTGATCACCGCCACCGCCTTCGGCGCGCTGAGCCTGTTCGGCTACACCACCAAGCGTGACCTGACCGGCTTCGGCAGCTTCCTGATCATGGGCGTGTGGGGCCTGATCCTGGCCTCGATCGTCAACATGTTCCTGAAAGCGCCGATGATGCACCTGATCATCAGCGCCCTGGGCGTGCTGATCTTCGCGGGCCTCACCGCCTACGACACCCAGCGCCTGAAGATGACCTACTACCAGCTGGGCGGCGACGACACCGCCAAGGCCGTGGCCACCAACTACGGCGCGCTGAGCCTGTACCTGGACTTCATCAACCTGTTCCAGTTCCTGCTCGCCTTCCTGGGCGCCCGCCGCAGCTAACGCGGACAGCGACCGTCGAAACGAACGAGGCCCCGCCGGGCGACCGGCGGGGCCTTTTCTTTGTCCGAAGCGGTGAAGGCCTAGTCGACCACCGAGAACTTGCCCTTGTCGAACACGCGCAGCACCTGCTCCAGCTCATGACCGCGCTTGAGGATATGGCCGCTCTGGGTCGTCACCGACCAGGCGCCCTGCTTGCGGGCCAGGGCCGGCCGTTTCTCGATGCGGTAGAGCGGAGCCTCGCCGGAGCGTCGGAAGATGCTGAACACCGCCGCGTCGGCGAGCCCGCCGATGCCGTAGTCGCGCCATTCCCCGGCGGCGACCATGCGGCCGTAGAGCCGGAGCAGGCGTTCCAGTTCGCGCCGCTCGAAGAAGACCGTGGCGGCGCGCGGCGCCGAGTATGTCGGTTCAACCGTCATGCAGGCTTCAGGCTAGACCTGAATCGAGCCCTTTGGCGAGCCCCGTCGCCGAAACGCCACGCCCGCGCAATATTGCCGGCCGAGACACGAACCGCCGCAAAATGACCTTGTTTCGAACGCGCGAGCGCCAGGGACAGGCATCAGATTAATACCTGTCGGCCGGTCAGGGCCCCTTGGTTCTGGATCCTGAACAGCCCCCCCAGCCCCTCCCGGATCGCGGGAACCCGGCCGGTCGACGGACTATCCCCTCTCCGACGAAAATGAACCCGCGTTGCCTTCCCCTCCGGCAGCGCGGGTTTCATTTTGTCCGCACAACGAAAACAGAGGGAAACGTCATGGGTAGACTGCAGGGCCGCGCGGCCATCGTCACAGGCGCCGCAAGCGGGATCGGCCGCGCCAGCGCCGAACTCTTCGCCTCCGAGGGCGCGCTTGTTCTCGCGGTCGACCGGCCGGGCGCCAATCTCGTCTTCGACAATCCCGCCATCGAGACCCTCGCTGCCGACATCAGCACCGACGAAGCGCCCGCCGCCATCATCGCGGCGGCCGTGACCGCCTTCGGCAAGCTCGACATCGTCTACAACAACGCCGGCGTCTCCGGCTCGACGCCGGTCGGCGAAACCACCGACGAGGAGTTCGACCGCCAGTACGGCGTCAACCTGCGCGCCGCCTTCCGCATCGCGCGGAACGCCGTGCCCCATCTGGTCAAGTCCGGGGCCGGGCGGCTGATCTTCACTGCCTCGATCATGGCGCGCCACACCGACAATGGCCTCGTCGCCTACAGCGCCTCCAAGGCCGGGGTGGTCGGGATGATGCGCACCTTCGCGCTGGAGCTGGGCCGCCAGGGTGTGACGTCCAACGCAATCCTGCCCGGAGCCATCGCCACCGGCATGACCGCCGGCAGCTTCGTGCGCGAGGATGTTGCGGCGCTGTGGGCCAAGAAGGCGGCGCTCAAGCGCCTCGGTCAGCCGATCGACATCGCCCGGGCGGCGCTGTTCCTGGCCTCTGACGACGGCGGGTTCGTGACGGGACAGGCGCTGGGCGTGGATGGCGGGTTGATGCTGCGGGTGTAGGGTTTTCCTTCTCCCGGCGGGAGAAGGTGTCGGCGTAGCCGACGGATGAGGGCGCGCTGACGACCGGCGTAGCCCCTCAGCCCCCCACGCTTCGCGCGGGCCCCTCCCTCTCCCGTTGGGAGAGGGTCGAGCTGACTACCGCAGCACAGAGACGATCTTGCCGCCCTTGACGCCCTGGACGAGGACCACGGTCGCGAGCCCCTCCTCCGGCGCCAGCGGCATGCGCAGCGCGATCGGCTGGCCGCGCCAGGCGCCGAGGCGGACGACCTGGCGCACGACGTTGCGCTGGACCAGGGTCTCGCCGCGGTTGTCGCCCCGCTTGGGCGTGATCTCCTGTTCGCGCGGGTCGTAGCGTATCAGCCAGACTTCGGCGCCGCCGCGCGGCGCCGGCCCGGACCCAACGGCGACCCGGCGCTTGCCGAGGAACATCATGTCGGGGGGATTGGTCGGCGCTTTCGCGGCCTGGTCGACCAGCGGCTCGATCTTGTCCGGCTTGACGCCGGAGGCCTGCACCCGGCCGTCGATGACGATCTGGGGGGTATAGACCTCGCGGATGGCGAGCTTGCGGGCATAAGCGCGCTGGCGCTCGGCGAACTCGGGCCGGGCGAACGTGTCGGGCCAGCCGAGGTAGTCCCAGTAGTCGACCGGGAACGTCAGGGCGAGCACGTCCGGCCGTTCCGCCAGCTCCGAGACCAGGGCGTTGGCCTTGGCGCAGGAGGAGCAGCCCTGGGCCGTGAACAGCTCCACCACCACGGGCGGACGCGCGACGACGGCCGCCGAGGCGGCGGCCGGCGCGACGAGCAGAAGCAGGAGGGGCAACAAGACGCGACGCATGGCGTCGCACTTAAGCGAAGAAGCGGGGGCGGCGCGTTTCACGAGGCCGTGACCGCGCCGCCCCCGGACCTCTTAGGCCTCGCCCTTGGCGAGGTTACGCAGGACGTAGGGCATCACGCCGCCGGCCTGGAAGTATTCCAGCTCGGTCGGGCCATCGATGCGGCAACGAACCGGGAAGCGGGCGATGCGGCCATCCGACGGGCGGTAGAGCTCGACGATCAGCTGCTTGCGCGGCGACAGGTCCTGCAGTCCGCGGATCGAGACGATCTCCTCACCGGTCAGGCCCAGGCGCTGCCAGCCGTCCGACAGGAACTGCAGCGGCAGAACGCCCATCTGCACGAGGTTCGAGCGGTGGATACGCTCGAAGGTCTCGGCGATGACGGCGCGGACGCCGAGCAGCTTGGCGCCCTTGGCCGCCCAGTCGCGCGACGATCCGGTGCCGTATTCCTTGCCGGCGAACACGACGGCCGGACGGCCTTCCAGCTCATAGCGCATGGCGGCGTCGTAGATCGGCATCACCTCGCCCGACGGGAAGTGCTTGGTCACGCCGCCTTCGATTTCCGGGGTGATCTTGTTGCGGATGCGGATGTTGGCGAAGGTGCCGCGCATCATCACTTCGTGGTTGCCGCGGCGCGAACCGTAGCCGTTGAAGTCCTCGAAGCGGACCTGGTGCGAGAGCAGGTACTCGCCGGCCGGCGAGGTCTTCTTGATCGAACCGGCCGGGCTGATGTGGTCGGTGGTGATCGAGTCGCCGAACACGCCGAGGATACGGGCCTCGATGATGTCCTTCACCGGCTCGGGGGTCATGGTCATGCCCTCGAAGTAGGGCGGGTTCTGGACGTAGGTGGACCCCATGTCCCAGCCGTAGGTCTGGCCGCCCTCGACCTTGATCGCCTGCCAGTGCTTGTCGCCCTTGAACACGTCGCCGTAGCGCTTGGCGAACATGTCGCTGGTCACCGACTTGCGCTGCAGGTCGGCGATGTCCTTCGAGGTCGGCCAGATGTCCTTCAGGAAGACATCGTTGCCCTTCTTGTCCTGGCCGAGCGGCTGGGTGGCGAGGTCGATGCGCATCGAGCCGGCCAGGGCGTAGGCGACCACCAGCGGCGGCGAGGCCAGGTAGTTGGCGCGGACGTCCGGGTTCACCCGGCCTTCGAAGTTACGGTTGCCGGACAGCACCGAGCAGGCGACGAGGTCGCCCTCGTTGACGGCGGCGCTGATCGGCTCGGGCAGCGGGCCCGAGTTGCCGATGCAGGTGGTGCAGCCGTAGCCGACGAGGTTGAAGCCGAGCGCGTCGAGGTGCTTGGTCAGCCCGGCCTTGGCCAGATAGTCGGTGACCACCTGCGAGCCGGGGGCCAGCGAGGTCTTCACCCAGGGCTTCACCTTCAGGCCCTTGGCCACCGCGTTCTTGGCCAGCAGGCCGGCGGCGATCAGGACGCTGGGGTTGGAGGTGTTGGTGCAGCTGGTGATGGCGGCGATGACCACATCGCCGTGGCCGACGTCGAAGCTCGAGCCGGCGACCGGCACGCGGCGGTCGGTCTGTTCCTTCTTGCCGAACTCGTCGCCCAGCGCCGTTTCGAAGGCGGCGGCGGCGTCGGTCAGCAGAACGCGGTCCTGCGGGCGCTTCGGGCCGGCCAGCGAGGATTGCACTTCACCGAGCTCAAGCTCGAGCACGTCGGTGAAGATGGGTTCCGGGGCTTCCGGATCGAACCACATGCCCTGGACCTTGGCGTAGGCCTCGACCAGGTTGACCCGTTGCGGATCACGGTTGGTGGCGCGCAGGTAGTCGATGGTCGACTGCGAGACCGGGAAGAAGCCGCAGGTGGCGCCGTATTCCGGGGCCATGTTGGCGATCGTCGCCTGGTCTTCGATGGTGAGGTTGGCGAGGCCCGAGCCGAAGAACTCGACGAACTTGCCGACGACGCCCTTCTTGCGGAGCATCTGGGTGACGGTGAGCACCAGGTCGGTGGCGGTCGCGCCCTCCGGCAGGGCGCCGGTCAGACGGAAGCCGATCACTTCCGGGATCAGCATCGGGATGGCCTGGCCGAGCATCGCGGCTTCAGCCTCGATGCCGCCGACGCCCCAGCCCAGGACCGACAGGCCGTTGACCATGGTGGTGTGGGAGTCGGTGCCGACCACGGTGTCGGGATAGGCGACTTCGGACTCCGGATGGCCGGCGTCCTGGGCGGTCCAGACGGTCTGGGCCAGGTATTCCAGGTTCACCTGGTGGCAGATGCCGGTGCCCGGGGGCACCACGCGGAAGTTGTTGAAGGCCGACGAACCCCAGCGGAGGAAGCGGTACCGCTCGATGTTGCGCTCGTATTCCTTGTCGACGTTGTCGCCGTAGCTCTTGGCGGTGCCGAAGAAGTCGACCATCACCGAGTGGTCGATCACGAGATCGACGGGGATCAGCGGGTTGATCTTGCTCGGGTCGGCGCCGAGGCTGTTCATGGCGTCGCGCATGGCGGCCAGGTCGACGACGGCGGGCACGCCGGTGAAGTCCTGCATCAGCACCCGCGCCGGGCGGAAGCTGATCTCGTGCTCGACCGAGCCCTTGTTCTGGGCCCAGGCGGCGATCGCCCGCAGGTCGGTCTGGTCGGTATCGGCGCCGTCTTCGTTGCGCAGCAGGTTCTCGAGAAGAACCTTCATCGACACCGGCAGACGGGAAATTCCCTCAAGACCGGCTTCTTCCGAAGCGGGAAGGCTGTAGTAGACGTAGGACGTTCCGCCGACGGTGAGCGTGCGGCGGGTATGAAGGCTGTCGATCGAAGCCATTGTGGGAGAGTCCCTTCCTGTTCACGGCCGCCCGAAAACCACTTCCGGGATCGCGCGCTTTTCGGAGGGGACACACAGCGTCCCGCCCGGCGCGGCGGACGTCCGCGCGTGGACGCGCGGGGCCGATGGCGGGCTCCATACCGCGCGTTGAGCGATACGTCCACGCCGGCGCCATGGTCTTTGCGAGCGGTTCTCAGGTGGCCGCATGATTTCGCGAATCCGTATTGAAGACGTCGCGATCCGACGGGGCGAGCGGCTGCTGTTCGAACGCCTGGGCTTTACTGTCGAGGCGGGCGAGGCGGTGGCCCTGACCGGCCGTAATGGCGCCGGCAAGACGAGCCTGCTGCGGGCGGTGGCCGGCTTGCTGCGGCTCGAGGCGGGATCGGTTGTTTTCGAAGGTCTTGACGAGGACGGCGCCGCGCGAGGGCAGGTGCTGCATCTGCTCGGCCACCTCGATGGCCTGAAGAGCGGCCGCACCGCCTGGGAGGAACTGCGCTTCGCCGCCCTCTGGCAGGGCGGCGCCGAAGCCACCGCCCGGGCGGCGGCTGAAACCCTGGAGCTGACCCGGCTGCTGGACCTCGAGGTCCGCCGCCTCTCGGCCGGCCAGCGCCGGCGGCTGGCCCTGGCGCGACTGCTGGCCGCGCCGCGCCCGCTGTGGCTGCTGGACGAGCCGCTGGCCCCGCTCGACGCCGGCTGGCGGACGAGGCTGGGCGAGCTGATGGCGGCCCATGTCGCCGGCGGCGGCATGATCCTCGCCGCCGTCCACGACCCCCTGCCCCTGCCGGCGCGCGCCGTGGAGATCGGCGCGTGAGCGGGCTCGGGGTCCTGCTCAGGCGCGAACTGGCGCTGACCTGGGGACGGGGCGGCGGACCGCTGCCGGCCCTGGCCTTCTATGCCGGTATCACCGTGCTGCTGCCGTTCGCGGCCGGCGCGGAGCCCGCCCGACTGGCGGTGATCGCGCCGGGCTTCGCCTGGCTGGCCCTGTCGCTGGCCTCCCTGCTGTCGCTCGAGCGCTTGTTCGAGCGCGACTTCGAGGACGGCGCCCTCGACCTGCTGGCCCTTGGCGCCCTGCCGCTGGAGGCGATCTGCGCGATCAAGTGCCTCGCCCAGTGGCTGGCCACGGGACTGCCGCTCGCCGTGGCCGCCCCCGTCGCCGCGATCGCCCTCGGCGCGCCGGTCGCCCTCAGCCCCCTCATCTTCGCCTGCGCCCTGATCGGCGGGCTGGCCTTCAGTTTCGTCGGCGGACTCGGCGCCTCCCTGGCGCTGGGCAGCCGTCGCGGCGGACTGCTCATCGCGGTGATCGTGCTGCCCCTGTTCGCGCCGCCGGTGGTGTTCGGCGGCGGGGCGCTGGGCCAGGCCGCCGCCGGCCTGCCGTGGACCGCGGGCCTGGCGCTTCTGGCCGCCTGGACCGCCGCCGCCGTCGCCCTCTCGCCGCTGGCCATGGCCGCGGCCTGTCGCAACGCCATCGACTGATCCACGTCAGGCCTGAAACAAAACAGCGTCATCCCGAAAAACCGGCGCCACAACCCGGGCGTTAGACTGCCAGCCACACTGGTTGGAGACATCACGCCATGAAGCTCGCCCTTCCCAAAGCCGCCCTGCTGGCCGGCGCCCTCGCCCTCAGCGCCGGCGCCATCGCCGTCGCCGCCCCGCCTGTCGCGCCCGACGGCCGCCCCAAGGCCGAACGCGGGCCCGACGGGGGCCGCCACGGACGCCACGGGCGTCACGATCCCGCCCGACGCGCCGATCACCTGCGCGCCGTTCTGCAGCTGACCTCGCAGCAGGAGCCGGCCCTTCAGACCTTCCTCGCCTCGACCTCGCCGAAGGCTCGCGGCGACTGGAAGCGCGAGCGCCGGGCGCCTGACGCCGCCCCGCTGACCACGCCCGAGCGGCTCGACCGGCAGGCCGCCCGCATGGCCGAGCGCCAGCAGGCCTTCGCCCAACGCGCGGCGGCGACCAAGGCCTTCTACGGCCAGCTGACGGCGCCGCAACGCAAGGCCTTCGACGCCCTGCACGGCCGCCGCGACGGCCCCGGTCGCGGCGGCATGCGCCTCCGCGCCGACCTCGATGGCGCACCGCTGGCCTTCGGACCGGACGGCGGCGACGACCTTGCCGAGCTCTGGGACGAGCTGCCTGAAGAGGCGGACGCCGCGGGCGCCTGACGGCAGCCGCGACACCTGGCGGCTTGCGCCGCTGGGCCCGCCGCCGTAAGCCGCCGGGCATGTTCGCCTTCCTGGCCAATCCGGCGAAGTTCATGTCGTTCGCCAAGGTCGCCGCGCCCGTGCTGGGCGTGGCGGCCTTCGGCGCGATCGCCGTCGGCCTGTGGCTCGGCTTCTCCGCCCCCGAGGACTACCAACAGGGCGACACCGTCCGGATCATGTTCATCCATGTGCCGGCGGCGATCCTGTCGATGTTCGCCTACATCTGCCTGGGCGTGGCCAGCTTCCTGAGCCTGGTGTTCCGCCACGTGCTGGCCGACGCCGCCGCCAAGGCCGCCGCGCCATTGGGCGCCGCCTTCACCGCCCTGGCCCTGGTCACCGGCTCGCTGTGGGGCAAGCCGATGTGGGGGACCTGGTGGGTCTGGGACGCGCGGCTGACCTCTGTGCTGGTGCTGCTGCTGTTCTACCTGGCCTACATCGCCCTGCGCTCGGCCATCGACGACGAGACCAAGGCCGGCCGCGCCGCCGCCATTCTCGCCCTCGTCGGGCTGATCAATCTGCCGATCGTCAAGTTCTCGGTCGACTGGTGGAACAGCCTGCACCAGGGCTCCTCGACCCTGTTCGCCGATCCCGGCGACGGCCTGCCGCCGGTCTACGGCACGCCGCTGACGCTGATGGTGCTGGGCTACATGGCGCTGTTTGGATCGCTTTGGCTGGTCCGGATCCAGGGCGACGTCTGGCGCCGACGGGCGACGGTGCTGGCGCTGAAGGCGGCGGACGCCTGATGCTCGACCTCGACGCCGGCAAGTACGCCCTGTTCGTCTGGCCCGCCTTCGCGGTGACGGCGGCGGTCGTGGTCTGGATGATCACCGACAGCCTGCTCCGGGCCCGCCGATGGAAGCGCCAGGCCGAGCGGCTGGAGCGCGACCGGCCGTGAGGCGCTGGCTGGCCTTCATCCCGCTGGCCGCCCTGGTGCTGCTTGGCGTGCTGTTCGCCGGCTACAGCCTCAAGCGCAATCCGCAGATCCAGCCCAGCGCCACCATCGGCAAGCCCCTTCCCGACCGCGCCCTGCCCGTCCTCGAGACCGGCCAGCTCGCGCCGCTGCGCCAGGCGGCGAAGGGGCCCGTGCTGGTCAACTTCTTCGCCAGCTGGTGCGCGCCATGTGAAATCGAGCACCCCGTGCTGATGGGGCTGAAGCGCGAGGGCGTGGCGGTGGTCGGCATCGCCTACAAGGACGCCCCCGAGAACACCAAGGCCTTCCTCGGCCGGCTAGGCGATCCGTTCGCGGCGCGGCTGGTCGATCGCGATGGCCGGGCCGGCCTGGAGTTCGGGGTCACGGGCGTGCCCGAGACCTACCTGATCGGGTCCGACGGGACGATCCTGGCCAAGCACACCGGCGAGCTGACGCCGGAGACGGCGAAGGCGTTGCTGGCGAAGGCGCGTTAACGACGACTTCACGCGGACCGGCGAAACCTGCTAGCCGTTAACCATGTTCGGAACCCGCCCGTGACCGCCGTCCGCCCGCCCGTCTGGCCGCCCGTGACGCCCCCCGCCTCGGGCGGCGCGGGAAACGCGCGCGCGGCGGCCCAGCGCGCCTTCTTCGAAGCGGCCCTGGGCAAGGCCTCCGCGCCCCAGCCGCAGACCCAGCAGCCTCAGGCGGCGCAGCCGCCGGCGATCCGCGCCGAGACCCGGCCCCAGCCGGCGGCGCAACGCGTACAGAGCAGCTTCGTCCAGCCCACGGAGCAGCCGCAGAAGATCCTGCGGCCCGGCTCGCTGCTCGACATCAAGGTCTGAGGGCTACTCGGCCGCGACAGGCTCGACCCGGGCCTTCTTTTTCTTCTTCTTGCCGATCTTGCGGATGCGGTCGGGCATCGAATCCTTCGGCTTGTCGGCCTTGGGCGGCTTGATCTTCTTGACCGGCGGCAGGCCGGCGGCGACCGCGTTCAGCGCTTCCAGGAAGGCCTCGCGCTTGCCCTTGGGCAGCAGCCCGAGCAGTCGGGCGTCGGCGGCGGTGGCCTTCGGCGCTGTCTCCTCCAGCGCGAGCCGACCGGCGTCGGTCAGGCGCACGGCGTTGGCGCGAGCGTCGAGGTTGGAGCGTTCGCGGGCGAGCAACCCCTTGTCGAGCATGCGCGCGACCATGTCGGCCAGGGTCGAGCGATCGACGCCGGTGGCGGCCACGAGATCGGCCTGGGCCGCGCCCTCGCGGGCGGCGACGGCGGCCAGCACCGCGTGCTGGCGCTGGGTCACCGAACCGGCGCCCGCTTCCTCGACATAGAAATCCAGAGCCCGCTGGGCGGCGCGGTGGAGCAGATGCCCGACGGACGCCTCCACCGGTTGAACGCGTTTACCGGCCTTGTCCTTCGCCATGGTGCATTCCCCTCCGGCTGACCGGTCGAGCCATAGCGAGGTTATACGTCGGAATGACGACAGGTGCTCCGTGTTCCGTCACACACCCGGATCAGGCGGCTCGGGCGCCGCGCCTTCGTCATCAGGCTGCTGCAGATGCTTCATCATGAAGGGCACCTGGGTCAGGGAGAAGACGATCGCGAGCGGCAGGACGGCGATCCGGAAGCCGACCCAGAAGTCGTCGCTCTGGGTGCGCCAGACCACCTCGTTGGCGACGGCCACGGCCACGAAATAGAGGCCGTAGCGGATGGTCAGGGTGCGCCAGGGGCCGTCGTCCATCTTCAGGCTGTCGCCGAGCAGCAGCTTGAGCGGGTTCTTGCGCAGCAGCACCCCGCCGAGCAGGGCCGCGGCGAAGGCGGCGTTCTGGAAGGTCAATTTCATCTTCACGAAGCTGGGGTCGTGGAAGATCAGGGTCAGCCCGCCGAACACCAGGGCGAAGATGCCGGCGATCAGCGGCAGCGGCGCGATCCGGCGCTCCACGATCCAGCCGACCAGCAACGCCAGCACCGAGGCGCCGACCAGCACGCCGGTGGCCAGCAGCATGTCGCGGCCGAAGCCGAAGAAGGTGACCGCGAACGCGATTGGCGCGCCATAGTCGACGGCCGTCCGCACCCAGCGTGTATTCTTGGAAGCGGCCATGCGCGTCTAGGTCTCCAGGCCGACGAGCGAGCGCGAGAACGCCCGGGCGTCGAAGGGTTGCAGGTCGTCGATGCCCTCGCCGACGCCGATCAGCTTGATCGGCGAGTCGGAGGCCTGGGCCACGGGCACCAGGACCCCGCCGCGGGCGGTGCCGTCGAGCTTGGTCATGACGATACCGGACACACCGACCTGGTTGCCGAAGATCTTCTCCTGGGCCAGGGCGTTGCGGCCGACGGTGGCGTCGAGCACCAGCAGGGTCTCGTGCGGGGCGTCGGGATCGACCTTCTTGATCACGCGGATGACCTTGAGAAGCTCGTTCATCAGGTCCTGCTTGTTCTGCAGGCGGCCGGCGGTGTCGATCAGGACCACGTCATGGCCCTCGGCCCTGGCCTTCTCGATGGCCTCATAGGCGAGGGCGGCGGAATCGGCCCCGGTCGGCTTGCTGTAGAAGTCGGCGCCCGACCGTTCGGCCCAGACGCTCAGTTGCTCGACGGCGGCGGCGCGGAAGGTGTCGCCCGCGGCGATCAGCACCCGGGCGCCGCGATGGCGCAGGTCGGACGCGATCTTGCCAAGGGTCGTGGTCTTGCCCGAACCGTTCACCCCGACGAACAGCACGACATAGGGTTTTGGCCCGTCGAGGGGGGCGAACACCCCCTGGCGCGGGATCAGCTCGTCGGCCACGGCCTGGGCCAGGGCTTCCTTGACCTCCTCCTCGGTGGACGACTTGCCGAAGCGCGCCTCGCCGAACGCCTTCGCGATCCTGGCGGCGGCGTGCGGGCCGAGGTCGGCCTCGATCAGCATCTCCTCGAGCTGATCGAGCTGTTCCTGGTCGAGGGGCTTCTTGGTGAAGGTCGCCGTGACCTGCCCGGTCATCTCGCTGGCGGTGCGCGAGAGGCCCGAGGTCAGTCGCTGGAACCAGCCCTTTTTCTGTTCTGCCATAGGTGGGCTCTTAGCGGGTGATTGGCGCGGGCTCAATGAAACCCCGTCATCCTCGCCCTTCCGCCGAGGTCGTGGCAGAACAGCGAAGCCATGACCGCGCTCGAGACCGCCTTCGTCGTGTTCGACTACGCCGCCGTCGCCGTGTTCGCGGCGACCGGCGCGCTGGCGGCCGCGCGGCGCCGGCACGACATCGTCACCTTCGCCTTCTTCGCGGCCATCACCGGGGTCGGCGGCGGCACGTTGCGCGACCTGCTGATCGAGGCGCCGGTGTTCTGGGTCCAGCAGCCCGGCTACCTGCTGGCCTGCCTTGCGATGGCGATCGTGGTCTGGCTGGTCGGCGAGCGGACCTGGCGGATGGGCGCGCTGCTGTGGCTCGACGCCGTGGGCATGGCCGCCTACGCCGTGGTCGGCGCCGCCAAGGCCCTGAGCCTCGGCGTGCATCCGATCGTGGCCACGGTGATGGGCGTGCTGACGGCGGCCTTCGGCGGCATCATCCGCGACGTGCTGGCAGGCGAGCCCTCGGTGCTGCTGCGGCGGGAGATCTACATCACCGCCGCGCTGGTCGGTGCGACCGTGTTCGTGACGCTGGCCAGCTTCGGCGTCGACCGGCTGGTCGCCGGCGGCCTTGGCTTCCTCGTCGGCGTGACCATCCGCGGCGGGGCGCTGCGCTGGGGCTGGAACCTCCCGGCCTTTGGCAAGGCGCCGCCCGAGGGCTGACCGAACCTCGGGATGTCCCCAGAGTCTCGCATCCGCCGAACGAGGCTCAATCGGCCGCTTAAGTATCTTTTGCACGGCCGCGTCGCGGGCGGGGTGCGCGTCAAAACGGCGTGCGGGGCGAGCCGCGACGGTCCCGCCATCGGGTCCGGGCCATCGCCAGGAATGGCTTACCCGGCAAAGGTTCGGCGGCTCTGGCGCGAACGGGCGATCGGTCTTCATCCCCCATTATCGCGCGCCTGCGGACGGGGAGGACAAACGGCCGCCCGTCCCCGTGACGGCAAGGGCAGCCTTGTCCACCAATGTCTCGCCTTGTCTCCAGATTACATGTCTCGAGAGTCCGCTGTTCCGCGGCGCTTCGGCAGCCAGACACTTTCCTTCAGCGCAAAGGCCAGAAGCACCAGCCAGCCGACCGTCAGGCCGAGCATCATCAGCGTCGCATAGGCCGCAGGATCGATCGCCGCCGCGATCACGCCCGCCGCCGGCAGGGTCATCGCCAGGCAGACGATCCAGCGGCGTGGCGCCCGCAGGCAGACGCCCGCGACCAGCAGGCCGTGCACCGCGAGGGCCGCGAACTTGGCCCAGGCCGCCGCCGAGGAACGCGGCAGCAGGGCCCCGGCGGCGTCGAGGTCCTTCGTCGCGGCCAGCAGGGTCGTGGTCTCGACCCTGTCGGCGACGAAGGCGACGATGGCGACGAGGATCGCCAGCAGCACGAGCGGCGGCCGCGCCCCTCGCGCCGCGAAGACCGCGCCGAAGATCGCGAACAGGGTGTAGGCGGGGATGTAGACGCGGATGTCGGCGGTGTTGATGGCGTCCATCGCCGCCAGGCTGAGGGCGCGGCAGTCGCCGTCGCCGAACAGGACCGAGGCCTCGGCGACGGTGCGCGCGAACTCGAAGGCCACCACCGGCGGCGTCTTGCCGTAGCAGCCCGCCGCCTGGCCGGCGACGACCTCCGGCAGCAGGGCGAAGCTCAGGCTGACCGCCACCACGGCGATGCCCGCCAGCGCGGTGAGAATCGCCCAGAGTCTCGGATTGGGTGTCGTCATCGCCCGCCTCCCCGCGTCGAAGAACGGGGGAGCTTAGGCTTTCTGGAAGTCGGACGGAAAGGCCTTGCGTGGTTCGAGACGCCGGCCTGAGGGCCGGGTCCTCACCATGACGATTGAAGAGAGCTCGTCATGCTGAGGAACGAGCCGCGAGCGAGCGTCTCGAAGGACGCAACACACCTCAGCGAGGCTTCCAGTCGTCCGTGTCGCGGTCCGGGTGCTGGTTGGAGTGGATGGTCTCGTAGTAGCCCTCCGGCGGCAGCACATGGGCCAGCTCGGGAATGTTGTCGGTCCAGAGCCAGCGCGCGCCCGTCTCGAGCTGAACCGTCGGGACGGCAAGCGAGGGATCGTCCAGCGAGCCGATCGAGACGTCGATCCATTCCGCGGAATACTCGAAGGTCAGCGGCGTGCCGCAGTCGCCGCAGAAGCCGCGCTCGACCTTGTTGGAACTGGCGAACCTTTTTCGCTCACCCCGCGTCCAGGTCAGCTCGGCGATCTTCGCCGAGACCAGCGGTCCGAACGGTCCGCCGAACGCCTTCTGGCACATGCGGCAATGGCAGATGGAGGCGCGGCCGAGCTCCCCGGCGATGCGGTAGCGGACGGCGCCGCACTGGCAGCCGCCAGAGATCACGCGACCAGCTCCGCGACCACGCGGGTCCCGTCGACGCCGATGACCCGCATCGGGACGATCTCGCCGTGCGGCGCGTCGCCCGTAAAGACGATCTCGGTGAAGTCCTCGGCGCGGGCGAAACCGCCGCGCTCGACCAGGCCATTCAGCACCCGGCCGACCTGGCGCTCCAGATGGCGCTGCAGCGCGCGGTCGCCCGCCTCGCGCAGGCGGCGGGCGCGGTCCTTGATGATCGGCCCCTTCACCGGCGGCATCCGCGCGGCCGGGGTGCCCGGGCGGGCGCTGTAGGGGAAGACGTGCAGGAAGCTGAGCCCCGCCTCCTCGACCAGCGCCAGGGTGTTCTCGAACGCCGCCTCGCTCTCGGTCGGGAAGCCGGCGATCAGGTCGGCGCCGAAAGCGGTGTCCGGCCGCACGGCGCGGACCTCGGCGACCAGCTTCAGCGCGTCGGCGCGCAGGTGGCGGCGCTTCATCCGCTTGAGGATCAGGTCGTCGCCGGCCTGCAGGCTGAGATGCAGGTAGGGCATCAGCCTGGGCTCGGTCGCCAGGCAGCGCATCAGGTCGGGGTCGATCTCGGCCGCGTCGATCGAGCTCAGCCGCAGGCGCGGCAGGTCGGGGACCAGCTTCAGGATCCGCGAGACCAGCTGGCCCAGGGTCGGCTGGGCCGGCAGATCGGCGCCCCAGCTGGTGATGTCGACGCCGGTCAGCACCACCTCGCGGTAGCCCTCGGCGGTCAGGCGGCGCACCTGCTCGACGACCTCGCCGGCAGCCGCCGAGCGGCTGTTCCCGCGGCCGTAGGGGATGATGCAGAAGGTGCAGCGGTGGTCGCAGCCGTTCTGGACCTCGACATAGGCCCGGGCGCGATCCTTGAGCCCATCGACGAGGTGCCCGGCGGTCTCGCGGATCGACATGATGTCGTTGACCCGCACCCGCGCCGAGGTGTCGCCGAGCGCGCCGGGGGCGGCCTTCTCGGCGTTGCCGAGCACGAGATCGACCTCGGGCATGGCGGCGAAGGCGGCGGGGTCGATCTGGGCCGCGCAGCCGGTGACGATCAGCCGGGCCCCGGGCCGCTCGCGCCGCGCCTTGCGGATCGCCTGCCGCGCCTGCCGCACCGCCTCGTTGGTCACCGCGCAGGTGTTGAACACCACCGCGTCGTGCAGGCCGTCGGCCTCGGCGCGCGCGCGGATGGCCTCGCTCTCGTAGGCGTTCAGGCGGCAGCCGAAGGTGACGACCTGGACGTCGTCCTGTTCAGCAGGGGCGGAGGCGGCGAGGGTCATGGCTCGGAACGAAGACGGGCGGCCGATGGGGCCGCCCTGCGGGGCCGCATATAGCACCGGCGGATGTGTTTTGGGAGCGCCCCTCCGAACTGGATCCAGGCCTTCGCGGGAAAGCGTAGCGGCAAACCCCGCCCTTATGCCTTGGCGGAGCATGGCGCGGGCGGGCGTCTTGCTCAAGGACCGGCTTCGCCGGCCGCGACGCGGCGGCCCTCTGGGCCGTCCTTGACCAAGGCGACCGCTCGCGCTCCCATTCCATCAAGGCCTAAGGGCGAATGTCATCAGGTCTACAATGAAAGCCCTCCTCCTCGATGGAGGAGGGTTGGGTAGTGGTGTGACCGCCGAGCCTAGGCGAAGGGACGCCAGAGGGCTCGGCGCCCACTCGCGCGCCATCTGAAACAACCCTGCGTTCACCACCATCCCCGGCCCGTCCTCCATCGAGGAGGAAGGGAGCTCTCGCTAGCCATCCCCGCGCCAGTCCGGCTAAGAGGTTTTCCAACAAGAAACGCCGAGACCGCCCATGACCGACCGTCCCCGCCGCAGCGCCCTCTACATGCCCGCCTCGAACGCCAAGGCGATCGAGAAGGCGCGGACGCTGGCCTGTGACGTGGTCATCCTCGACCTCGAGGACGCGGTCGCGCCGGAGGCCAAGGAAACGGCCCGCGAGCAGGCCGTGCAGGCGATCCGCGACGGCGGCTTCGGCCGGCGCGAGATGGTCATTCGCATCAACGGCCTCGACACCCCTTGGGGCGAGGCCGACCTGCGCGCCGCGGCCGAGGCGCGGCCGGACGCGGTGCTGGTCCCCAAGGTCAACGGCCCCGCCGACGTCGCCGCCTGCAGCGCGCCGCTGCACGAGGCCACGGCGCTGTGGGCGATGATCGAGACCGGCCGCTCCATCTTCGCCATCGAACAGATCGCCGCCGCCGCCCAGACCTCGCAGCTGACGACCTTCGTGATGGGCGTGAACGACCTGGCCAAGGAGACTCGCGCCCACATCACGCCGGGCCGCGAGCCGTTCCACGCCGCGCTGTCGCTGGCTGTCATGGCGGCGCGGATCCACGGCCTGACCATCCTCGACGGCGTGCACAACGACATCGAGGACCAGGCTTCGCTAGAGGCCGTCTGCCGTCAGGGCGTGGAGTTCGGCTTCGACGGCAAGACCCTGATCCACCCCAAGCAGATCGACCTCTGCAACCTGGTGTTCTCGCCGTCGCCGGCCGAGGTCGAGTGGTCGCGGGCGGTGATCGCCGCCTTCGCCCTGCCCGAGAACGCGGGCAAGGGCGCGATCCGGGTCGAGGGCAAGATGGCCGAACTGCTGCACCTGGCCCAGGCGCAGCGGCTGGTCGCCGTCGCCGACGCCATCCGCGCGGCGGAGGCCGCTTGAGGGCCGTCGCGCCCGCCCTTCTGATCAGCCTGACGCTGGCGGCCAGCGCCGCCGGCGCCCAGGTGGCCGCGCCGGTGACGCCGTCGCCGACGGCGGACGATCCCATCGGCGAACTGCTCGGCGACCTGCCCCCGAACCAGAGCACCGACATGGACGCCGAGGCGGCGCCCTCGCCGTCGCCGATCCCCGTCACGCCGACGCCCAGCCTGCCTGTGGCCGTCGCGCCGATGACCCTGCCGCCGCCGAAACCGGCCCCCGGCCCCGCCGCACCGACCTCCCCGCCGGTCGTCTACAGCCGCCCCGCCTACGCGCCGCCGGCTCCGCCTGCGCCGCTGCCGACGCTCGACCGGCCGGTGATGATCGACGAGGTCGGCCGCTCGCCCGACGCGCCGCCGCGGGAGATCGACCGGGGCTACGACAGCCGCATCCGCTCGTCCTTCCAGTCGGCCCAGGGGCTGCAGGGCCCGCTCGACGGCGGCTGGACCGTGCGCGCCCACGACGGCGCCGGCCTGTTCAGCTTCCAGCTGGTCGACCGCGGCTACGGCTATGCGGCGGAGGGCGCCTGGCGAGCGCTGGGCGGGGGCGGCAAGGTCGGCCTGATCGACAGCATCGACCGTCAGCCGACGATCCTGACCATCCGCATCACCCGCGCCTACGGCAAGCCGACCATGGTGCTGACCCTGAGCCAGACGAGCGACGGCGGCTGGGTCGGAAACCTCGCCGACGAGACCGGCACGCGGGCGGTGACGATGCGGCGGGACTGATCTTTCTCCCTTCCTCCTCGATGGAGGAAGGGCCGGAGATGGTGGTCTGCGCCATGCGTTGTCGGAAGCGCAGATAAGGCTCCGAGCCCACAGCACTCATCGCGTCAGCGCAGCGGGCACACCATCACCCTGCCCCTCTTCCATCGAGGGCGAGGGTTTCCCGTCAAATGCCAAGCGCCTTCCGCGCGGCCTGAACCGCCCGCTCCAGCGCCCCGGCCTCGTACGCCTCGCTGTGGCCCACGCCCCAGACCGGACCCGGCCACGCTGCATCGTCCGCCCGTCGCCCGACCACATGCACGTGCAGCTGCGGGGTGACGTTGCCGAGGGCGCCGAGGTTCAGCTTCCCGACCGGGCGACCGAGCGCCTCGCCGACGGCGCGAACCGCGGCGCCGGCCAGCACCGACTCCTCGATCAGCCGCGCGCGATCCGCGGCCGGAAGGTCCTCGACCTCGCGCAGGCCGGGCCGGCGCGGGATCAGCACGATCCAGGCGTAGCGCGCGTCGGCCTGCAGCCGGACGTGGCAGAGCGGCAGCTCGCCGAGATCGACGGAGGTGGCGAGGAACGCGGGATCGACGGTGAAATCAGGCACGTTTCGGAACCGCCGCCCAGTAGTCGAAGTCGAGGATCACCTCGGCGGGGTAGGCGCCGGCCTCGTCCTTGTCGGGGAAGTCCGCACACGGACGGTCCTTGGTCGCCACCAGCCGCAGGCGCAGGGCGCCGACCCCGTCGCCGAGGTCGGCCTTGTCGAGCACCTCGCTCCAAGCGAACACCGTGGCGCCGGCGAAGTAGGGGTTCACGTGGCGGCCCCCGTTGATGGCCAGGATCAGCCCGGCGTTCTGCAGCCCGTTGAAGCTCAGCGCCTTGGCCGTCGAGATCACCACCCCGCCGTAGATCAGCCGCCGCCCGGTCGGGTCCTTGGCGCGCTCGAACTGGTTGAAGTGGACCTTGGCGGTGTTCTGGTAGAGGCGCGTCGCCATCGCGTGCTCGGCCTCCTCGATGGCCATGCCGTCGACATGGTCGATCTTCTCGCCGACCTCGTAGTCCTCGAACGCGTGCGGGGCGCCGGCGAGGTCGAAGTCGTAGCGGGAAAAGTCGAGACCCTCGGGCAGCAGCAGGTCGCTCGCGGCGACCGCGGAGGCCAGGCCCGGCGTCGCCTGTTCGGCCACCACCGCATCCTCGCTCCGCTTGCGGACCATCACCCAGCGCACATAGCTCAGCACGCGCTCGCCGCGCTGGTTCTCGCCGACCGTGCGGACGTAGACGACGCCGGTCTTGCGGTTGGAGTTCTCCTTCAGCCCGATCACTTCCGACGTCGCCGTCAGGGTGTCGCCGGGCTGGACCGCCTTGAGGAACAGGCCCTCCGCGTAGCCGAGGTTGGCCACGGCGTTGAGGCTGATGTCCGGCACCGTCTTGCCGAAGACCATATGGAACGCGATCAACGGATCGACCGGCGCGGCGACCAGGCCGCAGGAGCGCGCGAACTCGTCCGACGAGGTCAAGGCGAAACGCGGGCCGTAGAGGGCGTTGTACAGGGCCACATCGCCGGCCGTTACCGTGCGCGGCGTCGCGTGGCGCAGCACCTGGCCGAGCCGGAAGTCCTCGAAATAGTTGCCGGGATCGGTCTTGGACATGGGGCCTCCGCTGCGGTCCGTACTTCTTGCCGCGCTCTTCGCATCCGCGAAAGAGGCTTGAGGCGGAACCCCGCCGGGTCTAGACCGCCGCGACCCTATTCCACAGCACTGACGGAGACGCCCTAGATGGCTCGCGCGAAGATCGCCCTCATCGGCGCCGGCATGATCGGCGGCACCCTGGCTCACATCGCGGCCCGCGAAGAGCTGGGCGACATCATCCTGTTCGACATCGCCGAAGGCACGCCGCAGGGCAAGTCGCTCGACATCGCCGAGGCCTCGGCCGTGTTCGGCAAGGACATCACCCTCAAAGGCGCCAACGCCTACGCCGACATCGCCGGCGCCGACGTCTGCATTGTCACCGCCGGCGTGCCGCGCAAGCCGGGCATGAGCCGCGACGACCTGCTGGGCATCAACCTGAAGGTCATGAAGGCCGTCGGCGAGGGCATCAAGGCCCACGCCCCGAACGCCTTCGTCATCTGCATCACCAACCCGCTCGACGCGATGGTCTGGGCGCTGCAGCAGTTCTCGGGCCTGCCCAAGGAGAAGGTCATCGGCATGGCCGGCGTGCTCGACAGCGCGCGCTTCGCCTACTTCCTGGCCGAGAAGACCGGCGTGTCGGTCGAAGACATCCACGCCTGGACCCTCGGCGGCCACGGCGACGACATGGTGCCGATGGTGCGCCACTCGACCGTCGGCGGCCTGCCGCTGCCGGAACTGGTCAAGCAAGGCTGGATGACCCAGGAAGAGCTCGACGGCATCGTCAAGCGCACCCGTGGCGGCGGCGGCGAGATCGTCGCCCTGCTGAAGACCGGCTCGGCCTTCTACGCCCCGGCCGAAAGCGCCATCGCCATGGCCACCAGCTACCTGAAGGACAAGAAGCGCGTCCTGCCCTGCGCCACCTTCCTGACCGGCCAGTACGGCCTGAAGGACCTCTATGTGGGCGTGCCGGTTGTCATCGGCGCCGGCGGCGCGGAACGGGTCATCGAGTTCGAGACCAACGACGACGAAAAGGCGATGTTCGCCGCCTCGGTCGCCTCGGTCCAGGGCCTGATGGAAGCCTGCAAGCAGATCGACCCGTCTCTGGTCTAAGCGCCGACATCGGCTGACCTTCGAAAGGGCGGTTCCGGAAACGGAGCCGCCCTTTTTCGTTTGAGCGATCCTCCCCTCGCAGACAGGGAGGGGACCGCCGAAGCGGCAGGATCAGGCGGTATCAGTCCGCGTACGCCGCCATGTCCTCGAGCTCGGCGATGCGGGCCTCGTAGACCTCGGCCACGGCGCGAGGATCCTCCCGGGCGGCGTCGTCGCGGGCGTCGAGCCAGCGGTCCTGCTGGCGCGCCAGGCGTTGGGGCCGGACCCCGGCCTCGAGCGCGCGGTCATAGGCCTGGCGCTGGCGGCGGTCGGCGGCGGCGAGACGCGGCTCGCCGCAGACCATCTCCTCGGCATAGGAGCCGGCGTCGCGGCAGCCGCGCGTGTCGATGCGCTCGCCCTGTCGTGAGGCGCTGGTCAGCGGCATCAACGGGCCGTCCGGATCGACCGGAGCCGGGGCGTTGACCCGGATGGTCGGCATCCTGGGAGCCTGGGCAAGAGCCGGCACGCCCTGGATCGGCGCGTCGAGCAGCGTGGTCGAGGTCGGCAGGCGGCCTTCGTCCGACCGTCGCGTGTTGACGACGATGTCGAGGCCGTCCGTGTCGGTGAGGCGCGCGGCGACCGCGCTGCCGGTGGAGACGCCGCGCTCGGCGGGCGGCTTGTCGCCCAGCGTCGGCTTCAGGATCAGCCCGAACAGCACGCCGGCGCCGACCGCGGCGATCAGGGCGCCGACGACGCGGCGATCGCGCGGGGCGGCCTTCAGGTCCTCGACGAGCGAGGGCGGCGTGGGCTGGTCTTCCGACATGACGTGTTCTCCGGCGTCCCTCGCGTGGCAGAACCAGTGGAGGCGGGAGGGGGTTGCATCACGATGCGAGCGTTCCTCGCCGCGTGCGGGGAGGAACGTTCATACAGATGACGCCTCGAACACGCCGCGCTAACCTCACGGCATGATCGCTCCCGGCCCGACCCTCGAAACCGCCCGCCTGATCCTGCGCCCGACCGCGGAGGCCGACCTCGACGGCTGGGCCGAGATGATGGCCAACCCCGAGTCGTCGCAGTTCATCGGCGGCCCGCTGGAGCGCGCCGCCGCCTGGCGCGGCATGGCGTCGATGGCCGGCTCGTGGGCGATCAAGGGCTTCGGGATGTTCTCGCTGATCGAGAAGGAGACCGGGCTGTGGGTTGGCCGCATCGGCCCCTGGCAGCCGGAACAATGGCCCGGCACGGAAGTCGGCTGGGGCCTGCACCAGCGGGCCTGGGGCAAGGGCTACGGCGTCGAGGCCGCCATCGCCTCGATCGACTGGGCCTTCGACACCCTGGGGTGGACCGAGGTCATCCATTGCATCGATCCGGCCAATACGCCGTCTCAGAAGCTGGCCCAGCGCATCGGCTCCTACAACCAGGGCCCGACCCGGATGCCGGCCCCGTTCGAGGACCTGCCGATCGACCGGTGGGGCCAGACCCGCGAGGAATGGCGCGCCCGGCGCGCCGCCGGTTGAGGATCGCGGGCGGTTTCGCCCGTCTTGCGGGCAAGCCGACGGGCCGCGCTGCGTTCGGCTGAAGAGCGGTTGCCAGCGTCGCGCCGGCGGGGGTATCGGAACGACCGGGGCCGGGCTTGGCCAGCCTCGCGGGAAAGCCAGCGCGATGACCCAGTCCGAGCCTCGCGCCCGCCACGCCGGCCGTGGACGCCCGTCCAAGGCCTCCGGCGTCGACCTCAAGGAAGCCATCCTCGACTCGGCCGAGGCGCTGTTCGCCCGACACGGCTTCTACGGCGTCACCACGCGCCAGGTGGCGACCGACGCCGGCGTCGACACCGCCCTGATCCACTACTATTTCGGCGCCAAGCGGGAGCTGTTCGATGCGGTGCTGCTGCGCCGGGCCGAGATCCTCAACCAGGACCGCGCCGACGCCATGGCCGCCTACGAGGCCGCCCATCCCGGGACCATGACCGCGCAGGGCGTGATCGCGGCCTTCATCGACCCGCTGATCGAGCGCGCCCTGACCGGCGGCCAGGGCTGGAAGAACTGGTTCGCCCTGGTCGCCCAGGTCAACATCACACCCGCCTGGGGCGGCGAGGTGATGAACCGCTTCTTTGATCCCGTGGTGCGCCAGCTGATCGACATCCTCGGCCGCGCCCTGCCCGGCTCGGCGCCGCCGGACCTCTACTGGTGCTACGAGTTCCTGACCGGCTCGATGATGCTGACCGTCGCCGAGACCGGCCGCATCGACCAGCTGTCCGAAGGCCTGTGCCGCTCCAGCGACCTCGATGCGGCCCGCAAGCGCCTCTACACCTACTGCGCCGCCGGGTTCGAGGCGGTCGTCCGCCAGTCTCGCGGCTGACCCGCCTCCCCCAGCGGAAGTCCGCTGGGGCAAGAATTGAACGCGCCCTCGCGGTCGGTGAGGTTCTTTTTCCCTATTGGCGTCGCCGGGTTGCGCCAGTCACGGACGCGCGCCTATAACGCCCGCGACCCGCAATCGCGGGTTCTTCCCAGGCATCCGCGAGACCCCAAACCGCGATGAATATCCACGAGCATCAGGCCAAGGCCGTTCTGGCTGAATTTGGCGTCCCCGTTCCCAAAGGCTTCGCCGCCTTCACCCCCGACGAGGCCGAGATGGCCGCCGAGAAGCTCGGCACGCCGGTCTTCGTGGTGAAGAGCCAGATCCACGCCGGCGGCCGCGGCAAGGGCCGCTTCGAAGGCCTCGGCCCCGACTCCAAGGGCGGCGTCCGCGTCGTCAAGTCGGTCGAGGACGTCCGCAAGAACGCCGAGGAAATGCTCGGCCGCGTGCTGGTGACGCACCAGACCGGGCCCAAGGGCAAGCAGGTCAACCGCCTCTACATCGAAGAGGGCGCGGCGATCGCCAAGGAATTCTACCTGTCGCTGCTGGTCGACCGGCAGACGAGCATGGTCTCGGTGGTCGCATCCACCGAAGGCGGCATGGACATCGAGGAGGTCGCCCACGACACCCCCGAGAAGATCCACACCTTCTCCATCGACCCCGCCACCGGCGTTTGGCCGACCCACCAGCGCGCGCTGGCCAAGGCCCTGGGCCTGACCGGCGGCCTGGCCAAGGAAGCGGCGACGCTGCTGAACCAGCTGTACGAAGCCTTCCTCGCCAAGGACATGGCGATGCTGGAGGTGAACCCGCTGATCGTGACCGAGGACGAGCACCTGCGCGTGCTCGACGCCAAGGTCTCGTTCGACGGCAACAGCCTGTTCCGCCACGCCGACATCCGCGCCCTGCGCGACGAAAGCGAAGAAGACTCCAAGGAGATCGAGGCCAGCAAGTACGACCTGGCCTACATCGCCCTGGACGGCGAAATCGGCTGCATGGTCAACGGCGCCGGCCTGGCCATGGCCACCATGGACATCATCAAGCTGTACGGCGCCGAGCCGGCCAACTTCCTCGATGTCGGCGGCGGCGCCAGCAAGGAGAAGGTCACCGCGGCCTTCAAGATCATCACCGCCGATCCGGCCGTGAAGGGCATCCTGGTCAACATCTTCGGCGGCATCATGCGCTGCGACATCATCGCCGAGGGCGTCGTCGCCGCGGTGAAGGAAGTCGGCCTGCAGGTTCCGCTGGTCGTCCGTCTCGAAGGCACCAACGTCGAGCTGGGCAAGAAAATCATCAACGAGAGCGGCCTGAACGTCATCGCCGCCAACGATCTGTCGGACGGCGCGGAGAAGATCGTCGCCGCCGTGCGAGGCGCGAAATAATGTCCATTCTCATCGGCAAGAACACCAAGGTCATCTGCCAGGGCATCACCGGCGCCCAGGGCACCTTCCACTCCGAACAGGCCATCGCCTACGGCACCAAGATGGTCGGCGGCGTGACCCCCGGCAAAGGCGGCCAGTCGCACATCGGCCTGCCGGTGTTCGACACGGTCGGCGAAGCCAAGGAAGCCACCGGCGCCGACGCCTCGGTGATCTATGTCCCGCCGCCCTTCGCGGCCGACTCGATCCTCGAAGCCATCGACGCCGAAATTGGCCTGATCGTCTGCATCACCGAGGGCATCCCGGTGCTCGACATGGTCAAGGTCAAGAAGGCCCTGCAGGGCTCCAAGTCGCGCCTGATCGG
>JAZJXN010000196.1:0-12635 GCA_040390885.1 Pseudomonadota bacterium | reverse complement strand
CGATCGACAAGCCGCTGCAGCCGTCCCCCGCCGATTCCTACCCGCCTGAGTCCCCGGCGCCTTGAGGTTCCACCGATGAGTTTCGCCGGACGCCGTGTGCTGATCGTCGGACCTGGCCTGGCCGCGCTGGCCGGCCAGGCCTTCCGCGACGCCGTCATCGAACCGGGCGGTCCCGAACATCTGCAGGGCCGCTGGACGTCGGGCGACACGCCGGACCTGGTGGTTATCGACGCCGACACCGCGGGGTCGGATGGCCTCTCGGCGGCGATCGCCGCGCTCGGCCGCGTCGCCGCGCCGCCGCCGATCCTGCTTGTCGGCGCGCATCTCCCGGCAGGCCTGGTGCGCAACCTGATGCGGCTGCCGCGATCGGACGTGCTCGAGGCGCCGTTCACGGCCGTCGACCTGGCCGTCGCCGCCGCGCCGCTGATGGCGCCCAAGGCGATCCCTTCCCCGCGCCAGCCGTCGCGCTGCTGGACGGTGACCGGCGCGGTCGGCGGGGCCGGGGCCACCACGATCGCCATCGAGATCGCCAGCGCCCTGGTCCAGCGCCTGCCCGGACCGCGCCGGGTCTGCCTGATCGACCTCAACCTCGCCGACGGCGCCGCCGGGGCCTATCTCGGCGCCCCGTCGAGCCTGATGCTGGCCAAGGCCAGCCAGGCGCCGGACCGGATCGACTCGTCGGTGCTCGACAGCTTCGTCTCCGGCGCCCCGGGCGGCATCGACCTGCTGTCGGCGGAGCGCGACCCGCACGCCTTCGACACCACCTCGAGCGAGGCCGTGCTCCGCATCCTCGAGGTGGCCTGCCAAGTCTATGATGCGGTTGTCGTCGACGCGCCCCGCCATCGCCGAGGCTGGACCCTGGACGTCCTGTCGGGGTCGGACGAGTTCCTGGTGGTGTCCGAACTGACCGTCCCCGCCCTGCTCGCGGCCCGTTCGCTCGCCGCAGAGATCGAGGCGGAACTGCCCGAGGGGCCGCGCGTGGTCCTGAACCGTCTGGCCAAGCGCGTCTTCGGCCCTGCGCCCTCGATGGGCGAGGCCGAGAAGGCGCTCCAGCGCAAGGCCGCCGGGGGCGTCACCTCCGACTGGGAAGCCGCCGCGGCGTCCGTCAATCTCGGCGGCCCGATCAGCCAGCACCGGCCCAAGTCGCGGATCGTCAAGGATGTCGGCGATCTCGTCGACCGGCTCCTGGCCAATCCGTCCCAGCGAAACCTCGACGCCACGCGGGCCGCCTGATGAGCCGCTTCTCCCTGCGCCGTGCAGCCCACCCCGTTGCCGTCGAAGCCCCCGCGCCGCAGGTCGCGCCGGTCGTGACCGCCGAGCCGGCGCCGCCATCGAGATCCGTGTCCGACGACATGCTCGACATGCGGCTGCGGCTGCACGCCAAACTGATCGAGGAGATCGACCTCTCGAAGCTCGGCGAACTGGACGAGGGCGAGATGCGTCGCCAGGTCCGCAAGCTGGTCGGCGATTTCGCCCGTGACGGCCGCCTCGGGCTGAGCACCGCGGAGATGGACCAGCTCGGCGCCGAGGTCTTCGACGAGATGGTCGGCCTGGGTCCGATCGAGCCGCTGCTCAAGGACGAGTCGATCAACGACATCCTCATCAACGGCCCGTTCCAGGTCTATGTCGAGCGCCGCGGAGAGCTGGAGCTGACCCCGGTCCGCTTCCGCGACAACGACCACCTGCTGCGCATCGTCAACCGCATCGTCGCCGCCGTCGGCCGACGCATCGACGAGAGCTCGCCGATGGTCGACGCGCGCCTCGCCGACGGCAGCCGCGTCAATGCCGCCATCCATCCGATCACCATCGATGGGGCCTGCGTCTCGATCCGCAAGTTCTCCAAGAAGCCGCTCAGCCTCGAGCGGCTGGTCGGGGTCGGGGCGATGCCGGCGGCGGTGTCGGAGTTCCTGTACGGCGCGATCCGCAGCCGGGTCTCGACCGTGATCAGCGGCGGCACCGGCTCGGGCAAGACGACCCTGCTCAACGCCCTGTCCGCCGCGATCAGCCACGGCGAGCGGCTGATCACCATCGAGGATGCGGCCGAGCTGCAGCTGCAGCAGCCTCACGTCGTGCGCATGGAAACCCGGCCGCCGAACATCGAGGGCAAGGGCGAGATCCGTCAGCGCGAGCTGGTCAAGAACGCCCTGCGCATGCGGCCCGACCGGGTCATCCTCGGCGAGGTTCGGGGCGAGGAAGCCTTCGACATGCTGCAGGCCATGAACACCGGCCACGAGGGCTCGATGGCGACCATCCACGCCAACAATCCTCGCGAGGCGATCACCCGCCTCGAACAGATGGTCGCCATGGGCGGAATGAAGATCAGCAACGAGGCGGTGCGCGGCCAGATCGCCTCGGCCGTCGGCATGGTCGTCCAGGTAATGCGTCTGTCCGACGGCAAGCGGAAGGTGATGAGCGTCACCGAGATCACCGGCATGGAGGGCAACGTCGTCCAGATGCAGGAGATCTTCGCCTTCCACCGCCTCAGCACGGCGCCGGACGGCACGGTGGTGGGCGAGTTCCGCGCGACCGGCCTGCGCCCCAAGTGCCTCGACGAGATGATCCGCAAGGGCATTCCCTACGACACCGCCAACTTCGATCCGCAGCGGGCGCTTTGATGGACATGGCCGACCCGCGCATCGTCTTCCTGATCCTGATCTTCGCGGCCGTGTTCACGGCCGGGCAGGCGATCTCGGGGCTGGTCCGCGTCGGCGCCGCCAAGCGGCAGGTCAATCGGCGCCTGAAGGTCGCCGAGGGCGTCGGCTCGCTCGCCGACCTTGTCATCGAGCTGCGCAAGCAGCGTGGCCTCGACGAGCAGGGGAACAGCCGCATCCTCGTGCGCTGGTTCTCGGACCTCGTCGCGCGGTCGGGTGTCAGCTACCAGCCGCGGCGCTGGTTCCTGATCTGCTGCGGCCTCGCCCTCAGCGGCTACATGCTGGTCTTCCTGTGGACCCACAGCCCGCTGTTCGGCCTCGCGGTCACGCCGCTGGTCGGGATCGCCGGGCCGCTCGCCTTCCTGAACTTCAAGGCGTCGGCGCGGGCCAAGGCCATCGGCGACCAGCTGCCCAACGCGCTGGAGATCATCGTCCGCAGTCTCGAGGCCGGCCACCCGGTGCCGACCGCCGTCGCCCTGGTCGGCCGCGAGATGCCCGATCCGCTCGGCAGCGAGTTTGGCATGGCCGGTGACGAGATCGCCTACGGCGCCACGCTGGAGCAGGCCGTCGGCCGCATCGCCGACCGTTGCCGCCATCCCGACATGGACCTGTTCGCGGCCACCATCCGGCTGCAGGAGAAGTCCGGGGGCAACCTCACCGGCCTGCTCAAGATGAACGCCAAGGCCGTGCGCGACCGCACCAAGATGCGGATGAAGATCAAGGCCGCCTCCAGCGAGGGGCGGGCCTCGGCGATGATCCTGACCGGGGCGCCGTTCGGGGTGCTGGGCATCCTCACCGTCTCGGCCCCCAGCTTCTACGGCGGCGTGATCGGCGAGCGCCCGGTGCAGATCGGCCTGATCATCCTCGGGGTGTGGATGTTCATCGGCAACATGGTCATGCGGCGCATGATCGACATGCGGATCTGACGGCATGGACGCGTTGCAGCTTCAGTCCCTGCTGACCTGGGCCGCCGGCCTGCTGATCGCCATCGGCGTCGGCGGGGTCTGCCTGATCGGCCTGCGCGAGGCCCGCATCGGCGCCCGCCGCCGGGCCCGGCTGGCCGGTCAGACCGTGGCCGTCGAAGGTGCGCCCGGCCACGGCGCCGCCGTCTCGGGCCTGCTCGGCGGCGTCAAGCGCCTCGGCGACCGTATGGCCATCCAGGACCCGGCCCAGATCTCCAGCATCCGCTCGAAGCTGGTCCAGGCCGGCTGGTTCAACCGCGAGTCCGTGGCCGTCTATCTCGGCGCCAAGGCCGTGGCCCTGATCGCCGCGACCGTGGCCACCATCTTGACCGTGCCCTGGGCGATCAGCGGCGGCGGCGGCATGGGCGCCATCGCGGTCGCCGCCGTCTTCGCTGTCGCCGCCATCCTCGGCCCGGACCAGGTGGTGAAGACCCGTCGCCGCAAGCTCGAGCTCGAATATCGCGACGGCTTCCCCGACCTGCTCGACCTGCTGGTCGCGTCGGTCGAGGCCGGGCTGTCGCTCGACGCCGCCGTCAACCGGGTCGGCGACGAGATGACCCGCCGCTATCCGCACCTCGCCGCGCACATGCGGTTCCTGACCCTGGAGCTGCGCGCCGGCCGCGCCCGCAAGGACGCCTGGTCCTCGTTCGCCGAGCGGCTCGGCATCGACGAGGCCCGTTCGCTCGCGACCATGCTGCGCCAGGCCGAGGAGATGGGCACCAGCCTCGGCGACACCCTCGCCGTCTTCTCCGACGACATGCGCGCCAAGCGGATGCTGCGGGCCGAGGAAAAGGCCATGGCCCTGCCGGCCAAGCTGATGATCCCGCTGATCCTGTTCATCTTCCCCTGTCTGATGGGGGTGCTGATCCTGCCGGCGGCGTTCCGGATCAGCGAGACGCTGGTGAAGTAGCCCCCGTCAGGGCGCCGCTTCGAGCGTGACCTCGGTCAGCATGGGCCGATAGCTCTTTCCGGTGGGGGAGCTGAATGATTCCTGGGCCGTGCCGGACGCCAGGCGGCCCGTCACCCGCGCCTTGCTCTGAACCGGATGCGACGCGCCGGCGCTGTCCTGGAAACGCCCGTTCTTCAGATCGACCAGCAAGGTGTCGGGCGCGCCGGGAAACTGGGGATGGGCCTCAGTGCTCAGCACGGGAAAGTCGACCTGGTTCGCGCCCTTGCCGAGGTCGGCCTTGAACATGATGAGATGCTTGCCCAGCCCCTGCGGGCTGCTGGTCAGGGTATAGGCCATGGCCGCGCCGCCTTGATCGTCAGGGCCGTCATCGACATGGATGTAGCCGTCGACGGCGACGCGCTGTCCGTCGAGCGTGTTGCCATGCATGAGCAGCGACTCGGCCTGTGCCGTTTCGACCAGCACCGGCGGCGCAGGCTCGCCGCAGGCCGCCACCAAGAGCGCGGCCGCGGCGGCCATCACCAGTTTGCGCATCGTTCCGTCCCCCGCAGTTCCCGGTCAAATCTGGGATCGAGCGATTAAGGGTCGGTGACCGATCGGCAGATAGCGTCGCTGGATCTGCGCTGGGCTCAGGCCGTCGGCGGCGCCGACGCGGCGATGAGGGCGTTGTCGATCTCGTCGGCGCGCAGGGCGGCAGGGCGCTGCAGGTGGGGCGCGACATAGGTCTCGAACGCCGGGCGGCGCTCGATCGTGCCGAAGTTCATCCCCCAGGACAGATGCGAGGCGAGGTAGAGGTCAGCGGCCGTGAAGCCGTCTCCCACAAGATAGGGGCGGTCCCTCACCGCACCCTCGACCGCGTCCAGGACGTCCTCGATGCGGCCGAACCCCAGCGAGACCCGCTGCTCGGCCGTGGGTTCCAGGTTTACCGCCTTGGCGCCGACGGCCTGCTCGATCGGGCCGGCCGCGAAGAACAGCCAGCGGTAGTAGGGGCCTCGCAGCGGACTGCGCGCGGCGGGCGCCAGGCCTGCATCGGGGAACACATCGGCGAGGTAGGCGCAGATGGCGGCGCATTCGGTCACGACCACCCCGTCATGCACGATGGCCGGCACCTTCCCCATCGGATTGACAGCGAGGTAGTCGGCCGCCTTCGCGTCTCCGGTCTCCCAGCGCAGGACTTTGGTCTCGTAGGGCTGACCGACCTCTTCGAGCATCCAGCGGATGATGCGGCCGCGCGACATGGGGTTGGTGTAGAAGACGAGGTCGGACATGGTCGGCTCCAGTTGTAGGCGCCACCCTAGTCCGGGGCTGCTGACAGGGTCTGGCAGTAGCGGTGTTCGCCTTGCCCGATCGCCCGATTGCCCGGGTCTCGGTCGGGCCCTACCGCGACACGATCGGCACGCCCGCGCGCCAGCTCTTGTGCAGCAGGGCGCCGCCGAGCCAGTAGCTGAGCTCTGCCGGGCGCTCGATATCCCAGACGGCGAGGTCGGCGAGCTTGCCGGCTTCAAGCGTGCCGGTGTCGGCGGCGAGGCCGAGCGCACGGGCCGCGTTGCGGGTGACGCCGGCCAGCGCCTCCTCGGGCGTCAGGCGGAACTGGCTGCAGGCGAGCATCATCGCCGCGCGCAGCGAGAGCATCGGCGAGGTGCCGGGGTTGCAGTCGCTGGCCACGGCCATGGCCACGCCGGCCGCACGCAGGGCGGCGACCGGCGGCCGTTGGGTCTCGGCCAGGGCCACGAAGGCGCCGGGCAGCAGCACCGCCACGGTCCCGGCCCTGGCCATCGCCGCGACGCCCTCGGCCGACGTGTATTCCAGGTGATCCGCCGACAGCGCGCCATGGCTGGCCGCAAGCGCCGCGCCGCCGCCGTCGGCCAGCTGGTCGGCGTGCAGGCGGACGGGCAGGCCGAGCGCCTTGGCCTTGTCGAACAGCCGCGACACCTCGGCCGGGGTGAAGGCGATGGCTTCGAGATAGGCGTCGACGATATCGACCAGCCCGGCCGCGTGGGCGGCGGGCAGGGCCTCGTCGACGATCATGGCGACATAGGCGTCGCGGTCCTGGTCCTTCGGAACCGCATGCAGGCCGAGGAAACTGGTCACCACCCGCACGTCGCCGTCGAGGTAGCGGGCCGCGCGGAGCATCTTCAGCTCGGTCTCGAGGTCGAGGCCGTAACCGGACTTGATCTCGATCGTGGTCACGCCCTCGGCGATGAAGGTCTCCAGCCGCCGCCGGGCGCTCCTGATCAGTTCGCTCTCCGAAGCCGCCCGCGTCGCGGCGACGCTGGACCGGATGCCGCCGCCGGCGAGGGCGATCTCCTCATAGGTGGCGCCGCCGAGGCGCGCCTCGAACTCGCCGATGCGGTCGCCGCCGAACACCAGATGGGTGTGGCAGTCGATCAGGCCCGGCGTCACCCAGCGGCCGCCCAGCCGCGCGGTGTTGATCGGCGCATACTCGGGCAGCTCGGCGCGCGGCCCGACCCACAGGATGCGACCGCCGTCCACGGCGATGACGGCGTCCTCGATCGCACCGTAGGGCGCCTCGCCGGCGACCATGGTCGCCGCGCGGCAGTCGGTGAGGAGGAGGTCGATCCGCTGCATGCGCCAGTCTTGCCAGTACGGGAGGTTCGTGGATAGGGTGGGCAAACTTAGACAGGCTTAGACAAGTGGCCAAGACCCTTCATCTCGACCAGGCGCGGCTGCCGGACGGCTGGGCGCGCGACGTGGCGCTGACCGTCGAGGACGGCGTGATCACGGCGCTGGCGACCGGCGCCGATCCGGCCGACGCCGAACGACTGCGGGGCGCGGTGATCCCCGCCGTCACCAACCTGCACAGCCATGCCTTCCAGCGCGCCATGGCCGGGCTGGCCGAGCGGGCGAAGGCCGGCGTCGAGGACTTCTGGGCCTGGCGCGAGGCCATGTACCGCTTCCTGGACCGGCTGACCCCCGACCAGATCGAGGCCATCGCCGCCATGCTCTACGCCGAGCTGGCCGAAGGCGGCTACGGCGGCGTCGTCGAGTTCCACTATCTGCACAACGACCCGGATGGCCGGCCCTACGCGGACCCGGCCGAGACCGCCCACGCCCACCGACGGGCGGCGGAGACCGCGGGCTTCGGCCTGACGCTGTGCCCCGTGCTATACAGCCACAGCGGCTTCGGCGGCCTGCCGCCCAAGCACGGCCAGCGCCGCTTCATCAAGACCACGGACGACTTCCTGGGGCTGCTGGAGGCCAGCGGGGCCGAGGCCTTCGCCTTCCACAGCCTGCGGGCGGTGACGCCGGAGCAGATCCGCGACGTGCTCGCGGCGGTGGACCCTTCGATGCCGATCCATATCCACGCGGCTGAGCAGACCGGAGAAGTCGACGACTGCCTGGCCTGGTCGGGCGCGCGGCCGGTGGAATGGCTGCTGGCCAACGCCCCGATCTCGAGCCGCTGGACCCTGGTCCACGCCACCCACATGACCGACGCGGAGGCTTCGGGCCTGGCCCGCGCCGGCGCCACGGCCGCCCTCTGTCCGTCGACGGAGGGCAACCTCGGGGACGGGTTCTTCAACGCCGACGCCTTCCTGGGCGCCGGCGGCGTCTTCGGCATCGGCTCCGACAGCCATGTGACCACCAACGCCGCCGAAGAGCTGCGCTGGTTCGAGTACGGCCGCCGGCTGCAGGCGCGCAAACGCACGATGGGCGGCGGCGTCAGCGAGAACGTCGGCGCCGGCCTGTGGCTGTCGGCGGCCAGGGCCGGCGCGAACCCGACGGGCCGAAGGACCGGCGAGATCGCCGTCGGCGCCCGCTGTGACCTGGTGCTGCTGGATACGGACCATCCGACGCTCGTCGGCCGTGACGGTGACCTGATCCTCGACAGTCTGGTCTTCAGCGGCTCGGGCGCCATCGACCAGGTCTGGTCCGGCGGTCGGCGCATCGTCGAAAACGGACGCCACATCGCCCGCGACGCCATCGCCGCCCGCTACCGCAAAGCCATCGCCGAGCTGACCGCATGACCACCGCCCCGCGCGCCGTCTGGCAGAAGGTGAAGCGCCATGTGCTGGGCGAGATTCGCACCGGCCGCTGGCGGGCCGGCGACCGCATCGCTTCCGAGCACGAACTGGTCCGTGAGCTCGGCGTCGCCCGGATGACCGTGCGCCGCGCGCTGGACGACCTGACCCGCGAGGGGCTGCTGGTGCGCAAGGCGGGCGTCGGCGCCTTCGTCGCCGGCGAGCCGCTGGCCGAGAGCCATCCGCTGGAGATCCGCGACATCGCCGCCGAGGTCGCGTCCCGCGGCCATGTCTGGCGCGCCGAGGTGGTGGCGCTGGACGCCGCGACGCTGGACGCCGAGATGGCCGTCCGCTTCGCCGTGGCGCCCGGCGACACCGTGTTTCGCTCGGAGATCATCCACTGGGAAGGCGAGATCCCGATCCAGCTCGAGCAGCGCTGGGTCTCGCCCGCCATCGCCCCCGACTACCTGGGCCAGGACTTCACCCTCGGCACCCCCGCCGCCCACCTGCTCGCCGCCGCCCCGATCGAGGCCGGCGAGCAGATCGTCCGGGCCGAAGCCGCCGACGACCGAACGGCCGGCCTACTGCGCCTGGCTCCCGGGGCGCCGGTCCTGACCGTCGCCCGCCGCACCTGGAGCCGGGGGCAGGTCGCCTCCGCCGCCCGCCTGATCCACCCCGGCCACGCCTTCCAGCTGGCCGGCCGCTTCGGAGACATCCTTTGAGCCCCTCCAACAGCCGCATCGTCCGCGCCGCCCGCGGCCCCGAGCTGACCGCCAGGTCCTGGCAGACCGAAGCAGCCGTCCGCATGCTGATGAACAACCTCGACCCCGACGTCGCCGAGCGACCCGAGGACCTGGTCGTCTACGGCGGCATCGGCAAGGCCGCCCGCGACTGGCCGAGCTTCGACCGCATCGTCGCCACCCTGAACCGGCTCGAGGACGACGAGACCCTGCTGGTCCAGTCGGGCAAGCCGGTCGGGGTCTTCCGCACCCATGCCGACGCGCCGCGGGTGCTGATCGCCAACTCCAACCTGGTGCCCAAATGGGCGACCTGGGAGCATTTCCACGAGCTCGATAAGAAGGGCCTGGCCATGTACGGCCAGATGACCGCCGGCAGCTGGATCTACATCGGCAGCCAGGGGATCGTGCAGGGCACCTACGAGACCTTCGTCGAGGTCGGCCGCCAGCACTTCGGCGGCGACCTGACCGGCAAGTGGATCCTGACCGGCGGGCTTGGCGGCATGGGCGGCGCCCAGCCGCTGGCCGCGACCATGGCCGGCGCCTCGATGCTGGCCGTCGAGTGCCAGCGCCGCTGCATCGAGCGGCGGCTGGAGACCCGCTACCTCGACGAGGCGACCGAGGATCTGGACGATGCGCTGGCGCGGATCGCCAAGGCGACGGCCGAGGGCAGGGCCGTGTCCGTCGGCCTGCTCGGCAACGCCGCCGACGTGTTCCCCGAGCTGGTCCGTCGCGGCGTGCGGCCCGACGTCGTCACCGACCAGACCAGCGCCCACGACACCTTCAACGGCTATCTGCCGAAGGGCTGGACCGTCGAGCAGTGGGAGACCGCCCGCCTCGCCGATCCAGCCTCGGTCGACCGCGCCGCGAGGCAGTCGATCGTGCCGCATGTGCAGGCCATGCTCGACTTCCACCGCATGGGCGTGCCGACCCTGGACTACGGCAACAACATCCGTCAGGTGGCGCTCGACGAGGGGCTGGAAGGCACCTTCGCGTTCCCGGGCTTCGTGCCGGCCTACATCCGGCCGCTGTTCTGCCGGGGCGTCGGGCCGTTCCGCTGGGCGGCGCTGTCGGGCGATCCGGAGGACATCTACCGGACCGACCAGGCGATGAAGGCCCTGTTCCCCGACAACGTCCACCTGCACCGCTGGCTGGACATGGCGCGCGAGCGGATCGCCTTCCAGGGCCTGCCGGCGCGGATTTGCTGGATTGGCCTCGGCGATCGCCACCGCGCGGGGCTGAAGTTCAACGAGATGGTCGCCAGCGGCGAGCTCAAGGCGCCCGTCGTGATCGGCCGCGACCACCTCGACAGCGGCTCCGTCGCCAGCCCCAACCGCGAGACCGAGGCGATGATGGACGGCAGCGACGCCGTCAGTGACTGGCCGCTGCTCAACGCGCTGCTCAACACCGCCAGCGGCGCCACCTGGGTGTCGCTGCACCACGGCGGCGGGGTCGGCATGGGCTACAGCCAGCACGCCGGCGTGGTCATCGTCGCCGACGGCACCCCGGAAGCGGCCAGGCGCCTCGAGCGCGTGCTCTGGAATGACCCGGGCACGGGCGTCATGCGGCACGCCGACGCCGGCTACGACATCGCCATCGACACCGCGCGCGAGCAGGGCCTCGACCTGCCAAGTCTGGAGGCCCGCTGATGCACGCCGTGACGCTTGGCGACCATCCGGTCGCCCTCGCCGACATCGAAGCCGCGCTTGCCGGCCCGGTGAAGGCGACGCTCGATGCCGGCGCCGACGCCGCAGTGGCCGCCTCCGCGGCGACGATCGAGGCGATCCTCGCCGACGGCCGCACCGTCTATGGGGTGAACACAGGCTTTGGCCTCCTCGCCAAACAGACCATCCGTCCCGACCAGCTGGCCGAGCTGCAGCGCAACCTGATCCTGTCTCACAGCTGCGGCGTCGGCGATCCGCTGCCGGACGATGTCGTGCGGCTGATCCTGATGCTGAAGGCGGCCGGGCTCGCGCGCGGCTTCTCCGGTGTCCGGCCGCAGCTGATCGCGATGCTGCTCAGGCTGCTGGAGACCGACATCCTGCCGGTGATCCCGTCGAAGGGCTCGGTCGGCGCCTCGGGTGATCTCGCGCCGCTCGCCCACATGTCGGCGCCGCTTCTCGGCGTCGGCGAGATGCGCCATGGCGGCGACGTCATCACCGCCGCCGAGGGCCTCCGGCGCGCCGGGCTCAAGCCCATCGACCTGCGCGCCAAGGAGGGGCTGGCGCTGATCAACGGGACCCAGGCCTCGACGGCCCTGGCGCTGAAGGGGCTGATCCTCGCGCGCCGGACATTTGACGCGGCCCTGGTCGCCGGGAGCCTCAGCCTCGACGCCGCCGCCGGCAGCGACACGCCATTCGACCCGCGCATCCACGCCGCGCGCGGCCAGCCCGGCCAGATCGAGGTCGCGCGCCGGCTGCGCGGCCTGCTGGCCGGCAGCGGCATCCGCGACAGCCACGTCGGCTGCGACCGGGTCCAGGACCCCTACAGCCTGCGCTGCCAGCCGCAGGTGATGGGCGCGGTGCTCGACCTGCTGGAGACCGCGCAGCGGACCCTGCTGATCGAGGCGGGCGCCGTCACCGACAACCCGCTGGTCTTCCCCGAGACCGGCGAGGCGCTGTCGGGCGGCAACTTCCACGCCGAGCCGGTGGCCTTCGCCGCCGACACCCTGGCGCTGACGATCGCCGAGATCGGCGCGCTCAGCGAGCGGCGCACCGCCCTGCTGGTCGATCCGGTGATGAGCGGCCTGCCCGCCTTCCTGGTCGCCGAGCCCGGGGTCAATTCCGGCTTCATGATCGCCCAGGTCACGGCGGCGGCGCTGGCGTCGGAGAACAAGGGGCTCAGCCACCCGTCCAGCACCGACAGCCTGCCGACCAGCGCCAACCAGGAGGACCATGTCTCCATGGCCACCTACGCGGCGCGGAGGCTGACCCAGATGGCCGAGAACACCGCCGCCATCGTCGCCATCGAGCTGCTGGCGGCGGCGCAGGGAATCGAGTTCCGGCGGCCGCTGCGGTCGTCTCCAGCGCTCGAGGCGGCCCATGCCCTGATCCGCGCGGCCGTCCCCGCCTACGACCGCGACCGCTATTTCGCCCCCGACATCGCGGCGGTGACGGCGATGGTGCTCGACGGGGCGTTCGACGGGCTGGTGGAGGCCGCATGACCGACGTCTTCTCCACCGTTGGGAGCAGCCCGCTCGTCGTCAGCTTCCCGCACGTCGGCGTCGACATCCCGGGCGACCTGGCCGCGCGGATGACCCCGGAAGCGCTCAGGCTCGACGACACCGACTTCGAGCAGCCGGCCCTGTACGACTTTGTGGCCGACCTCGGCGCGGCGACGGTGACCGCGCGCTGGTCGCGCCTGGTGGTCGACGTGAACCGTCCGCCCGACAACAAGCC
>JAZJXN010000195.1:14147-14895 GCA_040390885.1 Pseudomonadota bacterium | reverse complement strand
ATTCGGAAGCCAGCCTGGTCAAGAAGATGGAAGAGCTCGGCATCGGCCGGCCCTCGACCTACGCCTCGATCCTGACCGTGCTGCGCGATCGCGCCTATGTCCGGTTCGAGAAGCAGCGCTTCATCCCCGAGGACAAGGGTCGGCTGGTCACCGCCTTCCTGGAAGAGTTCTTCAAGCGCTACGTGGAGTACGACTTCACCGCCGCGCTGGAGGAGAAGCTCGACCTCGTCTCCGACGGCAAGCTCGACTGGAAGGAGTTCCTCCGCGACTTCTGGAAGGACTTCCACGCCGCCGTCGGCGAGATCGCCGAGCTGCGCGTCACCCACGTCCTCGACGCCCTCAACGAGGCGCTGGGCCCTCACATCTTCCCGGCCAAGGAAGACGGCAGCGACCCCCGCCTGTGCCCGACCTGCAACGTCGGCCAGCTGAGCCTCAAGACCGGCAAGTTCGGCGCCTTCATCGGCTGCTCCAACTATCCGGAGTGCCGCTTCACCCGGCCCATCGCCCAGCCCGACGCCGACGGCGAAGCGGTCGACGGCGACCGTGAACTCGGCATCAACCCGCGCAACAACCAGACCGTCTGGCTCAAGAACGGGCGCTTCGGCCACTATGTCGAAGAGACCCCGACCGAGGGCGAGAAGCCCAAGCGCTCGAGCCTGCCCAAGGGCTGGTCGCCGGCGGCGATGGACATCGACAAGGCCCTGCGCCTGCTCGAGCTGCCGCGCGAGGTGGGCCTGCACCCCGAGGA
>JAZJXN010000195.1:8969-14090 GCA_040390885.1 Pseudomonadota bacterium | reverse complement strand
TCTCGAGAGTATCGACGAGGTGTTCGACGTCGGCCTCAACCGCGCGGTCGCCGTGCTCGCCGAGAAGCGGGCCGGCGGCGGCAAGGGCGGCCGGGCCACGGCCTCGGCGCTGAAGGACCTCGGGGTCCACCCCGAGGACGGTCAGGCGATCAAGATTCTGTCCGGGCGCTTCGGCCCCTACATCAAGCACGGCGCCACCAACGCCAACGTCCCGCGCGGCAAGGAGCCGACCGAGATCACGCTTGAGGAGGCGGTCGTCCTGCTCGCCGAGCGCGTCGCCAAGGGCGGCGGCAAGAAGCCGGTCAAGGCGAAGGCCGCAGCCAAGCCGAAGGCTGCTGCTGCGAAAAAGCCGGCCGCCAAGAAGGCGCCGGCGAAGAAGGCCGCGCCGAAGAAGGCGAAGGCGGCGGCGGAGTAGTCCGCCGCCTGCCAGCCTAGGACCACTCATCCTCGCGAACCTTGTTCGGGACAGACACCAGGGGTGTCTGTCCCTGGGTGGCCGCGACTATCCCGAGCATGAGCGGAGATTTGGGGTTTCGCTCCAAAGGCCCTATCTATCCACCACCGGGCGCACTCAGCGCCCCTCGACGGCCCGCCGGACCGCGCTCGAATGCGCCGATCCCGCCTAACCCGTCGCTTCCCCAGCAGACTCAGGCGTTGATGCTCTCGGAACAGTCCGACGGCGTCCGCCGCATTGTGATATTCGAAAGCCACATGGCCAAAAGACCCCCTATCAAGACCCCCAACCGTTCCGCTCGCGCGCCGCGGCCGCCGCAAGGCCTGCCCGACCGCGAGACCCTGATCCGTTTCCTGCGCGACGCGGGTCAGGCCGAGAAGGCCGATATCGCCCGCGCCTTCGGCCTCAAGGGCAATGACCGCCGCGCGCTGCGCGACATGCTCCGCACCCTCGAAAGCGAAGGTGCGCTGGGCAAGCGCGGCCGGCGCGGCTTCTCAGAGGCCGGGAACTTCCCGCCGGTCGGCGTCGCCGACGTCGTCGAGCGCGACGCCGATGGCGACCTCTTCATCCGCCTGGTCAAGGGCGGCGAGGACCTGCCGCTGATCCGCCTGGCCCCGAGCCGCGACGAGGCCGTCACCGGCGCGCCCGGCATGGGCGACCGCGTCCTGGTCCGCTTCGAGCGGCTGGAGAGCGGCGAGACCGAAGCCCGGCTGCTCAAGAAGCTCGGCCAGTCGGCCCACCGCATCCTGGGCGTGATCCGCAAGAGCAACCGCGAGATCCGCGTCGAGCCCGTCGACCGCAAGTCCAAGGACGTGCTGATCCTCGACTACGCCGAGGCCAAGGACCTGCGCGACGGCGACCTCGTCCTCGCTCAGGTCCAGACCGGCGGCCAGCGCTATGGCCCCAAGCGCGGCAAGCTGCTGGAGACTGTCGGCCGCGAGGACGAGCCGCGCGCCGCCTCGCTGATCGCCATCCACACCCACGGCATCCCGATGGGCTTCACCGCCGAGGCGGAAGCTGAAGCCGAGGCCGCCGAAGCGCCGACGCTGCAGGGCCGCGAGGATCTGCGCGACCTGCCGTTCATCACCATCGACCCGTCCGACGCGCGCGACCACGACGACGCCGTCTTCGCCCATCCCGACCCGGAAGCCCGCAATCCGGGCGGCTGGATCGTCTGGGTCGCCATCGCCGACGTCGCCGCCTACGTGCGCCACGGCATGGCCCTGGACGAGGAAGCCCGCGAGAAGGGCAACAGCGTCTACTTCCCCGACCGCGTCGAGCCGATGCTGCCCGAGCGGCTGAGCAACGGGCTGTGCAGCCTGCGCGAGGGCGAGAACCGCGCCACCATGGCCGTGCGCATGGTGTTCAACGCCAACGGCAAGAAGACCAGCCACCGCTTCGTGCGCGGCCTGATGCGCTCGGCGGCCAAGCTCTCCTACGAGCAGGCCCAGGCGGCCATCGACGGTGAGCCGGACGACAAGACCGGCCCGCTGCTCGACGGCGTGCTGAAGCCGCTGTGGACCGCCTACCGGCTGATGCTGAAGGGCCGCCTGGCCCGCTCGCCGCTGCAGATCGAAAGCGACGAACGTCGCATCGTCATCGGCGGCGACGGCCAGGTCGCCTCGATCACCAAACGCGCCAGCCTCGAGGCCCACAAGCTGATCGAGGAGATGATGATCCAGGCGAACGTCTCGGCCGCGGAGACTCTCGAGCAGAAGCGCACGCCGCTGATCTACCGGATCCACGACACGCCCTCGCCCGAGAAGATGCAGTCGCTGACCGACTTCCTGCAGACGCTCGAGATCCCCTGGAGCAAGGGCGAGGCCCCCGACACCCACCGCTTCAACAAGCTGCTCGACGACACCCGCGAAGGGCCGCACGCCGACATCGTCAACGAGGTGGTGCTGCGCAGCCAGATGCAGGCCCAGTACAACGCCGACAACATCGGCCACTTCGGCCTGAACCTGGCCAAGTACGCCCACTTCACCAGCCCGATCCGGCGCTACGCCGACCTGATCGTGCACCGCGGCCTGATCCGGGCCCTGGTTCTGGGCAGCGACGGCCTGACCGACCAGGACATCAGCCAGATCAAGGACACGGCCGAGCGCATCACCCACGCCGAGCGCCGGGCCATGGCCGCCGAGCGCGACGCCACCGACCGCTACGTCGCCGCCTTCCTGGCCGACAAGGTCGGGGCCGAGTTCGAGGGCCGCATCACAGGCGTGACCCGCTTCGGCCTGTTCATCCGCCTGACCGACACCGGGGCCGACGGCCTCATTCCGGTCTCGTCGCTGGGCGGGGAGTTCTTCATCCACGACGACCGCACCCACGCCCTGGTCGGGGAGCGCACCGGCGCCCGCTGGCCGCTGGGCATGCCGGTCAAAGTCAAGCTGCGCGAGGCGACGCCGGTCACCGGCGGCCTGCTGTTCGAAATGCTGAGCGAGCCGGCCGCGCCGGACAAGAACGCGCCGCGGCCCAGGCTCGGCGTCCGTCGCCGCGATCCGGGCAAGGATCCGGGCCGCGGCGGCCCCAATCGCGGCGGCGTCCCCAAGGGTGTGCGCAAGGGCAAGCGGCGGTAGCCATGATCCTCGGCCTCGACCACATCAACATCGCCACTGACAAGCTCGCCGAAACCCGGGCCTTCTATGTCGAGGTCCTCGGCCTGACCGAGCGCTGGCGACCGGACTTCAGCTTTGACGGTCACTGGCTCTACGCCGGCGACCGGCCTTTGGTGCACCTGGTCAGCCGCGAGGCGGCAGGCGCCGGCAGCGATACCGCCGCGCTCAACCACTACGCCTTCGCGATCGGCGATATCGAGGCGGCGGCGCGCCGGCTGACCGAGCTGGGCGTCGGGTTCCGCGAGATCGGGGTGCCGGGTGAGCCGATCCGCCAGCTGTTCCTGCAGGACCCCAACGGAGTCACCATCGAACTGAACTTCCTGGGCGCCGAAACCGCGCGGGAACGATCCGCAGCCTTCGCGGTTTGAGCCTGCGACCACGGGGGAACTTTGCGATGCCGCGCGCGGCCTCTAGTTTCCCTTCATGAGCATATCGGGCGGGCATGGGGCCGATGGACGATTTCGCTGACGACATCGCCGCGGTCGCGCGCATCGACGTCGTACCCAAGATCCTCGAGGTCATGTGCCGGACGACCGGGATGGGGTTCGCGGCGGTCGCGCGGGTCACCGAGGACCGCTGGATCGCCTGCGCGGTGCGCGACGAGATCGACTTCGGCCTGCGCCCCGGGGGCGAGCTCGCGGTCAAGACCACCATCTGCGACGAGATCCGCCAGAGCGGCGAAGGCGTCGTGATCGACAATGTCGCGCTCGACGATCGTTTTCGCGATCACCACACCCCCCGCCAGTATGGCCTGCAGAGCTATGTCTCGGTGCCGATCCGACTGCGGGGCGAGTTCTTCGGCACCCTTTGCGCGATCGACCCCCAGCCGGCGCAGGTCATGGACGGCCAGACCAAGGCGATGTTCGAGCTCTTCGCCGATCTGATCGCCCAGCATCTGTCCGTGCAGGAGGATCTCGACCGCAGCCGGCAGGCCCTCAGCGGCGAGAAGGAGACCGCGGAGCTGCGCGAGCAGTTCATCGCCGTGCTCGGCCACGACCTTCGCAATCCCCTCGCCTCCATCGCCGGCGGCGTGCGGCTGCTGCGCAAGGCCCCGCTGACCATGGAGGCGGCCAACATCGTGTCGATGATGCAGGCCAGCGCCGACCGGATGGGCGGGCTGATCGAGAACCTGCTCGACTTCGCGCGCGGGCGGCTGGGCGGCGGCATCGAGTTGAACAGCGGCCCTCAGCCCGAGCTCGAGGCCTCGCTGCGCCAGGTGATCGCCGAACTCGGCGTCGCCCACCCGACGCGGGCGATCTCGGCCGACATCGACCTCGCCGTCCCCGTCTCCTGCGACACCGGCCGGATCGCGCAGCTGGCCTCCAACCTGATCGCCAACGCCCTCACCCATGGTGACGCCCGGAGCCCGGTGACGGTGCTCGCCCGGTCGGGCGGCGGCGCCTTCGTGCTGTCGGTCGCCAACGCGGGCGACGCGATCCCCGCCACGACCCTGGCGCGGCTTTTCCAGCCCTTCGCACGGTCCGCGGCCGGCCCCAGCCAGGAGGGACTCGGCCTTGGCCTCTACATCGTCCAGGAAATCGCCCGGGCGCATGGCGGCGTGGTCACGGCGATGTCCGACGTCGACGAGACCCGGTTCACGTTCACCATGCCCGTCGCCTGACCTTACCGAGCCTTCACTTGCCCTCGCCGGCGCGCGCCATCACAACGCGACCCCCGTTCCCTGAACCTTGGAGCGGCTGCTAGGCTGACGGTTCCGGAGGGGACTTCATGAAACGATCACTGCTCGCCGCCGCGCTGTGCGCGACCCTCGCCGCGCCGGCGCTGGCCAACGACACGACCGCCGAGCTGGCGGCCGGCGGCCTGGTGCTGACCCGGACCGACGCCATCGAGATGGTCTCCGAGGACCTCTACGTCTCGGCCAAGGCGATCAAGGTGCGCTACCGCTTCCTGAACACCTCCGGGAAGGACGTGACCACCCGCGTCGCCTTCCCGATGCCGGATGTGGGCGGTGCGGGTTACGGACACCGGATTACCGCCATCCCGAACGAAACGGACCCGACGAACCTGCTCGACTTCACCACGCTCGTC
>JAZJXN010000195.1:0-8936 GCA_040390885.1 Pseudomonadota bacterium | reverse complement strand
AGCCGGTGCGCATGGAGGTCGAGCAGAAGGCGTTTGTGAACGGCGTCGACCGCACGGCCTGGCTGACCCAGCGCGGGGTGCCGCTGGCGGTCTATCTCGAGGCCTCCGGCGCCCGGCTCGACGCCCTGTCCAAGGCCGATCGCACAGAGGCCGTGGCGCTCGGGCTGGCGGAGGTCGACGAGTATGACATCGGCAAGGGCATGGAAACGCATCTGATGCCCGCCTGGACGGTGAAGACCATCTTCCATTGGCAGCAGACCTTCCCCGCCGGCCGCGAACTGGCGGTGGAGCACAGCTACACCCCCGCGGCCGGCCATTCCGCCGGCACCCTGATCGGCGCGCCCGGGTTCACCGGCTATCCCGAGTGGCCGGAGACCCGTGACCGCTACTGCATCGACACCGCCTTCCTGGCCGGCGCGAAGAAGGCCCAGGGCAGGCTCGAGTATCCGCCGTTCATGGAATCGCGGGTCGCCTATGTGCTCAAGACCGGCGGCAACTGGGCCAAGCCGATCGGCGACTTCCGGATGGTCATCGACAAGGGCGCCCCGGAGAACCTGGTCAGCTTCTGCGCCAGCGACGTGAAGAAGATCGGTCCGACCCGGTTCGAGGTGCGCAAGACCAACTGGACGCCGCCCCGCGACCTGGACGTCCTGATCCTCGTGCCGATCCCGGCCGCCGAGTGACCTTGGGTCACGGTTTTCAGCGTCGCTGAGCGGCCTATGCTGGGGTCATGACCGGACCCGTGCTCGACCCCAACTACGACCCGCGCAGCGACGGCGCCATGCGCGACAAGGGCGGCGCGCGGATCACGCCTCGCCACGCCGCGACCCTGATCATCGTGCGCCGCGACGCGACGAAGCCGCGCATCCTGATGGGCCGCCGCAACGGCGGGCACAGCTTCATGCCCGACAAGTGGGTGTTCCCGGGCGGCCGAATCGACCGTGGCGACTTCACCGCGCCCTCGGCCAACGACCTGACGCCCGAAACGGCGGCCAAGCTGGCCCTGACCGCGCGCCACGCCAGTCCGCTGCTGCCCAGGGCCCTGGGCCTGGCCGCCATCCGCGAGACCTTCGAGGAGGCCGGACTGCTGCTGGCCAGGCCGGCCTCGCCGCGCCCCGGCGCCGGCCCCTGGCGGCCGTTCCTCGAGGCCGGCGCCCTGCCCGACCTGTCGGCGCTCCAGTACGTCGCCCGCGCCATCACGCCGCCCTACCGGCCCAAGCGCTTTGACGCGCGGTTCTTCATGGCCGAGGCCGAGAATCTGCTCAGCCTCGATCGGCGGCCGGACTGCGGCGAGCTGGACGTGATCGAATGGGTCGACCTCGACGAGGCCCTGGCGCTCGACCTGCCCAACATCACCCGCTTCGTGATGGCGGAGATCGCCGAGCGGCTGAACGGCTCGGCGCGTCCGATCCCGTTCATGCGCTTCCTCAATGGCGCCCGGCGGCTGGAACACCTGTGAGCGACATCGCCACGCCTGTGCGGCCGCGGCATGCCGCCAGCCTGATCCTGCTGCGTCACGAGCGCGCTGGGCCCAAGGTGTTGATGGGCCGGCGACCGGCCAAGTCGCGGTTCGCGCCCGACGTGTTCGTGTTTCCGGGTGGCAAGCTCGACCGCGGCGATTTCGACCAGCCCAGCGCCACCCGGCTGGGGGAAGCCTGCGTGCGCCGCGCCGCCGCGCCGGAGCGTCTGGCGGCGGCCCTGGCCACGGCGGCCCTGCGTGAGACGGCCGAGGAGACAGGCCTGATCGTGGCGCCCGACCACGCCGCGCTCAACGTCGCCGCCCGCGCGATCACGCCGACCGTCAGTCCGGTCCGCTTCCATGCCCGCTTCTTCGTCGCCGACGCCGATCTGGCGTCGGGCGAGGCCGCCGCGACGCCGGAGCTCGAGGATCTCGCCTGGCGCTCGCTGGACGACGCCCTGGCCCTGCCCCTGTTCGACATCACGGAGGCCGTCCTGCGTACGCTGCAGGCCCGGGGATCGCCGTTCCTGATGACCTACCGGCGCGGCAAGCCGCTGGTGAAGGTGCTGACGTAGCGCAAGCCGGGGAATTGTACTCGATGAGTACGTCTCCCCCCGTATGTGGCCCCTGCCCGACGCTACAGCGGCCGCGTCAGATCGAACTCCACCCGGAAGAACCGGTTCTCCCGCCTCAGTTCGTAGGCGAACACGCTGCCCGGATGGATCTCCACCGCCCAGACGTTGGTCACCGACGCGGGGTTGCCCTTGCCGAGGAACAGGGTGCGGCTGAAGGCGTCGGCGGGGAACGCCTGTCGCTCCGCCGTCCCGGCGCTCTCCGTGTCGCCGCCGTATTGCGAGAGGTCGTCCTCGGTCCCGTCGGTGTGGCGGTGGTCATGCTTGAGCCGCAGGCCGCGATCCTGGCGCGTGATCACCCAGGTCCGTGAACGATCCTCGCCGACGGCGAACGGGATCCTCACCTGGCGAGGGGTGCAGTCGCGGACCTCCATGACCAGCGCCTTGCCGGCGAAATCGGCGTCGGCCGGGTCGGTGGTGACGACCCGGCCCGCGAATCGCTGACCACACAGGGCCTGGAGGTTGGCGAAGAAGCCGTCCGAGGGCGGCGTCGAGGGAATCGCGGCGCAGCCAGCGAGGGTCACGCTGGCGGCCAGGGCGAGAAGTCTGTACAGCATTCGGCGAGGCTAGACGGCGCGGACATTGACTTCCAGCCGCCGATGCGTATTTTCCGCGCCTCTCAGTTTCGGCCCCCGCGGCTACCGAAGGATTCTATCGATGGCCAAACCGGCTTCCATCAAGATCCGCCTGAACTCGACGGCGGACACCGGCTTCTTCTACGTGACCAAGAAGAACGCCCGCACCAAGACCGAAAAGATGGTGCTCAAGAAGTACGATCCGGTCGTGCGCAAGCACGTCGAATTCAAGGAAGGCAAGATCAAGTAGGCTTCGCCTGCTTCGATCCTTTCCGACAGACGCCCGGCCTCACCGCCGGGCGTTTTTCGTTGTGGCCGGGCCCGAGGTGTGGCGCCAATGGGCGATGCGCCCGCTCCGCCTGTATCTCGCCATCCTGCTGCTCGCCCTGCCCGGCTTTGGCTGCGCAGGGGTCGCCCGGGCCGCCGCGCCGGTCTACGGCTACGAGGTGGTCAACCGCTATCCCCACGACCCCGAGGCCTTCACCCAGGGCCTGCTGTGGCGCGACGGCGGGCTGTACGAGAGCACCGGCCAGATCGGCCGCTCCTCGATCCGCAAGGTCGAGCTGGCGAGCGGCAAGGTGCTGCAGCGCGTCGCCACGGATCCGTTCCAGTTCGGAGAAGGTATCGTCGACTGGGGCGACCGCCTGATCCAGCTGACCTGGCAAGGCCGCAAGGGCGCGATCTACGATCTCGACAGCTTCGAGAAGGAAGGCGACTTCGCCTACGCCGGCGAGGGCTGGGGCCTGACCCGCGACACGACCCGTATCATCATGAGCGACGGCACGCCGGTGTTGCGCTTCCTTGACCCGAACACACTCCAGCAGACCGGCCAGGTCAGCGTCAGCGCCGCCGGGACGCCGATCCGCAATCTCAATGAACTGGAATGGGTCGAGGGCGAGGTCTGGGCGAATGTCTGGCAGACCAACTTCATCGCCCGCATCGACCCGGAGAGCGGCCAGGTGCTGGGCTGGATCGATCTCAACGGCCTGCTCGACCCGGCCCAGGCGGCCGGCGCCGACGTCCTCAACGGCATCGCCTACGATCCGGCGAGCAAGCGGGTGTTCGTGACCGGCAAGCTGTGGCCGACCCTGTTCGAGATCAGGGTGACGGGGCCGAAGCAGCAGTGATCCCGGATGCCGGCTAAAGGCCCTGACGGGCCACGACCTTCGCCAAGGTTGCGGAAGCCGGACTAGGCGGCTCGGGCCACTACCCGATTACGCCCGCCGGCCTTGGCTTCGTAGACGGCTTCGTCGGCGCGCTTGAGCAGGGCGTCGGGGCTGTCGGTCTCGCCGAGGGTGCAGGCGACGCCGACGGAGATGGTGGCCGTCAGCTGCTCGGTCCCGCCGGAGACGCGGAACGGCGAGCCCGCGACGTGCAGACGAATGCGCTCGGCGACCCGCTGGGCGTCGGCGAGCTTGGCCCCCGGCATGATCACCGTGAATTCCTCGCCGCCGTAGCGGCACGGCAGGTCGATGGCGCGGACGTTGGACGCCAGCCGCACCGCGAACTCGCGCAGGACCTCGTCGCCGACGTCGTGGCCGAAGCTGTCGTTGATCTTCTTGAAGTGGTCGATGTCGATCATCAGCGCCGCCACCGGATCGCCACCGTGGACCGCCCGCTTCACAAGGGCGCCCAGCTGGCCCTCCATGTAGCGGCGGTTGTGCAGGCCGGTCAGCTGGTCTGTCACGGCCAGCTCGAGCGACTGGTCGAGGTTGTCGCGCAGGAAGTCGGTGTAGCGCTTGCGACGGATCTGGGTGCGCGCGCGGGCGGCCATCTCCTCGGGATCGATCGGCTTGGTCAGGACATCGTTCACGCCGATATCCAGCGCCTTGACCATCCGCACCCGTTCGTCGGGGTCGATGATGGCCAGGATCGGCAGGTTGCGGGTCGACTCGTCCGAACGGATGGTGGCTGCGAAGCGCAGGCCGTCGAAGGCCTTGGCCGTGGCGTTGACGATGATCAGGTCGACCGGCCCTCGGGCGGTCAGGTGAGCCTTGTCAGGCTCGGTCTCGATGACGGGGCGGTGCTCGACCGACAGTTCCGTGAACAGCCGCTGGGCCTGGCGCTCGTTGTCGTCGAGGATCATCACCCGGCCGCCGGAACCGCCCAGGCGCGCGGCGGCGCCGGCGATGACGCCGATGCGGCGGCCGGAGGCCTCTCGGGCGCGCAGTTCGTCCATCACCTGCTTGAGCCGGGTCAGGCTGCGGACCCGGGCAAACAGCATGACGTCGTCGATCGGCTTGGTCAGGAACTCGTCGGCGCCCGCTTCGAGGCCGGCGATGCGGTCGCTGCGGCCGTCGAGGGCTGTGACCAGCACCACCGGGATGTGGCGGGTGGCGACGTCTTCCTTGAGCCGGCGGCAGACCTGGAACCCGTCCATGCCCGGCATCATCACGTCGAGCAGAACGATGTCGGGCTGTTCGGAGGCCGCCATCGCCAGGGCCGTCGGGCCGTCGTTGGCGGTCAGCACCTCGTAGTATTCGGCGGCCAGCTTGGCCTCGAGCAGCTTCACGTTGGCTTCGATATCGTCGACGACCAGGATGCGCGCGCTCATGTCTCGTACCCTAGCCGAGGAACCGGCGGATGGTGTCGAGGAAGTGCGACACCGAGATCGGCTTCGAAATATAGGCCTCACAGCCGCCTTCGCGAATCCGCTCCTCATCGCCCTTCATGGCGAAAGCGGTGACGGCGACGACCGGGATATGGCTGAGCTCGTCGTCTTCCTTCAGCCACTTGGTGACCTCCAGCCCGGAGATCTCCGGCAGCTGGATGTCCATCAGGATCAGGTCGGGACGGTGCTCGCGCGCCAAGGCAAGCGCCTGCAACCCTTCGCGCGTCTGCAGGGTTTCATAACCCTGAGCGTCGAGCAGATCGTGGAAGAGCTTCATATTGAGCTCGTTATCCTCGACGATGAGGACCTTCTTGGCCATTTGCGACCTGAACCCCAGCTTGCCTACGCGGCATGCGCACAAAGAGACTCACGGTCCCCGTTGGGACGCAGTAATCCCCGAATATCCTTAAACCCGAGCTAACCCGTTGCCCTTGCCCCTCACACTGCCCGATCTGACCATCCCGTCGACCGCCCCGCTGCTGATCGTCGACGTCGACGAGGTGCTGGCGCACTTCATGGGCGGGTTCGAGCGCTACGTCGGTCGACAGGGCTACGAGATGCGGATCGACCGCTTCGCCCTGTTCCAGAACCTGTACCGCCCCGGCGAGACCGATCATCTCGATTTCGAGACCGGCAAGGCCTTGTTCGACCAGTTCTTTTTTGACGGCGCCGACGACCTCGACCCGGTCGAGGGGGCGGCGGACGCGCTCGCGACGCTCTCCCAGGACGCCAGCGTCGTGATCCTGACCAACGCTCCGGCTCATGCCCTCGAGTCACGGACGGGCTGGCTCAGCCAGCACGGCTTCGACTACCCGATGTTGCTCAACTCGGGGCTCAAGGGGCCGACCATCAAGGAGATGGCCGCCCTCACCTCGGGCAAGGCGGCCTTTATCGACGACCTGCTGCCCAACCTCGATTCGTCGGAAGAGTCGGCGCCCGCCGTGGGCCGCTTCCAGATCATCGCCGACCAGCGGCTGCGCCCCTACGCCCCGATCGCGCCCGATCGGCACGGCCTGCATGAGGACTGGGCGACCCTGGGACCGGCGCTGAAGGCTTCGATCACGGCGTGAGCGCCCTCCCCTTCCGCCGGTGCGGGGGAAGGAGGATGATCGGGCGATGAAGTCTCTCTGCCGCGACTGCTTCCGAACCGGAGACGACCAGCCCAAACGCTGCCCGTCCTGCGGCTCGATGCGCGTCATCCGGCACAAGGAGCTCGGGACGCTCAACATCGCCCACATGGACTGCGACGCCTTCTACGCCTCGGTGGAGAAGCGCGACCGGCCGGAACTGCGCGACGTGCCGGTGATCATCGGCGGCGGCGTGCGCGGCGTGGTCACCACCTGCTGCTACATCGCCCGGATGAGCGGGGTGCGGTCGGCGATGCCGATGTTCAAGGCGCGCAAGCTGTGCCCCGAGGCCGTCATCCTGAAGCCGGAGTTCGCCAAGTATCGCCACGAGAGCCAGCGCATCTTCGGCAAGGTCCGGGACCTGACGCCGCTGGTGCAGAGCCTGTCGCTCGACGAGGCCTGGATGGATCTGTCGGGAACCGAACGGCTGCACGGCGCGCCGCCGGCGGTGACCCTGGCCAGGCTCCAGGCCGAGATCGAGGAAGAGATCGGCCTCACCGTCTCGATCGGCCTCGCCCCCAACAAGTTCCTGGCCAAGATCGCCTCGGAGATCGACAAACCGCGCGGCTTTTCCCTGATCGGCGCGGCGGAGGCGCAGAGCCTGCTGGCGCCGAAATCGGTGCGGATCATGCCCGGCGTCGGCCCGGTCCTGGCCGCCTCGCTCGAGAAGGCCGGCTACCGCACCGTCGGCGACATCGCCGCGGGCGACCTGCGCGAACTGGCCAACGGCTTCGGGCAGCACGGCCTGAGCCTGCACCGCCTCGCCCACGGCCAGGACGCCCGGACCGTGAATCCGAACGAGGCGCGCAAGACGATCAGCGCCGAAACCACCTTCAACCATGACCTCAGCCGCACCGAGGAGCTCGAGGACGAACTGTGGCCGCTCTGCGAGAAGGTCGCCAAGCAGCTGCGGGCCGAGGGCATCTCCGGCCGGGTGGCGACGCTGAAGCTGCGGCGGCCGGACTTCCAGATCGTCACCCGGCGCCGCACGCTGCCGGTGCCGACCCAGACCGCCCGGACCCTGTTCGCCGTCGCCCGCGAACTGCTGGCCGCCGAGCCGAAGGGCCAGGCCTATCGCCTGATCGGGGCCGGCCTCTCCGATTTCGGACCGGCGGAGGCGGCCGGCGCCGACTTTTTCGCCGACGACGAACGCCGGGCCCTGAGGAGCGAAACCGCGATCGACGGCCTGCGCGCCCGCTTCGGCAAGGGCGCCGTGGTCACCGGGCGGGCGTTGCGCAGCGAAATCGAAGTCCAGGAGACCGCCCGCCTGAGTCGCGGCGGCACGCCGGAGACCACCGAGACGGGAGAATCCGGCCCTGAACGGAGTACCCGGGGTCCGCGAAATGGCCCTTCCCGCGATAAAACCTGATCACGAGCACGCCAAAGCAGCGCATAGCGCGACGGCGCCCCTTCCAAAGCGGCTTTGTTTCCATATCTAATCGGCAAGAGGCGGCCCTACCCCGGGTCGTCATGGATGGACCTATATGGCGGAGAAGAAGTCAGGCGCTGGTTCGAACGGCGCGGGATCGGCGGTCGTCACACAGACGAAACCGAAAACCGCAAAGCCGTCGCTCTATCGCGTGCTTATTCTCAACGACGACTACACTCCGATGGAGTTCGTCGTTTACGTGCTTGAGCGGTTTTTCAACAAATCGCGAGAAGATGCGACCCGCATCATGCTCCACGTGCACCAAAATGGCGTCGGCGTCTGCGGAGTCTTCACCTACGAGGTTGCCGAGACCAAGGTGGCCCAGGTGATCGACGCGGCTCGCCGGCATCAGCATCCGCTTCAGTGCACCATGGAAAAGGATTGAGGAGCCCAGCTTGCCCTCGTTTTCGCGCAATCTCGAAGAGACTCTCCACCGGGCCGTCGCCTACGCCAACCAGCGTAAGCACGAATACGCCACGCTGGAGCACCTGCTGCTGTCCTTGACGGACGACGAGGACGCCGCGGGGGTGATGGGAGCCTGCGACGTCGATCTGACGGCGCTCAAAAAGACGCTCGTCAATTACCTCGACACCGAACTGCGCAGCCTGATCGTCGAAGACGGCGAAGAGGCCAAGCCGACCGCCGGCTTCCAGCGCGTGATCCAGCGCGCGGTGATCCACGTGCAGTCCTCGGGCCGCGACGAAGTCACCGGCGCCAATGTCCTGGTCGCCGTGTTCTCGGAACGCGAGAGCCATGCCGCCTACTTCCTGCAGGAGCAGGACATGACGCGGTACGACGCGGTGAACTTCATCGCCCACGGCATCGCCAAGAAGGCCGGGGCTTCCGAGCCCAAGACCGTCAAGGGCGCGACCGGCGAGGACGAGGAGAAGGCGTCGGTCAAGACCGGCGGCGAGGCGCTCGAGGCCTATTGCGTCGACCTCAACGAGAAGGCCCGTCAGGGAAAGGTCGATCCGCTGATCGGCCGCCTCAACGAGGTCGAGCGCGCGATCCAGATCCTCTGCCGCCGCACCAAGAACAACCCGCTGCTGGTCGGCGATCCGGGCGTCGGCAAGACCGCCATCGCCGAGGGCCTGGCCCTCAAG
>JAZJXN010000194.1:0-8754 GCA_040390885.1 Pseudomonadota bacterium | reverse complement strand
AGGTCGGTGGCGCCGGCGTTGGTGTCGCTCTGTCCGGCGTCCTTGACGTCGGGCGGCGTCTCGGGGGCCATCTGCTCGACCACGGCCATCGAGCCGTTGCTCTTGGCGCCGTCGTCACCCAGCGCGGTGCCGCCCAGGATGCCGCCGGAGCCGCTGGTGGTCTCCGAGACGCTGGCCGGGGCGAAGTAGTCGGCGATGCCGCGCTTCTGTTCGGGGCTGGTCGTGTTGATTAGCCACATCAGCAGGAAGAAAGCCATCATCGCCGTCACGAAGTCGGCGTAGGCGACTTTCCACGCGCCGCCGTGGTGCCCGCCGCCGACGACCTTCTTGACCTTCTTGATCAGGATCGGCGCGTCGCTGCTCAACGCCATGGTAAAACCCCGCTTAACCTTGATCCGGAAAGTGGCGGGCGTCGGTTAAGATGGGGTTGCGATGCGGCGCCTCGCGTGGTTCCAGACGCGCTAGTCAGTGCAGGAGCGCGCGATGAAGACCGCCTTTGTGGGCCTTGGGGTCATGGGCTTCCCGATGGCCGGCCATCTGGCTGCGGCCGGGCATGAGGTCGCGGTGTTCAATCGCAGTCGGGAAAAGGCCCGACGCTGGGCGGCGACGCACGGCGGGCAGGCGGGCGCGACGGTGGCGGAAGCCTGCGAGGGCGCCGAACTGGTCGCCCTCTGCGTCGGCAACGACGACGACGTCCGTCTGGTGGTCCCCGAGGCTCTGGCGGCCATGGCGCCCGGCGGCGTCATCGTCGACCACACCACCACCTCGGCGACGGTCGCCCGGGACATGTCCGATCTGGCCGCGCAATCGGGCCGCTGGTTCATCGATGCGCCGGTCAGCGGCGGGCAGGCGGGGGCCGAGAGCGGCCAGTTGACGATCATGGCCGGCGGCGACGCGGCCGCCTACGCCCGCGCCGAGCCGGTGATCGGCGCCTACGCCAAGGCCGTGCGACGGATGGGCGAGGTCGGGACCGGCCAGCTGACCAAGATGTGCAACCAGATCGCCATCGCTGGGGTCGTCCAGGGTCTCGCCGAGGCGCTGCACTTCGCCAAGCGGGCCGGGCTCGATACCGACGGCGTGCTCGCCGCCATTTCCAAGGGGGCGGCGCAGTCGTGGCAGATGGAGAACCGCTGGGGGACGATGAGTCAGGGCCGGTTCGACTTCGGCTTCGCGGTCGACTGGATGCGCAAGGACCTGGGTCTGGTCCTGGACGAAGCCCAGGCCAACGGCGCGCGCCTCGACGTCACCGCCCTGGTCGACGGCTACTACGCCGAGATCCAGGCCATGGGCGGGAGCCGCTGGGACACGTCCAGCCTCGTGGCGCGGCTGGAAAAGCCCTAGGCGCCCAGCAACCGCGCCGCCCGCGGCGCAAAGTAGGTGATGATCCCCGACGCGCCGGCGCGCTTGAAGGCGGTAAGGCTCTCCAGGATCGCGCGCTCCTCGTCGATCCAGCCGTTCTGAGCCGCAGCCATGATCATCGCGTACTCGCCGCTGACCTGGAAGGCGAAGGTTGGCATGGCGAATTCGTCGACCACGCGGCGGACGATGTCGAGGTAGGGCATGCCCGGCTTGACCATGACCATGTCGGCGCCCTCGGCGATGTCCATGGCCACCTCGCGCAGGGCCTCGTCGCTGTTGGCCGGGTCCTGCTGGTAGGTCTTCTTGTCGGCCGGGCCGAGCGTGCCGAGCTTCCCCGACCCGATCGCGTCGCGGTACGGGCCGTAGAAGGCGGAGGCATATTTCGCCGCGTAGGACATGATCATAACGTCCTGGAAGCCCTCAGCTTCCAGCGCGGACCTGAGAATACCGACGCGGCCATCCATCATGTCAGACGGGGCCAGGATGTCGCAGCCGGCCCGGGCCTGGACCAGCGCCTGTTCGACAAGCTTGACGATGGTGCTGTCGTTGTCGATGCGGCCGTCGACGATCAGGCCGTCGTGGCCGTGGTCCGTGAAGGGATCGAGGGCCACGTCGCACATGATCCCGACCTCGGGGGCGGCGGCCTTCATCGCGCGGACCGCGCGGCTGACGACGCCGTCCGGGTCAGCGGCTCGGGAGCCGGCCGCGTCCTTCGTCGATCCGTCGATGTAGGGGAAGACGGCGATGGCCGGAATGCCCAGGTCACGCGCCTCGACGGCGGCCCGTGCGCAATCCTCGACCGACAGCCGCTCGACGCCGGGCATCGAGGCGACCGGGATGCGGCCCTCGCCCTCGTGCACCACCATCGACCAGATCAGGTCGGCGGGGGTCAGCACGTTTTCACGCACCAGGCGGCGGCTCCAGTCGGCCTGGCGCAGGCGGCGCAGGCGGGTGGCGGGGTAGGGGGCGAGCGGGGCGACGGTCATGTCGGGCGGTTACGCCTCGGTCCCGGTCGTGGCAAGCCGGATGAAGCCGATCGCCGAGGCGCAGAGCAGCCAAAGGGCGGTGATCACCCAGGTCACCACGGAACCGCCGAGCAGCGCGAACAGCCAGAACCCGGGCGCGACGTCGAGGTGGTCCGGCATCAGGCCCCGGTCGAGACTCCAGGATACCCCGCCGCCGACCAGCGCGACGACGCCGCCGACGCCGAGGGCTGTGGCCAGCAGGCTCAGGATCACCGCAACCCAGAAGATGCGGATCTGGCCGTCGAAATGGCGCCGGGTCTCGAGCTTGGCGTTGTCACGCAGCGCGTAGGCCAGGATCACGGCGACCAGCCCGGTCAGGCCTGCGAAGAAGATCGAGCTGAACAGCAGCCCATAGCCGACCAGCGCCAGGGTCCTGTCGGCGTACCAGCGATGCAGGGCGGTGTCGGTCAAAGTCGCGTTTCTCCCGTGCGCGTCGTTGACAGGGTGCGCCGCGGGCGGCACGTCATCAACCCGCCTCGAAGGGGGTGGATGTTTGCCTGACCGGAGCTCGAACGCGCATGGATTTCTCGCTCAACGACGACCAGCGCGCCATCCAGGAGATGGCCCAGGCGTTCGCGCGGGATGAAATGGCCCCGCATTCGGCGAAGTGGGACGAGGACAAGCACTTTCCGGTCGATGTCCTGCGCGCCGCGGCCGGGCTTGGCTTCGCCGGCATCTACGTGCGGGACGACCTCGGCGGCTCGGGCCTGACGCGCCTCGACGCCTCGATCATCTTCGAGGCGCTGAGCTACGGCGACGTGCCGACGGCGGCCTATCTGACCATCCACAACATGGCCTCTTGGATGATCGACCGCTTCGGTTCGGAAGAGCTGCGGCAGCGGTGGCTGCCGCGCCTGACGAGCATGGAACTGATCGCCAGCTACTGCCTCACCGAGCCGGGCGCCGGCTCGGACGCGGCGTCGCTGCGCACAACGGCGAAGAAGGACGGCGACAGCTACGTCCTCAACGGCTCCAAGGCCTTCATCAGCGGCGGGGGCGTGTCCGACATCTATGTCGTGATGGCGCGCACCGGCGAGCCGGGGGCCAAGGGCGTCTCCACCTTCGTGGTCGAGAAGGGCCAGGAGGGCCTCAGCTTCGGCGCCCAGGAGCGCAAGATGGGCTGGAACGCCCAGCCGACCGCCCAGGTGAACTTCGACAACGTGCGTGTCCACGAGAGCAACCGCGTCGGCCAGGAGGGCGAGGGCTTCCGCTTCGCCATGATGGGCCTGGATGGCGGCCGGCTCAACATCGCCAGCTGCTCGCTCGGCGGCGCCCAGTTCGCGCTCGATACGGCCAAGGCCTACATGGAGACCCGCAACCAGTTCGGCAAAGCCCTGAAGGACTTCCAGGCGCTGCAGTTCAAGATCGCCGACATGGCGACTGAGCTGGAAGCCGCCCGGCTGATGGTCCGCCGCGCGGCGGACGCGCTCGACAAGCGCGAGCCGGAGGCGACCAAGCTCTGCGCCATGGCCAAGCGCTTCGCCACCGACGCCGGTTTCTCGGTGGCCAACGACGCGCTGCAACTGCACGGGGGCTACGGCTACCTGCAGGACTATCCGCTGGAGCGCATCGTCCGCGATCTGCGCGTCCACCAGATCCTTGAAGGCACCAACGAGATCATGCGGGTGATCATCAGCCGGGAGATGTTCCGCCAGTGACCGAGACCACCGCCGCCCAGCCCGAAGTCCTCTGCCGCGTCGAGAGCGGCGTCGGACGCATCACCCTGAACCGGCCCAAGGCGTTGCACGCCCTGACGCTGGGCATGTGCGAAGCGATGATCGAGGCGCTGCTGATCTGGCGGCACGACGACGCCGTCCAGTGCGTCCTCATCGACCACAGCGGCGAGCGCGGTTTCTGCGCCGGCGGCGACATCCGCATGCTGGCCGAGAGCGGGGCGGGGGATGGCAAGGCGGCGCGGGCCTTCTTCCACACCGAGTACCAGCTGAATCACCTGCTGTTCGTCTATCCCAAGCCGGTGATCACGATCATGGACGGGGTGACCATGGGGGGCGGGGTCGGACTGGCCATGCCGTCGAGCGTGCGCATCGCCACAGAGCGCACCACCTACGCCATGCCCGAGACGGGAATCGGCCTGTTCCCGGACGTCGGCGGCGGCTGGTTCCTGCCCCGACTGCCGGGCAAGGCGGGGCTGTGGCTGGCTCTGACCGGCGCGCGGATCAAGGCCGCGGACTGCTGCGCGCTGGGCATCGCCACCCACTTCATGCCGTTCGATCAGATCGAGCACTTCAAGGCGGCGTTGCTCGCGCACCCGGGCAGCCTGGCCGGGGCGCTGGCGCCCTTCATTGATGATTGCGGCCCGGCCCCGATCGAGGCGCACCAGCCGGACATCGACCGCCTGTTCGCCGGAGACTCGGTTGAGGCCATCATTGCCGAGCTTTCGGCCGATGGCGGTGACTGGGCCCAGGCTCAGCTGGCGACGCTGGCGACCAAGTCGCCGCAGACGCTCAAGGTCGCATTCCGCCAGTTGGCCCATGGCGCGCAGCTGCGCGACTTCGCCGACAACATGGTCATGGAATACCGGATCGGTTCGCGGGTCGTGCGCCGTCATGACTTCCTCGAGGGCGTCCGGGCGGTCATCATCGAGAAGGACAACGCGCCGCGCTGGAGCCCGCCGACCGTCTCCGAGGTCGATGATGCGGTGCTCGACGACATCTTCGCGCCACTGCCGCCCGAAGAGGAATGGACGCCGCTGACTTGAGACGACAACCGGCATAGAAAAGGCCGGGTCGGGGGAAACGAAGGGAATGAGACGCAGAATGAAGACCCATGCCCGCTGGCTGGCGCTGGCCGCCGTCCTCGTCGTCGCCGGCGCCTGCGAGACCTTGCCGCCGCCCCCGCCGCCGCCCCCCGCGGATGCGCCGATCTCCGGCGTGCCGCCGTGGCTGTCCGCGGCGCTCGCCGATCCGTCGCGGCCCGCCGCGGACAAGGCCCGCGACGGCGCCCGCAAGCCGGGTCAGGTGCTTGCCTGGGCCGGGGTGCGGCCCGGAATGAAGGTGGTCGATCTGATCCCCGGGCAGGGCTATTTCACCCGCATCTTTTCAAAGGCCGTGGGGCCGACGGGCAAGGTCTACGCCTACGTGCCCGACGAGCTGACCGCGATCGCCAAGGGCCGCCCCCCATCGGTCTCGGCCTTCGTCGGCAAGCCGCCCTACGCCAATAGCCGCATGATCCTGCGCCGCCTGCCGGACTTCGGCGCGCCGGAGAAGGTCGACATGGTCTTCACGGCCCAGAACTACCACGACATGCACGACGCCTTCATGGGCCCGGCCGACCTGTCGGTGGTTAACCGCCAGGTGTTCAAGGCGCTGAAGCCGGGCGGCGTCTACATCATCATCGACCACGCGGCGAAGCCCGGCTCGGGCCTTCGTGACACCGAGACCCTGCATAGGATCGACCCCGGCGCGGTCCGTCGCGAAGTCGAGGCCGCCGGCTTCGTCTTCGAGGGCGAGAGCCGCCTTCTTCGCAATCCGCGCGACCCGCTGACCGGCAATGTCTTCGACACCGGCATCCGCGGGAAGACCGACCAGTTCGTCTACAAGTTCCGCAAACCCAGGAGCGCACGTTGATGACCTACAGGCTTTCCGCCCCGCTTGCCGGGGTGTTCGCTCTCTTCCTGGCGGCCTCGGCCATGGCGGCCGACGTCCCGCGCAACATCGCCGCCGCCGTGGCCGCGCCGGAGCGTCCAGCCGCCGACAAGGCTCGGGACGCCACCCGCCATCCGGCCGAAATCCTGACGTTCGCCGGGGTCAGTCCCGGCGACAAGGTCGGTGATTTCATCATCGGCGGCGGCTACTTCACGCGTCTCTTCGCCACGGCGGTCGGCCCGAACGGCAAGGTCTACGCCTTCCAGCCGGCCGAGTTCATCGCCTTCAACAAGGAGTACGGGGTCAATCTCGACACCGTCGCCGGCGCCTACGCCAACGTCGTGCCGATCAAGACCGCGATCGGGGCCTACGCGCCGGCCGAGAAGCTGGACCTGATCTTCACCGCGCAAAACTACCATGACCTGCACCTGGGCATGGGGACGCCAGAGCAGATCGCGGCGATCAACAAGTCGGTGTTTGACGCCCTCAAACCGGGCGGCGTCTTCCTGGTCATCGACCATGCTGCGGCCGACGGCACGGGAGACACCCTGTCCAAGACCCTCCACCGCATCGACATCGCCACGGTGAAGTCCGAGCTCGCGGCCGCCGGCTTCGTGCTGGAGGCCGAAAGCCCGCTGCTGCGCAACCCCGCCGACCCCCGGACCGCGAGCGTCTTCGACGACGTGATCAAGGGCAAGACCGACCAGTTCATTCTCAAGTTCCGGAAGCCCAAGTAAGCCATGACCCGCATCGCATTCATCGGCCTCGGCAACATGGGCGCCGGCATGGCGGCCAACCAGGCGAAGGCCGGCCGTACGGTCGCCGCCTTCGATCTGTCGCAGGCCGCCATCGACAAGGCCGTCGCCGGGGGCTGCTCGCCGGCGACGTCGGTGGCCGAGGCGGTGAAGGGTGCGGAGGTGGTGATCACCATGCTGCCGGCCGGGGCGCATGTCCGCTCTGTCTACGGCGAGCAGATTTTGGCCAACGCCCCGACGTCGGCGCTGCTGATCGATTGCTCGACCATCGACGTGGACAGCGCCCGCGCGGTGGGCGAGCAGGCGAGGGCGGGCGGCTTCCGCTTCGCCGACGCCCCGGTCAGCGGCGGCATCATGGCCGCCGAAGCCGGCAGCCTCGCCTTCATGGTCGGCTGCGGGGAGGCGGACTATCCGGCGTTCGAGGACGCGCTCAAGCCGATGGCGCGGGCCGTCTTCCATGCCGGTGGGCTGGGGTCGGGCCAGGCGGCCAAGATCTGCAACAACATGCTGCTGGGCGTCTCCATGCTGGGCGTCTGCGAGAGCTTCGCCCTGGCCGAGAAGCTGGGGCTGGAGCCCGAGCGGTTCTTCGAGATCGCGTCGAAGTCGTCCGGCCAGTGCTGGTCGCTGACCACCTACTGCCCGTGGCCGGGGCCGGTGGAGACCGCGCCCTCGAATCGCAACTACGAGGGCGGCTTCCTGACCGGGCTGATGCTGAAGGATCTCAAGCTGGCCCAGGAGGCCGCGGCCAAGGCGGGCGCCTCGACCCCGATGGGCGCCCAGGCCGAGGCCCTGTACGCGCTGTTCGACGGCCTCGGCTACGGCCAGAAGGACTTCTCGGCCATGCTGCAGCTGTTCCGCGGCAAGCTGGACGGCCTCAACGCCTGACCGGCCGAGTTGCGCCAGATCAATCCGGCCGACGCTCGGCCGTGCCAGAGTCGGCTCGATACCTGAGAGCCGTTCGCGCAAGACCTGCGACGATTCACGTAATAGGTTTCAAGATGAAACTCCCGTAAGTGGACACGGGACTGTCACGGTGCGAAAAGCCGCGCCGAAACGAGAACAAGGAGCCGGCCGGGCGGGTTTCGTCACAAGGCCGGGCGTCGTCGATGGACTACAAGGCCGCTTTCGAAAACGCCGTCCAGCAGGTGCGCGCTGAAGGTCGCTACCGCGTCTTCGCCGACCTGAAGCGCCATCGCGGCGCCTTCCCGCGCGCCACGTTCACCCGTCCCGATGGCTCCGAGCACGACATCATCGTCTGGTGCTCGAACGACTACCTCGGCCAGGGCCAGAACCCGGTCGTGGTCGACGCCATGCACGCGGCCATTGACGCCACCGGCACCGGCTCGGGCGGCACCCGAAACATCTCCGGCACCACCCACTTCCACGTCGAGCTCGAGGACGAGCTGGCCGACCTGCACGGCAAGGAATCGGCGCTGCTGTTCACGTCGGGCTACGTCTCCAACGAGGCGACGCTGTCGACGCTCTACAAGATCCTGCCCGGGCTGATCATTTTCTCGGACGAGCTGAACCACGCCTCGATGATCAGCGGCATCCGCAACGGCGGCGGCAAGCGTCACATCTACCGCCACAACGACCTCGCCCATCTCGAGGAGCTGCTGGCGGCTGCCGACCCCGAGGCGCCCAAGCTGGTCGCCTTCGAAAGCGTCTATTCGATGGACGGCGACATTTCCGACATCCGCGGCACCGTTGCGCTGGCCAAGAAGTACGGCGCGATGACCTACATCGACGAAGTCCACGCGGTCGGCCTGTATGGCGAACGCGGCGGCGGCGTGTCGGAACGTGACGGCATCGCCGCCGAGATCGACATCATCGAAGCGACGCTTGGCAAGGCCATCGGCGTCATGGGCGGCTACATCGCCGCCGACGCGGTCATCGTCGACGCGATCCGCTCCTACGCCTCGGGCTTTATCTTCACCACCTCGTTGCCGCCGGCGCTGACCGCCGGGGCCCTGGCGTCGGTGCGCTGGCTCAAGCAGCACAACGAAGTCC
>JAZJXN010000193.1:0-7744 GCA_040390885.1 Pseudomonadota bacterium | reverse complement strand
AAGGGACGACATGCGAACGGCCTTATCGGGCGATGACTGGCGACCTGGTTTCGCCAAGCGCGCCCCCAACTTTGACGCGGTTTGCGCGCAGGCGCGGGCTTGGCGATGGCAGCCTGGCGTCTCTGTGGCGCGGATCGCCGCGGCGGTGCTGAAGGGCACCCCGACCCTCACCGTGCAGCAGCGCATGACGCTGCTTCTCTACGTCGAGCATTTGAACCAGGACCGGCTCGAACAGGACGTGGCGACCGTTTGGCCTGGGACCAGTTTGATCGCCGACTATCTGGGCTGCACCGAGAGCAACGCCCGGGCCCACAGGCGCGCCCTGGAGGCCGCCGGCTTCATGGTACGCGACTACACCCGCGCCAATCGTCCGGCTGGGGTCGAGGCCTATGACCTCGCCCCCCTCGTGGCTCGGATGGATGAATTGGAGGCGGCGGATCTTGCCGTCCGCGAAGCCGCTCAGGCCCGGAGGGCCGCCTATTCCGAACCTATCGTCTTCAATGAAAGAACAACCGCCCGGGCGCCAAGATTCACGCACCTAGAACAGTCCCATCAGAACACCAGTTCTTCTGTACGAGAAAAGGACGCGCCTTCAGCGCGACATCAATCTGATGAGCGGCGGCCTTCGTCCGCCGCGCACGGCAAGGCAACAAAATCCTCGGGCAAACCCAGCGGCAACGGACAGGCCGGCGCCATTTGCTCTCCGGAGGGAGCAAGTGGTTTCTCCAGCGCCTTTTCGGAAGGGTCCGCGCCCGCGGAAATGGTCCGCCAGGAGCTTAAGGCCGCCTTCCAGGTCTCTCCGCGCATCGCTACGCTGGTGGGGCCTGCGGCGGTAGCCGACCCGGCCAGCGTGACGCCTGCTGATCTCGCCCGGGTGGCGGCCGCGGTCGACGAACTCTTGCCAGAGCGGGAACGCAACAACGACCAGACCTTCGCCTGGGCCCTGAAGCGGCATGGGGTGCGTGCGATCGCCATGCTGGCGATCGCCATCGAGGACCCGGACGTCCGCAGTCCATGCAAATACTTCGGCCGGATGGCCTCCTACGAGCCGAAAGGGGCGCCGGACCTGCGGCTCAACTTCGCCCGGGTGCTCAAGGCCAAGGGTGACATTCCGCCGCCTGAGCCGCCGCCGGCCTTAATGGCAGCGCCGGGCGTCGATGATCCGATCTGGCAGAAGATCGATGCGCCGTTGCGCCGGCTGGTCCGCGAGGGCGCCTACGGGAGCTGGTTCAGCCGAGTGGGTTTCCATGGCGTCGATGACGGGGTGCTAACCTTATCGACGCCCAGCCAGATCGCCGCCGATCGGATCAAGCGCGACTACGTCGATGCGATCCTGCATGCGGCCCAGGTCGCCGAAGTCTTCGTCGACCGGGTGATCGTCACCTTGCGCAAGGACCGGCGATGATCCAGCGGTTGGGCTTTTTGATGCTGGCGATCGGTCTGGCGGCCGCCGCGCCAGGTCAGGTGACCGGCCCGGCCCGCGTTGTCGACGGCGACACTTTCAGCGTTGGCGCCGAGCGGGTCCGGCTTTGGGGGGTCGATGCGCCGGAGGGCCGGCAGGTCTGCCAGGACGCCAAGGGCCAAGGCTACGCCTGCGGCGATGCCGCGCGCGACCAGCTCTTGCGGCTGATCGGCGGTCGCGTCCTGCGCTGTGAGGTGCGCGACCGCGATCCTTACGGCCGGGCGGTCTCGCGCTGCCAGGCCGGATCGACCGATCTTGGCGAGGCCATGGTGCGTGCCGGGTGGGCCGTCGACTACCCCCAGTTCAGCCGCGGCGCCTATGCGTCGGCTCAAGCCGAGGCGCGCCGGACCCGGCGTGGCCTTTGGGCCGGTCGCTTCGAAACGCCCTCGACCTGGCGGGCCGATGAGCGGCAAGCGCGACCGGCTCCGGCCGCGCCGCCCCAGGCCGGTTGCGTGATCAAGGGCAACATCAACGCCAAGGGCCGGCGGATCTTCCATGTCCCCGGCCAGGAGGACTATGCGGCGACCCGCATCGATCCTTCGAAGGGGGAGCGCTGGTTCTGTTCGGCGGCCGAGGCGGCGGCGGCCGGTTGGACGGCGGCGGCGCGGTGACTGTCGCCGCTTCAGTCGCCGCCGATCGTGATCGTGGGCACGAAGCCCGTGGCGCGATTGTTGTCGTAGATCGTCATCGCCAAGTCTGATTTCGGCATCCAGACCCGGCCAAGCTCGACCGCCAAGGACGCTGGCATGGCGGGAAAGACGTGGATGATGGCGCCCTCGCGATGCGCGGCCTTGATGCGATCGAACAGTGATCGCATCAGCTGGCGGAACGCCGCCTGGTCCTCGGGCCTGCGCAAGATGTCATTGTGCGGATTGGCCGCCGTCACCGACCAGATGGCCGCGCCTTCGCCTAGGACTTTGGTGATGCGCTCGTCGGCGACCGTCGCGCTGATCCCAAGCTTCAGGGCGACCTGGCCGGCGGCGCCGTGGGCCGCGTCCGACACGGTGAAAGCGATCGGCGGCTGATCGGCCTGCCAGGCCCAGGTCGCCGGCTCACGATGGCGCTGGCGCACCGTTGCCGGAACGATGTCGCAGAGCAGGCGGCCGAGCTCAATTAGCAACGGCTGCGGGGCCAGCGCGAAGACGCTGAAATGGCGTACCTCTTGCCGCTCCACCCGACCGCGGACCTTAGCCTCGAACTGCCGGCGCAGGTTATCGCGCTGGAATATCCAGTAGGCCGGTTCATCGTCCTTGTAGGCGCAGCCCACCAGCTCCAGATCGATGGTCTGGCCGCTGGCCGGGTGGTGCTGGGGCGGCATGGCCGCAAAGATGGCCTTGGTCGATACCAGGGCCTCGTTCTCACCGATATTGGCCCCAAAGCGGATGACGTGTGATGCCCGATCCGCGTCGATCGCGGTCACGACCTGGATGCGGCTCTCGTGCTCCGCCTTCATCGCCAGCAGAACCGCCTCGGGGTGGCCGGCGACGTCCACCACGTCGATCAGTTTGTGGTGGCGGGCGCACATCAGCATCAGGTTGTCGAGCGAGCGCGCCAGCAGGGGTGAGCGCACCGCATCGCCTCGCGGGCCCTCGACGCTGTCGCCCACGATGTGGGCGATAAAGCCAAAGGTCGCGTCTTCGCGCCCGGAAATCAGGTCGCCGACCTGCTCCTCGTTACAGCCCCGGTATTGGCAGCGCCCGCCGGCCCGCGCCCAGAGCGCCGATTGGATCTTTGGGGGTATCGTCGTCTTGGCCATCAGGCGCGCTCCACATGCCGGCCCGTGCCGGTCCACTCGCCGGTCGCGCGCCAGCCCTCGTAGGCGACAAGCCAATCGGTGATCCACGGCACGGTCGTCTCGGCCAGAAGTTCGGCCGGTGACCACTCTTCCGAGTCGGGGTCGAGCATGCACAGCGATACGTCGCCGTCAGGGTCGTAATAGACGTGCGGCAGGAGGCCCTCGGCGTCGCCCCGCCGCGGCCGCAACGCCGGCGACAGGATCTGCACCTGGGGCTGGACGACGCGGACGCTAAAGCGCTCCACCATCAGGGGCGCGCGATAGGCGATGGCGACGCGGTAGGTCTGCAGCAACGGTCGCACCGGACCCTGCCAGAGCGCGGCGGACCCTTCGCGGGCAACGAGTTTGAACGCCGGCCACAGCTGCGACATAGCCTCGATCTGCTGGTCGATCGACAGGCTCACGAGAAGCGGCGCTCGCCCATATTGGTGTGGGCCCGGGCCGCGACCGGCGCCAGGCTGGCCAGCGAGCCGATGATCGCCGGCGCCGCCGGCGTGAAGAGGCCGCCCTGCCGGGTGTAGCCGTGCTGGCCGGCCGTCACCAGGCGGCCAAGCCGGTCGTTGAACGCCTTGACCGACCGGGTCACGACGCGCTCGCCAAACTGGACCCGCAGCCAGGCCTGCAAGTCCTCGAGCTGCACGTTGCCACGCTGGGCCGACTCCAGGCCGTTCGCCAGGGCGTGGAGATGCCGGGCATAGCCTTGTTGCTGGGTCTGGTTTTCAGGCCAGCGGTCGGTGAACAACTCGGCAGAATACTCCGGGTTCGGCACCGACAACAGCCGGCCTTGACGCGCGGCGTCGTCGATCGCCCGCGCCGTCCAGCGCGTCTGGCGGATGACCATGTCGGCCAGGCCCATGCCCGGCTGGGCGGCGTGACCCGCGTGGCAGGACAAGACAATCGACGGCGGCACGCGGCCGGTCTCGTCGGCATAGGCGATGTTGCGGTGACGCTTGAGCAGCTGCAGGGCCACCGTCGTCACGCTCTTGATAATCAGCGGCGTCTGATCGGGAACGTCGTGGACGTCCGCTTCGGCGAACACCATGCCAGCCTGCGCATAGAGACGTTCATTCAGCGCCTTGGCGAAGCGTTCCTCGATCGGGGTGCGGGCGCAGTACCATTCGCCGAACGCAAAGGCGTTCATCGGAACATAGCGGCCAGGTTGGGCCTCGGCGCCCTTCTTGGCGTGGGCGATCACGCCCTCCTTCTCCTTGAGGGCCGTCCGCCGCGCCGGCGTCACGTCGAGGTGCATGCCGTCGGCGTAGTAGAGCGTGACGCAGCGCGTCTGCCGCACGATCTTGCTGACCGGATAGCCCTCCAGGGCCGCCTCGAGGTCGTCGAGTAGGGCCTCCGGCCCGTCGTCGCGGCCCATGATCTCAGCGACAATGTCGATGTCGTATTCGTCGTCCGTCCCGCGGGTGGAGATGGTCGCGTCGATCCGCATCGAACCTTGCGGGTAGAAGCACGCAACCCGCCCGTACAGCGGACTGCCGGGCCGCTCCATGTAGGTGCGGACAGCCTCATACCGGTCGACCGCCTTGGCGTGGAGACCGGGCGGGAGCTGGAGGTTGATGGCGATCTCGGCCAGGACGGCGTCCAGCGGATCGGCGAAGGGGTCTTTGGGCGGCGGCCAGGCCATGGCATCCTCGGTTTACAAAAGTGGGTGAAACAGAGTTATTTCGCCTAGGACTTGGGGACCCTTTGAACCAAATCAAGGGCTATTGGTTTACAAAAATGCGCTTAAATGCGAGTTTTGTAAACTGACGTGAGGAGCGGGCGATGATCGGACGGAGACTGAGGGTGGCGCGCGCTTCCGCTGGCCTGTCGCTGCGCGAGCTTGCGGCCCGGATGGAGGGCGTGGTGACGCCCCAGGCCATCGGCAAATATGAGCGCAATGAGGACATGCCGGGCTCGCGCGCCCTGATGGCCCTCGCCTCGGCGCTGGGCGTCAGCGAGAGCTACCTGCTCAGCGACGAGGAGCTGGTGCTGGAAGGCGTGGACTTCCGCAAGAAGACGTCGGCCAAGGAAGAGGCCACGGTCGAGGCGCTGACGATCCAGATGCTAGAGCGCTACCTGGCCATCGAGGACCTTCTGCAGCTGAAGAGCGTCGATTGGGAGCAGCCGCGCAGCGCCCCTTACCCAGTCAGCGACATTCGCGACGCCGAAGACGCCGCCCGGTCGGTGCGCGAGGAATGGGGTTTGGGCCACGATCCAATCCCCAAGCTCGCGGAACTGCTGGAAGAGCGGGGCATCAAGGTTCTTTCGCTGGATCTGGATGACATCGACGGGCTGGCCGCTCGCGTCCGCCGCCATGGGCGCGACGCGGCCCGGGTCGTAGTCGTTCGACGCCACATCTGGGCTGAACGCAAACGCTTCACCTTGGCCCATGAGCTCGGCCACATGGTCATGGCCCCGGCCGCCGGTGTTGATGAGGAAAAAGCGGCGCATCGCTTCGCCGGCGCCTTCCTCATGCCGGCCGACGTCGTTCGGGCCGAGGTTGGCGCACATCGCTCTTCGATCAGCATCGGCGAACTGGTGGCGCTCAAGGAGCGCTTTGGCGTCAGTGTTCAGGCCATCGCCTTCCGGTGCAAGGACCTGGGCATTATCGACGCCAAGGCCTTTTCGGAGCTCTACAGGGAGTTCAAAAGGCGAGGCTGGCGCGATCCGCCGTTCAAGGAGCCGGCGGTCATGCAAGCCGAGGAGGAAGAGCCCAAGCGGTTCGAGCGCCTGTGTCTGCGAGCGCTGGCCGAGAACGTGATTGGCGAAAGCCGCGCCGCCGAGATGCTGGGCATCTCGGTGCGCGAACTTGATGCGCGCCTGGAACAGGCCGCGTGAACCATGACGGTCCTCGTCTCGGACACCTCGGTCATCATCGACCTGGAGCGGGGCGAAATGCTGGAGACCGTGTTCCGTCTGGAGGTCGACTTTGCCGTGCCGGACCTGCTGTTCCATAGAGAACTAGCCGGGCCGCTCGGCGATCAGCTCCTGGCGCTCGGCCTGCGAGTCGAGGAATTGCTCCCGGGTGAGGTGCAGGGTGCGACCGCGCTGCGCCGGGCGGACGCCACTCTGTCCTTGCCGGACACTTTCGCTTTCGCGCTGGCCCAAGGACGGCAGTGGACCTTGCTGACCGGAGACGCGGGGCTGAGGCGCACGGCTGAAGCCCATGCCATCGAGGTCCACGGGACATTGTGGGTTCTAGACCAACTGGAGGCTCAGCAGGCGTGCAGCCTGGAGACGCTCGCAGCAGGCTTGACGAAGACGTCAGCCCATCCGCGCTGCCGCCTTCCTCGGGCTGAAGTCGCGGCCCGTCTGAATCGCTACCGGCGATAGCGCCGGGCATTTCTGGTCGGGCTACTCTAGGCGCATTCGACGGAGCGCCTCGGCCCGCCGTTTGACGCCAATTTTCGGGTCGAGCGCGAGGGCGGAGTCGAAGTCGGCCAGCGCCGTTTCGGCGGCGCCGTTCTGGTCGTAGCAGGTGCCGCGGAGCTTGAACGCCAAGGCGCGCAGACGCGGGTCTTCCGACGACTTCGCCAATGCCACAGTGAGGCCTGTGATCCACTGAGCCCTTTCAGACGGGTCGGGCGTAACGCCAACCTGCGCCATGAGGCGCTGGATCAGGTAGACGTCCCCCCTTGCCAGGCCGGCGGCGATCCAGCGGGGCCGATCGCGGAAGGTCCCGTTCAGATCGTAGGCGAAGCGGAGGTCGTCGTCGTAGCTGAGCTCGACGGTCTGGTGACCCGCCGGAAAGAGGTAGTCCCGAGCCCAGCCCGACTCCGGGGTGACTGAGGCGAGTTCGACAGCGGCTTCGAGGTCGAAGATCGTCAGCTTGTTGCCGTCGATGCTTTCAGCGTTGCAGGTTTGGCAGACGGCGAGCCGACCGTCTTCGGACAGACCGTTGTTGAACAGGTTGGCCTCGAACCGGCGCGACAGGATCGGCGCGCCATCCTTTTGAAAGGCGAGAAACACGCCCTCCAACCGTTCGCTGAAAAACAGCCAATCATTGAGGATGAAGACGCCGTTGTTGGCGACCTTGCCGTCGTTCGGCCGCTCGACGCCGCCTTCGGCGACGATGGCGTCGTCCTCGATCAGAATATAGTGACCGTGGCCACTCTGGCGCGCGCCGCCTCGTGTTCCGGCGTCGTCTGCGTCGCGCCAGGCCAGCAGGTAGCGTCCGTTCTGCGAGCGGCTGTAGGTCCCGACGAAGTCTCGACCGTTGATGAAGACCAGCCGCCCGGTAATCTCGTAGCGCGCTGTCGCGCCCTTGGCGGCCGGTTCTCTTGAGGCTCCGGCCTTGCCGCGGGCCCCCCTGATCCAGTCCATGACGCCCACAGCGGCGGCCTCCTTGCTGCAAGCGCCGCCGCGCGCGGTCTATGCGCTGGTCGGGACCTGATCGTTCTGGCCGCGCGGTTGCCGGTCGGTCGACAGGGTGATGGGTCCGAAGTAGCCGAAGTCGTCGCGGCACATGGCGATGGCGCGGGCGACGTCGCGAT
>JAZJXN010000192.1:2247-5251 GCA_040390885.1 Pseudomonadota bacterium | reverse complement strand
CGAGGTCATCATCCGCGTGCCGAAGCTCTTGCGCGTCGGTTGAACGACAGCGGGGCCGCCGGTCTCGACCCATTCGAGGTGAAGGCGCGCGTCGTCGATCCGCCAGCTGAGGTGGACCTGTCCCCCGGGCAGCGACAGGGCGCCGAACTTGGTCGTGTTGGTGCAGAGCTCGGTCAGGGTCATCGCGAAGGCGATGACCGAGCTGGACGTGATCACCAGATCCTCGCCGGAAATGATGAAGCGGCCCGCGCCCTGGTCGAACGGTTCGACCGCGCTGCGAACCGTGCTGTCGATGGTGGCGTTGTCCCAGCTGGAGCGGGTCAGAAGATCATGGGCGCGCGCCAGGGCCGCGAAGCGCCCGTCGATCGCCGACCGGGCATGGGCCATGCTGGTCGCCGTGCGCAGGCTCTGATCGGTGATCGCGCCCACGGTCGCGAGCATGTTCTTGATCCGGTGGTGCAGCTCCGCATGGATCAGGTTCTGCAGCTTGCCGGCGGCGTCGCGCTCTTCGGCCTCGATGCCCGCCTGCACCAGCAGGGCCGTGGCGTCGATGCCGGCCTGCTCCAGCGCCAGCTTGAGGCTGTCGTTCTCGACTGTGAGGGCGTCCTGGAGCGGCTGGTTCTCATCGATGATGAGCTGCTGCGCCTCGGTGTCGGACACGGTCTTCAGGAGCAGCGCCTTGGCGTGGGCCCCGGCCTGCTGGAGCTGGTAGCGGAGCTCCCGGTTCTCCTTGGTCAGCGAGCCGTTCTCGGCCGACAGCGACGGAAGAACCTCCAGCGCGCCGGACCCGACCATCTCCTGGAGCTCCAGGATCATCTGCTGGATCTCGAGGGGCTTGGGGAAGAACTTGCTGTCCTCGGGCTTGTCGTCGTCGGTGACGGCGATCTGTCCCGACACCAGCATGATCTTGATGTGCGGCCAGCGGGTGTGGACGACGTGGGCGAGCTTCAGGCCGTCCATGCTTCCGGGCATCTGGATGTCGGTGAACAGCACGGAGATGTCGTTCCGCCCCTCGAGGATGCGGATGGCTTCGTCGGCGTTGATCGCCTCGATCGGCGTGAAGCCGGCATCCTCGACGATGTCCACCGCGCGCATGCGCAGCATCAGCTCGTCTTCCACGACGAGGACGACCGACGAAGGGTCAGATGGCGGCATCCCGGATTTCCTTGAACAGGCTTGCCGCCAGCAAAATACAGAAGCCAAGCCAGACTGCTGTGTGAGCGAGGCACAGGCGTGTCAAGTAAATCCGGCGCCCCGTTGCAGGTCTGGGGAAATATTTGCCGCGCACAACATTGGCTGACGCCGCGCTTGATCGCTGCCCTTTTTTTGCCCGCGGAGATGGGCGGCCTGCGGATATTATCCTGAGGGGAGCAGGACTGCGCGCTTCCGACGACTGATCGGTACGGCGGCCCCGCTCCTCCTATCGGCGGCGCGCGCAGAGTCTGCCGAAGGCGCCCGCGCCCACGGTCCGCCTTCGACCCTCAGCGGAGTTTGCGATCGTCAGGCCAACGGCCGGGCTACCCCCGCCCCTCACGCTTGAGCAGCATCTCCAGGGCGGCGGACTTCTCGGCTTCCTGGCGGGACTTGCCCTCGCCGACCTCCGGTTCGAAGTCGCCGACGGTGACGGAGACGTTGAAGCTCGGCGCGTGGTCGGGGCCGGTGCGGGAGACGACGGCGTAGCGGGGCAGCGGCAGGCCGCGGCCCTGGGCCCATTCCTGGAGCTGGGTCTTGGGATCCTTGTCGCGGGTGGCGGCGGGATCGTCGAACTCGGCCTGCCAGGCGTCAACGAAGAAGGCGCGGGCCTGCTCGAGGCCGGCGTCGATGTAGATGGCCGCCATCAGCGCCTCGCAGGCGTCGCCAAGCACGCCGTCCGAGTCGCGGGCGCCGATCTTGGTCGCCGACCCTGACAGCCGCAGCGCCGGCGCCAGGCCGATGCGGCGGGCGACGCGGGCGCAGGCCTTGCCATTGACGAGGGCCGCCAGCCGGGGCGACAGGACGCCTTCCCGGGCTTCGGAATCGAGCGCCAGCAGCCGCTCGGCGGCCAGCAGGTTGAGAACCCGGTCGCCGAGGAACTCGAGCCGCTCGTTGTGGCGCACCTTGCGGGCCCCGTCGCCGACGCTCGAGTGGGTCAGGGCGCGGTCGAACAGGTCGCGATCGGCGAAGATGTGGCCGATGCGGACTTCAAGGGCGGCCGCGGCCTCCTGCCGCCGATCGCCCATCTTGCCGTCGCCCATCTTGTCTTGCGGGGTCATTTCAGGACGTTGAAGAACCGGCTCGGGCGGGCGTCCATGAACCAGGTCCAGGGCTTGAAGAGCGCCGCGTCCTTGTTCCACGACAGCAGGATGATCCGCGCCCGGCCGACCAGGTTCTCGGCCGGCACGAAGCCGACGCCGCCGGCCTCCGGGGCGACCCGGCTGTCGAGCGAGTTGTCGCGATTGTCGCCCATGAAGAAGTACTGGCCTTCCGGCACGACATAGACGCCGGTGTCGTCGACGTCGCCGCGCGGGCCGCAGTCGTAGGTGACGTAGTTGCGGCCGTCGATGTTGGTCTCGCGGAAGCGCTGCACCGTGGCGCCGTTCCAGCAGACGCCGGCGTCGCCGTCGCCGTCGTTGACGCGGGTGATCTCCTGGCCGTTGACCGAGACCACGCCGGCCTTCACCTGGATGCGGTCGCCGGGGATGCCGACCAGGCGCTTGATGTAGTCGGTGCGGTTGTCGCTGGGCAGCTTGAAGACGATGATGTCGCCGCGCTTGGGCTTGCTCTCGAACACGCGGCCCTTGAACAGCGGCGGGCTGAACGGGATCGAGTGCCTAGAGTAGCCGTAGCTGTACTTGCTGACGATGATGTAGTCGCCCTGCAGCAGGTTCGGCTCCATCGAGGCCGACGGGATCGTGAACGGCTGGAACAGGAACACCCGCAGCACCAGCGCGATCAGCAGCGCATAGACGACGGTCTTGACGATCTCGACCGTCTCCTCGACGGCGCCGTTCTTCGCGGGTTCCTG
>JAZJXN010000192.1:0-2237 GCA_040390885.1 Pseudomonadota bacterium | reverse complement strand
CGTCAGTCATGTCGGCGCGCGGCTCTCTACTGTCGTGATGCTCAGGCCGTGGCCCGTGCGTCTGGTTAGTCCGCTCGCGGGACGCGGGCAAGGTCCCGCCCGCTAGTGCGCGTTCATGGCGCAATCGGGGCAGAGACCGGCGTTAGCGCAACGATTCGAAGAACCGGTCGAGCCGCAGGTTGAGGAACCAGGTCCAGGGCTTGAACAGCGCGGCGCCGTTCCAGGACGCGAGAATGATCTGCGCCCGGCCGATCAGGTTCTCGGCCGGCAGATAGCCGACGCCGCCGGCCTCCACCGGAACCCGGCTGTCCAGCGAGTTGTCGCGGTTGTCGCCCATGAAGAAGTAGTGGCCCTCGGGCACGACGAAGACGCCGGTGTCGTCGAGGTCGCCGCCCGGGCCGCAGTCGTAGGTCGCGTACTGGCGGCCGATCGGGTTGGTCTCGATGAAGCGCTGCGGAATGGCGCCGTTCGGGCAGGCGTCGGCCTCGCCGGTCCCGTCGGCGACGCGTGGCAGGGCCTTGCCGTTCACGAAGGCGACGCCGCCCTTCACCTGCACCGTGTCGCCGGGCAGGCCGATGACGCGCTTGATGAGGTCCTTGTTCTCGTCGGGCAGGCGGAAGACGACGACATCGCCCTGCTTCGGCGAGGCGCCCATGATCCGCCCCTGGAACAGCGGCGGGCTGAACGGGATCGAGTGGCGGCTGTAGCCGTAGCTGAACTTGGTGACGACGATGTAGTCGCCTTCCAGCAGGTTGGGCTTCATCGAGCCGGACGGGATGGTGAAGGGCTGGAACAGGAAGACCCGCAGCACCAGCGCGATGAGCAGCGCGTAGAAAATGGTCCTGGCGACGTCGATGATCTCGTGGACGGCGCCCCTGTCGGCCTTGTCCTTGGTCCTGGCGGTCATCTCAGGCTACGCCCTTCTCGACTCGGGCGGCCCGCCCGTGAGTGTTGCTACGACAGCCCTGCCGCCCTCGCCCGTTAATTCGCCGTCATGGCCTGTCGGCGGCGGGCACGGCCTCGATGATCACGAAGGCCTGGGCGTAGGGGTGGTCGTCGGTCAGCGACAGGTGGATCACCGGGACGTGGCCCTCCGGCATGATCTCGGCCAGCCGAAGCGCCGCGCCGCCGGTCAGCGCCATGGTCGGCTTGCCGCTGCGCAGGTTGACCACGCCCATGTCGGCCCAGTGCACGCCGCGCCGGGGCACGCCGGTGCCGAGCGCCTTGGCGCAGGCCTCCTTGGCCGCGAACCGCTTGGCGTAGCTTGCCGCCTTGCCGCCCTGGGCGTTGACCTTGCGCTCGGAGCGGTCGCGCTCGATGGCGGTGAAGGTGCGGGCGATGAACCGCTCGCCGAAGCGGGCCAGCGTCTTCTCGATGCGGCGGATGTCGCTGAGGTCCGAGCCGATGCCGATGATCACGCCGCCACGTCCGCTCTGGCGGCGTCCATCAGCACCCGCATGCGCTGGATCGCGGGCGCGAGGCCGATGAAGATCGCCTCCCCGATCAGGAAATGGCCGATATTCAGCTCCATCAGCTCGGGGATGGCCGCGACCGGGGCGACGGTGGCGTAATCGATGCCATGGCCGGCGTGGACCTCGAGACCCAGCGAGTGCGCCAGAGCCGCGCCGTCGCGCAGGCGCTTGAGGATCGTCTCGGCGCGGCCGAGGTCGCCGTCGCGGAAGGCGTCGCAATAGGCGCCGGTGTGCAGCTCGACCACCTGGGCGCCGATCCGGGCCGAGGTCTCGATCTGTTCGGGGGCCGCTTCGATGAACAGCGACACGCGGCTGCCGGCGGCGCGCAGGCGCTCGACTGCCGGGGCGATGTGGTTGTGGCCGGCGACGACGTTGAGGCCGCCCTCGGTCGTCACTTCCTCGCGGCGCTCGGGCACCAGGCAGGCGGCGTGCGGGCGGTGGCGCAGGGCGATGCCAAGCATCTCGTCGGTGACCGCCATCTCCAGGTTCAGCGGCTTGCCGCGCTTGAGGCAGAGGTCGGCGAGCACGTCGATGTCGCGGTCGGAGATGTGCCGCCGGTCCTCGCGCAGGTGGGCGGTGATGCCGTCGGCCCCGGCCGCCAGCGCCAGCTCGGCCGCGCGCGCGGGCTCCGGATAGCTGGCGCCGCGGGCGTTCCGGATGGTCGCCACGTGGTCGATGTTCACGCCGAGGCGCAGGCGGTTCATGGGCAGTCCCCGTTCAGTCCCGCCAAGATAAGGATCAGCGCAGTCGCCTGCTACCCGGATC
>JAZJXN010000191.1:3548-4823 GCA_040390885.1 Pseudomonadota bacterium | reverse complement strand
GCACCGACCGGTCATCGATCGCGGGGCCGTCGTCGGTCTGCAGGTTCATGCAGAAGTCGAACAGTTCCGGGAAGCCGGTGGGCATGCCCGAGCCGATCGACAGGCGCTCGTTCATCAGGGTGGTCAGCGAGACCTTCCAGCCGTCGCCGACAGCGCCGAGGCGCTGGCTGTCCGGGATGCGGACGTCGGTGAAGTAGACCTCGTTGAAGCCCGACTGGCCGTTGGCCTGCTTGATCGGGCGGATTTCGACGCCCGGGCTCTTCATGTCGATCCAGAACATGGTCAGGCCCTTGTGCTTGGCCACGTTCGGATCGGTGCGGGTGATGACGATGCCGTAGTCGCTGTGCTGGGCGCCGCTGGTCCAGATCTTCTGGCCATTGATGATCCAGTCGCCGGAGCCGTCCGTCGCGGGAACCGCGGCGGTGCGCAGGCCAGCGTGGTCGGAGCCGCCGGCCGGTTCACTGAACAGCTGGCACCAGATGTGCTCGCCCGAGGCCAGGGGCGGCAGCAGCCGCTCCTTGGTCGCCTCGTCGGCCCAGGCCATGACGGTCGGGCCGCACATGCCGTGGCCGATGATGAACAGGCCGCTGAGGGCGCCATAGACCCCCTCTTCCTGGCCCCAGATGACCCGCTCGATCGGGGTGGCGCCGCGGCCGCCGTATTCCTTGGGCCAGTGCAGGCAGGCCCAGCCAGCGTCGGCCTTCTTCTTCTGCCAGGCCTTGGCGACCTGGATCGGATCGACGCTCTTCAGGCCATTGTTGCCGAAGCCGCCGCCCTTCAGCTCGGCTTCGAGCTCCTTGGGCGCGTTGGCGCTGATCCAGTCGCGGGCGACTTGGCGGAAGGCGGCTTCTTCGGGGGTGTCGTCGAAGTTCATGTGTCCATTCCCTCTTTAAGCGGCCGCCGGCGCGTCATTGCGCTGCTGCAGGCGGTCGATCAGCAGGTCTTCCCAGGTCGATTGCGAGCCGAGCGCGAGCGCCAGGCCGTTCGAGCGGCGATAGTAGAGGTGGCAGTCGAAGGCCCAGGTGAAGCCCATGCCGCCGTGCACCTGGATGTTGTTCTTCGAGCAGTGCTGGAAGGCCTGGGTCGCGGAGACCCGGGCCGTCGCGGCCGCGACCGGCAGCTCCGAGGAGCCCGTCGAGAGCGCCCAGGCGCCGTAGTAGGCGTTGGAGCGCGCCAGGGTCGCGGAGACGTACATGTCGGCCAGCAGGTGCTTGACGGCCTGGAACGAGCCGATCGGACGGCCGAAGGCCATCCGGTCGAGGGCGTAGTCGCGGC
>JAZJXN010000191.1:0-3538 GCA_040390885.1 Pseudomonadota bacterium | reverse complement strand
CCCATTTCCAGGGCGCGGTCGGAACCGCCGACCTGTTCGAAGGCCATCAGCACGGCGGCGCGGTCCATCACTTCGGACGCGATACGCCAGCCCTGGTGAGACTCGCCGAGCAGCTCAGCCGTGGCGCCGTCGAAGACGAGGGTGGCCTGGCTGCGGGTCGGGTCGATGCTGTCGAGCACGGTGCGGGTGACACCCGGTCCGTTGAGGTCGACGAGGTAGAGCGAAATGCTGGCGCCCGAACGGGCGGCGACCACGGCGAAATCGGCGATGTCGCCGTCCGCGACCGGGGTCTTGGTCCCGCTCAGCTTGCCGCTGACCACGGTCGCCTTGATGTTCTTCTCGCTGACCCGGCCAATGCCTTCGGCCAGGGCGAAGGTCCCGATCAGTTCGCCCGAGGCGATCTTCGGCAGCCAGGCCTGCTTCTGGTCTTCAGTCCCGGCGGCCATCAGGAATTCGGCGGCCAGGTAAATGGACGAGGCGACCGGCACCGGGGCGACGGCGCGGCCGAGCTCCTCGGCGATCACGCACAGTTCCAGGTGGCCGAGGCCGACGCCGCCGTATTCCTCGGGAATGGCCGCGCCGAGGAAGCCCATTTCGCCCAGCCCCTTCCAGAGCGCGCGGTCATAGGACTCGGAGCCTTCCAGGATCGCCCGCACGGCGGTGGGCGAGCAGCGGTCGGTCAAGAACCGCCGGGCCTGCTCACGCAGCTGCTTCTGGTCGTCGGAAAAGTCGAAGTTCAACGCCTGTCCTCCCATCGCCGGCTCTGAGCGCCGGTCTGTCGAACAGTCATTTGAACGCCCTCACGCGGGGGCAGCCAAGAGGCGATGCGCGAGGCGGGTCGACGCGACGCCGGCTATTTGCTGACGCGGCCCTTCACCAGCTTCAGCGTGACGGTCTTCCCGGACGGATCCTTGGCCTGAACGCTGGCCCCGATCTGGGTCGGGAAGGTCTGGCACAGGCTGCCGGGGAGGCGGGGCTTGGACTGGCTCAGGCAGACCTCCTGGCCCTTGACGGTCCACTTGCCGGCCAGGTCCAGACCACGACGGCTCGAGCCGGTCCAGGCGCCGCCGGGCTGCAGCCAGATCTTCCGGGAGCGTCCGTCGGGGTCGATGATCATCACGGTGTTGCCGAAGGCCGCATCGACCTTCGCCGGCGCCGCCGTCGGGGCGGCATGGGCGCCGAGCGGTGCGGCGAGAACGGTGGCGAGGAGAAGGGCGGCGGATCTGGTCATGGCGAGGTAAATGCGCGACGGCCGGAAAGGCGCCGCCGGAACCGCCTACTTCAGGCCGTCCTCGGCCAGGGTGTAGGCGACCACCGCGTTGGCGTGTCCATGCCCGAGACCCTGATCCTTCAGGATCGCGACCAGCTCCATATGCTTGGCGGGATAGCCGTCCCGGACGATCTTTTGCCAGTCGGAGACGGGTCGTCCATATTTCTTCTCGATGGAGGGGAAATAGGACGCGGGTCCCTTCACGACGTCAGACATCAGCGGCTCCGAGGGTTGGAGCGGCATTGACGCCGAAACACGCGAGGTTCGCAACCGCGTGAGGCGCACAGGGGAGAGGCGGACATGATCACCGTATTCGGGGGGCAGACCTCGCGATCGATCCGGGTCGTCTGGTTGCTGGAGGAGATGGGCCTGCCGTATCGCGTACGGCAGGTGGACATGTTCAAGGCCGGCGAAGACACCGAGTTTCTGGCGGCCAATCCCGCCGGCTACATCCCGGTGCTGCAGGACGGCGAGGTGACCATGGTCGAGTCGATCGCGATCATGGAGTACCTGATGGGCCGCTATGGCCCCACGCCGCTGGCCCCGGCGGGCGCGGATCCGGCGTTTCCGACCTATCAGCAGTTCCTGCACCTGGGCGAGGCCGGCATCGCGACCCTGCTGATGGTGCCGGTCGTCAGCGGCTTCCTCGCGCCCGAGGCCGAGCGCGACAACTGGGGCGCCCGGCAGGCGACGCAGTGGGTGCGCAACCGTCTCAAGCTGGTCGCGCGCCAGCTGGCGCGTTCGCCCTACATCGCCGGCGAGGCGTTCACGGCGGCGGACATCTCGATCACCTACGCCCTGCAGTTCGCCCGCAACCAGGGCGGCCTGACGCTCGGCGAGGCGGAGACCGCCTATCTCGACCGCACCATGGGCCGGGACGGCTTCAAGCGGGCCATGGAGACCTCGCACGCCGGGATTCAGTCCTAGGCTCGCCGGCCGCCCACGCCGTCCAAGATGACGCGGCGCCTGCGCCACGCCCTTGCCTGACGCTAGGTCGCGGCGCTCACATGCTCTCAACGAGAAAAACGAGCGTGGGAGAAGCGGCATGGATCTGGGGCTCAAGGGCAAGGTCATCTTCGTGGCCGGAGCCAGCCGGGGCATTGGCCTGGGCATCGTCGAGGCCTGTCTGGCCGAGGGCGCCAAGGTCGCCATCACCGCCCGCGGCGCCGAGGCGCTGGAGGAGACCCGCCAGGACCTGGCCGGCCGCTACGGGGCCGAGAACCTCTGGGCCATGGCCGGCGACCTGCGCGACACCGCCACCATCGAGAAGGCCCTGGCCGGAACCGAGGAAGCGCTCGGCCCGATCCACGGCGCCGTCGCCAACGTCGGCCTGCATCCGTGCCCGCCCGGGGCCGAGGTCGACGACGACACCTGGGACGCCGGCTTCTCTCAGAACCTCGGCTCGGCCTGGCGGCTGGCGCGCGGCGCCTACCGGCTGATGCAGCCGCGCGGTGCGGGATCGATCCTGTTCATCAGCTCGATCGCGGGCCTCGGCGCACTCGGCACCCCGATGACCTACGGCACCGCCAAGGCGGCGATGAACCACCTGGCCAAGGAGCTGGCCAAGGTGACGGGACCCAGCGGCGTCCGCGTCAACGCCATCGCGCCCGGCAACATCATCTTCCCCGGCGGCGACTGGCAGAACCGCATGGACGGCCCGCGCGCCGACAACTGGCAGCGCTGGATCAACCGCGAGGTGCCGCTGAAACGCTACGGCCAGCCCGAGGAAATCGGGTCTGTGGCCGCCTTCCTTATGAGCGACCGGGCCAGTTTCGTGCACGGCGCCATTGTTCCCGTCGACGGAGGTCAGACCAAATGAGCGTCCTGCAAGCCAGCGAACCCTACGAGCACCTCGAGCTGCGCCAGGACGGCCTCCAGCCGCGCCGCCGCCTCGGGGCTGCCCGTCTTGCCCAGCCAGTAATCGTTGCCGTGCCAGCGCAGCCGGTCTTGCCCGCATTTGTGCGGATACGGCTTCGGGGGCCAAATCGCTTTCCTCGCCATGCTCCTGCGCTCCTTGCCGACTACCCCGGCGCTACCCCGGTTCGGGGTGGTTTCAGGGTGGTAAGGCCGCGCTCCGGGCAGGGGAGGTAAGGACGCAAGCCCTTTCGGCAACCGGCATTGCGCCGGAGTGGACGTTGCAGGATTTGAACCTGCGGCCCTCTGCGTGTAAGGACGCGCCGTTCCCCTGCCCGCTGCGCGGCGGACATCCGTGCCGGGCACGGCTTTACGCGATATGGCTGTGGGAGGCAATAGCGGAAACACCCTGAA
>JAZJXN010000190.1:0-27809 GCA_040390885.1 Pseudomonadota bacterium | reverse complement strand
TCGAAGCCGAGCTCGACCTCGGCCTTCACGCTGGAGAGCGCAGCCTCCATCGGCAGCAGCGGCACGATCTGGCGGTCAGCGAGCGAGACGTCGTTGTCGTAGCTCCACTCGTGGATGCCCATCTTCTGCGAGGACACATGTACGCCCGGCGGCGGCCGCAGACGCAGGTCCTTGCCCCGACAGAAGCCGTCGATGGAGACCCCGGCCTCGTGGCCGTGGGCCACGGCCCAGATGATGTTCTTGGGCCCGAACGCCGCGTCGCCGCCGAAGAAGACCTTCGGGTTCGACGACTGGAAGGTGACCGGGTCGACGACCGGCATGCCCCACTCGTCAAAGGCGATGCCGATGTCGCGTTCGATCCAGGGGAAGCTGTTCTCCTGGCCGATGGCGAGCAGGACGTCGTCGCAGGCGATGTGCTCGTCGGCCTCGCCGGTGGCCTTCAGCGTGCGGCGGCCGCGCTCGTCGACGACGGGCGCGACCTTCTCGAACACCACGCCGGTCAGCTTGCCGCCCTCGTGGGTGAAGGCCTTGGGGACCATGAAGTTGAGGATCGGGATGCCCTCATGCATCGCGTCCTCCTTCTCCCAGGGCGACGCTTTCATCTCCTCGAAGCCGGAGCGGACCACGACCGTGACCTGCTCGCCGCCGAGGCGGCGCGAGGTGCGGCAGCAGTCCATGGCGGTGTTGCCGCCGCCGAGCACGATCACGCGTCGGCCGATGCTCTCGATGTGGCCGAACGAGACGCTGGAGAGCCAGTCGATGCCGATGTGGATGTTGGCCGCCGCCTCCGCCCGTCCGGGCACGTCGAGGTCACGGCCGCGCGGGGCGCCGGTGCCGACGAAGACCGCGTCGTAGTCCTCGGCCAGCAGCGCGCCGAGGCTGTCGATGCGCTGGCCGAGCCGCGTCTCGACGCCGAGCGCCGTGACGAAGCCCATCTCCTCGTCGATCACGCTTTCGGGCAGGCGGAAGCGCGGAATCTGGCTGCGGATCATGCCGCCGCTCTTGGCCTCGGCGTCGTAGACCACGACCTCATACCCCAGCGGAGCGAGGTCGCGGGCGACGGTCATGGAGGCGGGTCCTGCGCCGATGCAGGCGATCTTCTTGCCGATGCGGGCGGGGGCCGGGGACGGCATCCGGGCCGAAACGTCGCCCTTGTTGTCGGCGGCGACGCGCTTGAGGCGGCAGATGGCCACCGGCTCTTCGTCGACACGGCCTCTCCGGCAGGCCGGCTCGCACGGCCGGTCGCAGGTCCGGCCCAGGATTCCGGGGAAGACGTTGGACCGCCAGTTGACCATATAGGCATCGGCGTGACGCCCCTGGGCGATCAGCCGGATGTATTCTGGGACGGGCGTGTGGGCCGGACAGGCCCACTGGCAATCGACGACCTTGTGGAAGTACTCCGGCGCCTCGGTGTTCGTGGACTCCAACGCGTACTGCTCCTCTCCCCCCGCTTCCGTGTCGTTCGGGAAAGGTCAGCCGCGGACATCAGGCGGCTCGCCTTACGCCATGCACAGAATGCTTCTTTACGGCTCGAGACTCGCGCAGCCGCGACGCGTCAGTTTTGTAACAGTACGCCTATTCGCCTTCGGTGGAAGGGGGACGCGACGTCATTCCAGCGGCCGCTGCGTCATCGGCGATCTGGTCGTCACCGGCCGGGTCAATGCCGGCGTCGTGCGCGCCTGGCGCGGTCTGCGCAGGTTCGGGCGCTGCGGTGACGGGCGCCGGGAGCTGGGCGGGCTCCGCCGGCGCCTCGACGACGGATGCGGCCGCATCGTCGGCCGCCGTGCGCAGCGCGTCGTCCCCCACCGGCCCGGAATTCATGAACATGAGCGCCGCCAGCGTCATGGCGATGCCGACAGCGATGCCGAGCACGAACCACAGGAATCCGCCGCCGCCTCTGGACTTCTCAGCCATCTGTTCTCAGGTCCCCTGCCAGGTCCGAACCGGACCGATATCCACGTGAACGAATCCGGAGTCTGGATAGTAGCCCACCCCGCCCCCCTTGAGCGCCAGCGCCGCGTCGCGCAACCCGGTCAGCGAGACATCGTTGAGGCGCATGTCGATGGCCTTGCCTTCCATGTGCATGCTCTTCTTCGCCACCTGCGAGGTCCCAGCGTTGCCGGCTGCGCTCTGGCCCGCCAGCATTTCGTTGGTCACGGGCGAGCGGAAGGCCGAGACGATCCGGAACGACTCCTTCGAGCCGGTGAGGGCCTGCAGCGTGAAGAGAATGTCGAGCAGGCGCACGTCGATCGGGTGCACCTCGAGGCTGCGGAAGTCGGCCAGGTGCTGGTTGACCGCCTGCATCGCCTCCCAGACGTATTTTCCGTCGTCCCAGTAGACCACTTCGAGGTCCTTCTCCGTATGGAGATGGCGGAACTTGAGGTGGCGCGGTCCCGGCGGCGGCGCGGTCAGGGGCGTGGGCGACAGCGAGAAACCGGTCGGGGCCGGCGCGTTCTCGGGATCGAGTTCCTGGGCCGCCGCCTGTGTCGCCACGGCGGCGCCGGCAAGGCCGACCAGCCCCAGGCCCAGGAGCCGGCGGCGTCCAACCACCGGCCCCGAGCAGCAGGGGCAGTCGCCTGTCAAACAGTCCCTTTCTGGGCGTCGATGCGCTGGATCAACAGCGTGTCCCAGCCGTAGGGGTCCTGGCGGAAGTTCACCTGGCCGTCCGGCGTCACGTAGGCCGTCCAGTAGAGCAGGAAGACCGACACCGGTCGGGCCACCTGGGCGCGGGTCGTCTTGCCGCCCGCGATGGTGTCGTCGATGGCTTCGGGGGTCCAGGTCGGGTCGCCGGCCATGATCGCCCGGGCCAGCGCCATCGGCTTCTCCAGCCGCACGCAGCCGTGGCTGGCCAGGCGGGTGTAGCGCGAGAACCCGCCCTTGCTGGGGGTGTCATGCAGGTAGACGGCGTAGGGGTTCTGGAAGTCGAACTTGATCAGGCCAAGCGCGCTGCCCGGACCGGGCTGCTGCTGCAGGCGCGAGCCGCCGTTGCCGGTCGGGATCACCTTGAAGCCGTTGTTGGCCAGATAGGCCGAGCCCTTGGGGAACAGTTCGCGCGCGGCGATGCCGGCCGGCACGTTCCAGGGCGGATTGAGCACGATGCTGTCGATCGACGAACTCAGCAGCGGGGTCTCGCCGCCGTTCGGCTTGCCGGTCACCGCCCGCATGGACAGGGTCGGCACGTCCTCCTGGAACAGGGTCAGCACGCCGGCGGCGACATTCACCTGAACCCGGTCAGCCGGCATCGCGGCCGGCAACCAGCGCCAGCGCTCCATGTTGGCGACGATCTGGTCGATACGGCGGTCGACCGAGGCGTTCAGGGCCGAGCGCGTACCGGCGCCAACCGCGCCGTCGGGCTGCAGCCCCATGCGCTTCTGAGCGCGCTTGACGGACTCGCCAAGCGCCGCGTCGAACAGCGGCTGGCCGGCGTTGTCTCGGGCGGCCTGCGACGGCGTGGTCGGATCCTCGGCGGCAAGGCGCGCGCGCAGGGCCTCCACGGCCGGGCCGGTCGAACCGACCTCGAGCTTGGGTCCCTCGGCCAGCTGCTTCCAGCCGCCGCGTTCGCGCATGGCGCGGTAGTTGGCCAGGCCCATCTGCAGGGTTTCGTAGCCGGGATAGGGCGGCGGCAGGCTCTTGAGCCAGTCCTCGACACGGTCGTCGGCCACGGCGCGAGCCAGCCCGCCCCGCGCGTCGTACGGCGTCGGGCGCAGGCCCCAGTCCTCGCGGAAGTTGGCGACGTCGAGACGGCCGGTCTTCACCGCCCGCGCATAGCGCAACGTGGCGTCGATCAGGGCCGCGTCGCTGTCGTCGCGCGGCGCGAACTCGTCGTCCTCGAAGCCGTGCAGCGGCGCTTCGCTCAGCGCTTGGCGAAGGAGCTCCGCCTGCTCGGGCCGCAGCGCGATCTGTCCGGCGGGCGCGCCAGCCGAGACGGCGCGAGGCGGCGTCTGAGCGACGGCCGGCGCCATGGCCGCGGAAGCGAACAGCGCGGCGACGACCAGCCCTGTGGCGCCCTTGCGCGTAACTTGCGGCATCGACTTCGATCGCCCCTTCATGCCCGACGGAGCAAAGTTAGCAGAGGTTTCCGCATGTCGAACAACCTTGTCACGGCAGGCGCGATTTTGACCCGCGGGTGTGGCAGGTGCGCATGTCTTCACTGTCTTCACGGTCGGCAACTCGGACTCCTGGAGACGGCCGATGAACCGGCCGATAGGGCATGATCGACGTGGGGAGCGCGCGTCGCCGCACCGCCCCCTACCCTCACGAACGGTCCCTCGGGGGCGCCGGTTCCCTTGTGGCCAAAGGCGTCGCGAGCAGGCCGGCGCGATCTCGAAACAGCGTCCATGAGTCGAATATAGGGCCGCCGGCGCCCGTGCGGATGGATTCGCCGAAAGGTCACGGCGGGCGGCGCCGAAATGTCCTCGCTTGTCGCCGTTTGTCTCGACTTCATCTGTCTAGAGAGTCTCGTCCCGACTGTGTCTTTCGAGGCATTGATCGGCGGCCGCGACGCCGCCTAAAGTCGCGCCGAAGCCGAGGCGTTCTCCCGCGCAGGGACTCGCCGGCGGTGATCATCAAGTCGGGAGCATTCACATGCGTAAAGTCGTCATCCTGGCCGCCGCCGCGGCCGCCCTGCTCGTCAGCGCCTGCAACACCGTCGAAGGCGTCGGCCGTGACGTGAAGGCCGTCGGTTCGGCCGTCGAAGACACCGCCAAGGACGCGAAGTAGCCTTCGCACCATGGCGTTTCGCCGCATGAGCCTTTCGCGCCCCGGCGCGAAAGGCCATATGGGCCACATGTCCGAGCACGCCGCCGATACCGCGCCGCAAGCCCAGGAGGTCAGGCCGTTCCTGACCGGCCTCAAGCGCGGGCTGCGTCATCGCTGCCCGAACTGCGGCGAGGGCAAGCTCTACACGGGCTACCTGAAGATCGCGCCGGCCTGCGCGGCCTGTGGCCACGACCTCTCGGTCTACAAGGCCGACGACGGTCCCGCCTATTTCACCATCCTGCTGGTCGGCCACCTGGTGGTGGCGCCGCTGCTGCTGTTCCCGTTCATCTGGCAGAAGCCGGCCTGGTTCGTGCTGCTGGTCACCCTGATCCCGCTGACCACCCTGATCCTGCTGCTGCTGCCGCGGATCAAGGGCGCCTTCGTCGGCGGTCTGTGGTCCATCCGGCCCGCGCCATCGCATGGCTGAAGCTCACGCGGATGTGGCGCCCTCGCGGTTGACACTGTCACCGTCCGCGCCCGACTGTCGGCTCCCCAACTTAGTGTTTCGGAGGAAGCCGATGGCCCACAAGTTCGAGATCTACAAAGACAAGGCCGGCGAGTTCAGGGTTCGCTTCAAGTACAACAGCGAGACCATCTTCTCGACCGAGGGCTACAGCTCCAAGGCCTCGGCCCAGAACGCCATCGAGTCGATCAAGAAGAACGGACCGGGCGCCGAGACGGAAGACAACAGCTAGCCGACCCTACCGGGACCCGCCGCCCGCCGGGTGGCGGGTCAGAAGGTCATCAGTGACCTCCATGGCCGCGATCAGCTCGCCCGGCCGGCTGTCCTCTTCCAGCGCCTCGACGAACATCGCCCGCGCCTCGGCGTCGTCATAGACCATCTTCGCGTCAAAGGCCCTTCGCCAGGTCGCCTCGTCCGGCCACTCCGCATAGCCGATGAACCGGCCGTCGCTCGCCCGGTGAAGGCGCGACCCGAAAGAGCCGTAGATCTTCGTGATTTCCTCGGTCCCGCGGCGCCAGGCCTCGCGGAAGCGCGCCTCGTATCCCGGCCTCACGCGCCAGGCGTAGACAGCGACATACATGACCATTTCCTCCGCCGATGAGTGTTCGGCAGAGAAACGCCGGAACCGTCCGGGGTTTCCGCGAATTGTGATTGCCGAGCCGCGGGCTTGCTGTTTGGGAGACGTCACATGCTGGGCACCATCCTCATCATTGTTCTTATTCTGCTTCTGCTGGGCGCTCTGCCCACCTGGGGACACTCCCGCTCGTGGGGCTACTTCCCCAGCGGCGGCCTGGGCCTGATCCTGGTGATCGTGATCATCCTGGTCCTGATGGGCCGGATATAGGCTAACCGTTTCGACGCCCCGACCTCCCCGCGCCAGCGGAGTGGTCGGGAGCGACGGACGCGCGCCATTCACACCGACGGCCGCATCCCCTAGGTTCCCACCGAACAACGGTCGGGGGACGGATGCATGTCGGTGACGGAAACAGGCGCGACGGACGAGACTCCGGACGGGCCGACCGCGCCGGGCCTCACTCCCGCGCAGCGGCTCAAGGCCATCATCGGCGGCTCGGCGGGCAATCTGGTCGAGTGGTACGACTGGTCCGTCTACATCTTCTTCGCCGTCTATTTCGCCGGCCACTTCTTCCCTGAAGGCGACCAGACCGCGCAGCTGTTCAAGGTGGCTGCGGTGTCCGCCGTCGGCTTCCTCGCTCGGCCGCTCGGCGCCTGGCTGATGGGCGTGTACGCCGACCGGGCCGGCCGCCGGGCCGCGCTGACGCTGTCGGTGGCGATGATGTGCCTGGGCAGCCTCGTCATCGGCCTTGCTCCCACTTACGCGCAGGTCGGCGCCCTCGCGCCGGCCATCCTGCTGACGGCGCGGATTCTCCAGGGGCTGTCGGTCGGCGGCGAATACGGCGCCAGCGCCACCTATCTATCCGAGGTCGCCGGCCGCAAGCGGCGCGGCTTCTGGGCCAGCTTCCAGTACGTGACCCTGATCGCCGGCTCCCTGACCGCCCAGGGCATGGTCGTGATCCTGCAGACCGTCATGCCCGAGGCCGACCTCCAGGCCTGGGGCTGGCGCATCCCGTTCTTCATCGGCGCCGCGCTGGCGGTGGTCGTGTTCTGGATCCGCAGCGGCATCCACGAGAGCCAGGGCTTCGAGAACGCCAAGGCCTCCGGCGAGCAGCGCGGCAAGACCATGCTGCTGTTCGTGAAGCATCCGAAACAGACCCTGATGGTCATGGGCCTGACCGCCGGCGGCTCGCTCGCCTACTACGTCTACACCAGCTACATGCAGAAGTTCCTGATCAACACCTCGGGCTTCAGCAAGCAGACCGCCAGCCAGATCATGGTCGCGGCGCTGTTCGTGTTCATGCTGATGCAGCCTCTGTTCGGCTGGGTTTCCGACAGGATCGGCCGCAAGCCGCTGCTGCTGTTCGCGTTCGGCGGCGGCATGCTGGCGACCTGGCCGCTGATGACCGCCATCGCCGGGACGACCAACGCCTACGTCGCCTTCGGCCTGATCATGATCGCCCTGACCTTCCAGTCCGGCTACAGCGCCATCTCCGGCCTGTTCAAGGCGGAGATGTTCCCGGCCCACATCCGCGCCCTCGGCGTCGCCCTGCCCTATGCCATCGCCAACTCGGTATTCGGCGGCTCGGCCGAGGCGGTGGCGCTGAAGTTCAAGCAGATGGGCAGCGAGAGCCACTTCTACCTGTATGTCTCCGGCATCCTCGCCGTGGGCCTGTTGACGGTGATCCTGCTGCCCGACACCAAGAAGACCAGCCTGATCCACGAGGACTGAAGTCCGACGCCGTCCCTCTCTTCCAAGAGGGAGAGGACGTGCGAACGCGACCGCGCTACCCTTCCCCCATGCTGTCGATGCCGCCCCTCGATCTCGCCGTCTTCGTCTTCTTCATCCTGTGCTGGCTGTTCTACGAGCCGGTGCTGAAGATGCTGGCGCGCGGGCCGCTGCTGAACAGCGACATGACTGTCATCCGCGGGGCGTGGATGGGCCAGATGGCCCGGCGCGAGGTGCGGTTGATGGACGCCAACCTGCTCGGCCACGCGCTGAACTCGGCCTCGTTCTTCGCTTCCTCCAACCTGCTGCTGATCGCCGCCGCGGCCGGCGCCCTGTTCGGCGGCGAGAGCACCTTCGCCAGCGTCTCCAGCCTCGAGGTCATAAAGACCTCCAGCCGCGTGCTGTTCGAGGGCCAGCTGGCGCTGGTCATGGTGGTGCTGGCACGGGGCCTGCTCGACTTCATCTGGTCGATCCGCCAGATGAACTACAGCCTGACCATCATGGGCGCGACGCCCGACGGCGAGCATGTCGCCCCGGGGACCCAGGCCGCCTTCGCCTCCGCCGCGACGCGGGTGCTGAACCCGGCGCTGTCGTCGTTCAACGCGGGGGTGCGCGGCTACTACTTCGCGCTGGCGGCGGCGGCCTGGCTGTTCGGGCCCGTCGCCTTCGTGATCGCCACGCTCGGGGCCATGACCCTGCTGATCTGGCGCCAGCGCCATTCGCCCTCGGCCAGGGCCATCCGCGACCTGCGCAAGCAGCTCGAGGCGGGATCAGTCGATCCCTAGGTCCTTGCGCGCCTTCTTCGTCAGCTTGCCCGCGATGAGGCCGTGCGCGGTCTTCAGCCAGTCTTCGACCTCGCCGCTGTCGGCGTCGGCGATGTCGGCGAACCAGACCCAGTTGGCCTTGGCCAGATAGGGCGCCGGCACGCCGGGCCCCTCGGCGGTCAGCACCTCGAAGGCGATGTCGCTGGCCTTGAAGCTGAAGCTGCCGTCCGGCCCGCGCACGGCGAACATCTTGCCGCCGACCTTCCAGACGTGGTCGGCGCCCCACTGGACATCCATATGGGCGCCCGGCAGCGCCGCACAGGCCGCGTCGAACGCTGCCGGCGTCACGCGCCGACGCCCACGCCGATCGGGCAGGTCACGCCCGTGCCGCCGATGCCGCAGTAGCCGTCCGGGTTCTTGGCCAGATACTGCTGGTGATAGTCCTCGGCGTAATAGAACGGGCCGAGCGCGGCGATCTCGGTCGTGATCGGTCCCATGCGGACCCTGGCCAGCGCCTGCTCATAGGCTTCCTTCGAGGCGACCGCCGCCGCGGCCTGGGCGTCGTTCACCGGATAGAGGCCGGAGCGGTACTGTGTGCCGACGTCGCCGCCCTGGCGCATGCCCTGGGTCGGGTCGTGGTTCTCCCAGAACGCCTTGAGGAGGGTCTCGTAGGTGACGACCCGCGGATCATGCACGACCAGCACCGCCTCGGTGTGGCCGGTGCGGCCGGTGCAGGTCTCCTCGTAGGTCGGGTTGGGGGTGAATCCGGCGACGTAACCGACCGCCGTCGTCCACACGCCGGGGATCTGCCAGAAGACGCGCTCGACGCCCCAGAAGCAGCCCATGGCGAACACCGCCTCCTCCATCCCGTCGGGCCATGGACCCTTCAGCGGATGGCCGTTCACGAAATGGGTCTCGGCGGTCGCAAGCGGCTGCGCGCGCCCCGGCAGGGCGGTGTCGATGGTCGGCAGATCGAGGGTCTTCTTGCTGAACAGCATGGCGTCCTCAGGGAGCGGTTTGGACCGCAGGTATAGGGGGTTCGCGGCTAATTTTCACCGCCCGAGAACCGCGCTTGCTACCGGGGGGCCCATGAGTATATTGCGCGCCTTCCGCAAAGGGCGCCCCGGCGCCTCGACGTGGGGTGAGGTGGCCGAGTGGTCTATGGCGCACGCTTGGAAAGCGTGTGTAGGTTAACGCCTACCGTGGGTTCGAATCCCACTCTCACCGCCACGCGGTCAGCCGCTAAACGGCAGTTCGCTGATACTCCCGAAATTCCCCCGACACTTCCGGAGCTTGCCCGGAAGCGTAGACGCACGCGCCGTCTCCGGTCGCCCGCTCATCTCAAAATTGCTCTGGAATAACGGCCTGCGTCTCCGTTGAAGGGGGCTCGGTGTGGTTTCCCGCCGACGCGTCGATCGCTGTTAACAGGGAAATACAGGGTAACGGGATGATTGAACGGCCTGCCGAGGACACCCGGCGCCTGTGGCCGGGGGCGGGCGGGACAGAAGCCTCACGGCCGCGCTCAATCAGGCGCGATGTCGATCGTGATCAGGTCTTCGTAACGGCCGGACATCTGACCGGTGACGGCCCCCAGGGTGAGATCCATCGGCAGGGAAACACCTGCGAGCGTTCTGGGCGGATCGACGCGATAGCTCCAGGCCTCGGCCAGATCGACAGGCCGGCCGTCGAGCACGACTGTGTAGGCGATCACGGTCCCTCGGTCGCCCATCTCGACGTGATGCAGCAATCCCCGATGCTGAGACTTCACGGTCAGGGTCGACTGGGTGTTGGCGCGCACCTGCACGAAGACCTGGCGCGTGATCCCCGTGGCCGCCGTCCCGAAATCAACAACCTCGACCGAGGATTCCGACGCGAAGCTGCCGGCGGCGCCGGCGATATTGACCTGGGCGCGCGGAGCAGACTGCAAGATGACGTGCAACGGGATCGGCGGCAGCAGGGCTTCGCCGTCGACGGCCTCGACCGACAGTCTGAGATCGGCCTGATGTATGCCGGCCTCGACGACGGCGTTCCGCACCACGGTGACGTCCAGCTCGGCTCGGGCGACGCTCGTCCCGGGGATGCTGAGGACGAAGGCGCCGGGCTCGGTATCGCGCCGAAACAGACCGGAGGTCTCCCGCGGTTTGAATTCAATCACCACGCCGCCGAGATCCAGCAACGGGAGCGGGTCGCCGACGTCGTTGACCAATACCAGCCGCAGTTCGCAGACGCGCTCTCCCTTGTTCCCAAAGACGATGTCGAGGGGACCGCTCGAAGAGCCGAGCGCGAAAGGATTGTACTCGACGCGCGCCGCTTCGGGGGCATCGACCGCCAGTTCACAGGCGGACGCCGCCGTGCCCAGGGCCAGGACCACCGCCGCCCATAGGGTCGCCACGCCCCAGACGCTAGCGCGGGCCAACGCGTATTTCGCCGACATCGACGACGCCCTCCTGATCCTTGGTGATGACGAACTCGGCGACCGGCTTCCCTTGGATGAGCATTCGATAGCGGCCAGGGGCGAGCGCCTCGCCGACGAAGCGGCCGGCGCGATTGGTGAAGAAAAGGCGGGGCTCAGCGCGGCTTTCGCCGCCGATGGCTTCGATCGTCCCGCTGACAAGCGCCATCGGCCCCCTGGCATCGCGCAGCACGCCGATGGCGGTGCGTGAGGCGTCGCTGCCGACAACGACGCGATAGCCGTTGCCAAATCCCGGGAACGTCGACACCACGCCTGCGCCCAGATCGTAGCCGGCCGGCAGGGGATCGACGACGAGCACGAACCGGTTGATCCCATAGGCGCGCTGGATCGGCGCCACGGCCGGGCCGAACCAGCCGGCCTTCGCCACCGGATCTCCGCCGCCGTCCATAAGGGCCAGCCGCGAGCCTCGCAGGGACGGATGTTTGGTGGCGATCACAAAACCCTCGCGCGATTGGCGACCAAGGGCAAAGGCGCCGTCGGCGAAGCCGACAAACGTCGAGAGCCGCCAGAGCGATTCCTGCGTCGTGCGGCCGCTTGGCACGTTCGCGACGAGGCGGTTAGTGACCAGCTGCGCGTCGAAGCGGTTGTTGATGTAGCGGACGTCGCCGGCGAGGGATTGCTGGTTGCGATCGTCGGAAAACCGAAGTGTGCCGCTGATGTCGCCCAGGCGACCCGTGGGGGAGCGGGAGATGCTGATCTCACGCAGATTATCCTGGTTGTCGTATCGCGCCGCGCCGCTCCAGCGCCCCCCGAAGCTGCTCGTAAGAGACACCCCGAAGCGGGACTCGGTCGGCCTGTCATCGCTGTAGGCGCGATGGCCGAAGTTCAGGTTCACGCTGAACCATTTGAAGGTTCTGCCGATCGCCAGGGTCAGATCAGTCCGGTCGGGAGCCGCGTCGCGGCCCTTGGCGAACGCGCCCCCCAAGTTCACCGAGTAGTCGCGGTAACGTAGGATCGCCTGACCCGCCGCGCGCCATCGCTCAGCGTTTCGGGTGTCGTCTGCGAACGCGGTCTGGAAGTAACGGGTGGTCGCCTGCATCGAGCCGACAAAGCGAGCGTCGATCCGCTTGAACAGAACCGCTTCGCGCATGTAGTCGACCGACGCCAGCGCGCCAGACCGCTCAGGCGACCGGTTGTGGCTGACCGCCGTCGTGGCCTGAAGGAGCCCGAACGGAGCGCCCCACGTGGCCAGCACTCCCGCCTGGCCTCGCCTGTCCGTGAACTGGGCGTTGGCGCCGACCGTCAGCACCTCGCTCAGGCCCTTGCGCATGAAGCCGCTGAAGGCGGGCGTCGAACCGTATTCGAGACTCCGACCGTCCTCGAGCACCCCGGCAGACACGCCGAAATCCAGCACTCCGGGGTCAAGCAGCCCCGCGCCGCCGAACAGGTCGAAGACGGCGATCTCTCGTCGCCCCCGGTCATCCTCGACCAGAAGACGTACGGTGTTGGGTCCTTGCGAAAACGGGAAGTCCGCCAGGGAATAGGGGCCGGCCTCAAGTTGGAGACGCTCGACAACGACGCCGTTGATCTCGACCTCAACGAACGAGGGCCGATCGAGCACGAACTCCCGGCGGCCTGCGGGCCTGACGTTCTGGAACGGGCGGATCGTCGAATAGGCGCGCGCTGCCGACACGCCAAGGAAGCGCTTGGAGCCCTGGAAGCTGTCGATTGGCGGCGAGAACTCGCCGGCGGTCACACGGATAGCCGAGGCGAAAAGGTCTTTCGTCAGGCGAAGTTCGCGCCGCTGCCATCGTTGCTGGTCCGCGGCGCCGTCGTAGTCGAAGCCGCCGGTCAGGGTGACGCCGCCAAAGCCGCCCACGGTCGCGAAGAAGTCCACCCCTCCCTGCAGGGGCGCGAAGCGATTGCTCTGATGCGAATACTGCTGCGCCAGGCTCACATTCATACCGCCGGCGAGGCGCGCCGGTTGGTCGAACACCGTCGGATCGATCACCTGGGCGTCGGCGAACGTGACCTCCCGGCGCGCGCGCGCCGTCGGCGCCAGGGTCGCGTTGAACGTCAGCGCCAAGGCGTCGAAGGTCAGGCTGAAGTCGTCCGAGCGGAGATCGGCCATGGCAATCCGCTCCTGGCCGGCGGTCATGAGGCGGAGCCGCTCGAACAGCTCCGGGGCGAGAAGCGGCTTCAGCAGATCGAGGAGGCGCGCCGCATCGACAACGCCGTCGCCCTGGCCGTTCACGGCGCCGCTGAGATCCCCGAGGTACTTTCCTTCCAGCATGAGCGGACCCTGGATGGGGATCAGGACGGGCGTCGGCCGAATGACGGGGGCGTCCTCCTGGGCGAGAGCGAGGGCGGCGACCCGCGTCACCGCTGGTCCGGCGGGCGGGACAGGCGGCATCAGCACGGCAAGCGGGGGCATCGCCACCCCGTCGCCCTTGAACTCGGCGATCGCGGTCGAGTATCGCCCGCCCGCTGTCCGCATGGGCGCGTCTGGAAGTGAGACAGCCGCTCCGTTGCAGACGACCGCCAGACCGCCGCCTAGACACATTGCTGCGCCCATGTGGCGACGGCCGGCGGCGCCCAAGCGTGCGGCGCGCCCCTGGGGGGGGCTGGGCACGGCCCGCTCAGCTCAGTTCGATCAGGGCGGTGGCGCCCTCCCCGATGCCCTGCGCGAGGGCAGCCGGGATGCGGATGTTGCGCCGTGCTCCGCCGGGCAAGGTGCTGACTTGCCCAAGGACGACATCCTCGGGACGAATGTTGACGGTCCGGCCGTCAGCCGCCTTGAGGGTATAGCGGGCCTCTCGCAGGGGCGCGAACCCGGCTCCGTGGTTCTCCGCGACGATCAGGATGTCCCCGTTGGCCGCCGTCAGGGTTGAAACGACCCTGACATCGGGCCGCGCCGCGGCGGGCGCCATCAGGACGTGAGTATTGACGTTGAAGGCGATCTGAACCGCCGCGCCGGCGGCGGCCGCCGCCACAGGGTCGGACGAGAAGGTGATCGGCAGTTGGCCGACCCTGACGAGATACATCCGCGGCGACGCATCGGGCGCGCCGACGTAGCGCACCTGGACCACCTGTTCGCGATTGGACGGGATGACCGACTGCGGCGGGAAAATCGCCAGGTCATCCACTTCCTCGCTCAGGGTCCGCACGCCGTTCTCGTCGACCTTCATCTCGAAGGCTTGAAGCTCGACCGTGACCGGCTGGTCCTCGGTATTCTTCACGCTGAGGCGGTAGCCAGAATTGCTGCCCGACGGCGTGATGCTCATGACCATCGGCGTGACATCGATGGCATGAGCCGACGGCCCCCCTGTCCAGAGAAGAAGGCCGGCGGCCAGAACTGGCGTGATGCGGCTGAGGCGCATTTGTAGTCCCCCCATTGTAACGTCTGCCCCAGCCAATGCCGGGTTGGGGCCGCCCGAGGGCGGCCCCGGTAGCGCTCCCGGTCCGCTAGGTCGGGTTCAGGTCGAACTTGAAGACTTCCGAGTAGGTGCCCGCGGGAGCTTCCGAGGCGCCCGGGCCGGACGGCGCGTTGGCGCAGCCGCTGGAGCCGGGATTGGTCGGATCGCCTTGCGTGCCGCCGAGGCCGGGGCCGCCGGGGACGCCGTAGCAGAGGTTCAGGAACAGGTCGGCGAAGATGCCGTCCGCCAAGGCCTCGCTGTAGCCGCTCGAGTTGGTGTTCACGACCCAGTTCGACGGGAAGGTGTCCTGCGGCGCGAAGCCGAGGCTGGCGTTCGCCGGCACCACCAGTTCCCAGTCGTAGTTGATCAGAATGCCGCTGGCGGACTTCAGATCGCCGTTCACCGCCGTGGAGGTCAGCGACGCGCCCGAGGGCGAGTTGCACGACAGGCGAAGGGTGGTGACCTTCTGACGCACGCCGTTGGCCACGGCCACGGTGCTGCCGGCCACGTTGGCGAGCCCGATCGAGCAGTAGTTCTCGACGTTGGTGGTCACCGTCAGCGAGGTGTCCTGCGCGTGAGCCGCGAGCGGCCCGGCCAGAAGCATCGCCGCAGCGGCGGCGCCATAGAAGAGATTACGCATAATAGCCTCCCGTAGAGTTGACGGGATCGTCTCATCTTTAATGAGACGCCCTCCCCGGCGTTGTGCCCGGTACGCAACTCTTAACAACTTGTTACAGGATGAGAATTGTCGAGTCTGAGAACGTTGTTCGGTAACAACTATTGACTAGTCGACTTTGTCAGAGGAACGAACAGGCTAGCCGGATCGTATTGTTGAGGCCCCTGACATTCATTTTAGAGTAGATGCTACGCAGGTGGGCGCGGACCGTATGTTCGGAAATGCTCAGGTCGTTTGCGGCGCTCTTGGGGCAGCGTCCGCCCAGGAGACACCTGAGAACAGCGAGTTCGGAAGAGGTTAGCTGGAAGGCCGCGCCAATCGCGTCCAAGGCCTCAGCGCTGGGTGACAGCTCTTCCTTCAGCCCGACCAGCACCACATCATCGCCTCGAGCGCCGTGAACCTCGACGGCGAGCCAGCCGCCGTCTCGCTGGCGCAGAACCGCGCGCCGATAGGCGCCACGTCCCATCGCCTGACGGACGGCGCCCATGAACCGGGCGTCGCATTCGGCCGAACCGAATTTCAGCATGCCGGTGTTCGAGGCAGCGATCTGCGCCGACCGAAGGACGGCTTCCCCGGCCGGGTTGGCGGTAACCATACAACCCTCGATATCTACCAGAAAACGGGGCAACGGATCGAGCGTGAACCAGTCTACGATTTGATCTCCGGTCGAGAACTTCTCTTCGCCCTCAGTGCCTGAGTGTGGATCCACGGATCTGAAACGTATGGTTGGCGTTTCGTTCTCTGACGAATAGACCGCTGAACGAAAGAACCCATCACTACTACCAGTTCCCGACATTGTTCACCTCAGGATTGGAGCGCAGATCAGAAGGATGTCAAAATTGGTATAGCGCAACCCCAATTTTGTTAACGCGAACCGCTGCGATGACTTGCCGCAGTGCTCACGGCTCATGCCACAACTCGGCGACCACCTAATCTTTCCCAAAAGAACGCGCGATCTGATCGTTTTCCTTTCTGTATTTTCTCGGCCGGCGCAGCGGATTGACACGCTATGCGCAAGTGCGCCTCCCGGCATAACCAACAAGGGGGGACTTGAAGAAAGCGGTGGTGTGACGCGAGCGCTTGAAGACAGCCGTTTCGGGCAGAGCCTCCGGGAACGCGTCTAAGCCGGAGATCGGTTTTGCGCCGGTTGCTATTCGCGTCCTACGCTCGCCGACGGCGCAGCGCACGAAGGCCGTCGCAACTTGGTCTGGGTCGGGATGCGATCAGTACCCCGTCAGGGTCGGCAGCGCCTGCCAGGCGATCGCCAACACCGAAAGGCCTGCCCCCAGGGCCGCGATCTCGGACATGAAGCGCCCCGATACCTGGGGCTCGCCGCCCAGACGCAGGCGCCACAACGCGGCGAGCAGGCACGCGAGCGCCGCGACGACACAGGCGCCGCTGAAGGCGAGGCCGATCATGCGCCAGCCATAGGCATCGGCCCGGCTGACCGTGTCGGCGAGGCTGGCGATGGCATAGACGCCGAGGAAGTGAACCGCCCAGACGATCAGTCCGCCGAGAGTGAAGGCCCAGCGCCCCATCGTCACGCGCCCGGGAACAGACGGAGCAGCAGCAGCGAGAACACCCCCTGCCCCGCGGTATAGACCAGGAACAATGCGATCAGGTCGAAGGTCGAGGGCCGATCAGCCTTCGCCAGTCCGGCCATCCAGCGCAGCGTCGCGCACAGCGCCATCAGAACGACGACCGCGACGAAGAAGCCATGCCAGGCCATCAAGGCGTAGACGCTCGCGCCCTGCGCATGGGCCGGGGCGCGCAAACCGGTTTGCCACCAGCCTTTCAGGTCCACGCCCCAGGCGGCGGCGGCGAGCGCGGCGGCCAGCACCATCATCGCGGTCGCCAGCGCCGGCATACGGGGCCGGTCGACCCTCAGCACCCGACAGGCGCCCCAGGCGAGCGCCGCGGCGGCGAGGTTCATGGCCAGCGCCACGCCGAGCGACATGAGCTCGGGCGGCGGCGTCCAGGCGCCGGGGTTGCGGCTCCACAGGAAGACGTAGCTGAAGCCGCTCATGGCCAGGACCATGCCGGCGACGATCAGGGTGATGACCATGGCCCACCAGCCATGCCCGGCCGGTCCCGTGACATAGGTCGGCACGCGGATCCCCGCCCCGATGTCGACCGTCTTCACGGACAGCGGCCGGTCGAGGAACCAGCACCAGGTCATGATGCAGTAGATCGCCAGCACGCCGCTGATGACCGACGGCCAGTAGGCCTGGACCGTCAGCAGCAGGAAGAAGCCCGCCGTGAATACCGCCGCCCAGATCGGCCAGCCCGACGGCCTGGGCATGCGCATCAGCGCGATCGGCTCGGCGTTGAGCGTGCTGGTCAGGATGGTCTCGCGCTCACCGGTGGCGGTGTTGGGCAGGAAGTAGCGGCCAGCCTCGACATCTTGCGCGAGGCCCTTCTGCTCCCAGAGCGGGTACAGGCTGGTGATCACCGGGATCGATCGGACCGAATACAGTCCGCTCGGCAGCCACTCGAGACCGGCTGCGTCGTGGACGTTCCCGGCGTTGGTGTCGCCGAACGGCCGGAAGTTGCGGATCATGTCGATGACCCAGACCAGGACCCCCGCCGCGAACAGGAAGGCGCCGACGGTGGAGATCAGGTTGGGCAGGTCGAGCCCTCGCCCCGGCAGGTAGGTGTAGACCCGTCGCGGCATGCCCATCAGCCCGGTCAGGTGCATCGGCAGGAAGGTCAGGTGGATGCCGCCGAACATCAGCCAGAACGCCCACTTCCCGAGCCGCTCGCTGAGCGGGCGGCTGCTGGTCATCGGCAGCCAGTAGTAGATCGCGGCGAACAGCGGGAAGACCATGCCGCCGATAAGCACATAGTGCAGGTGGGCGACGATGAAGTAGGTGTCGTGGGCCTGCCAGTCGAACGGGACCATGGCCGCCATCACCCCGGTCAGGCCGCCCATGGTGAAGACGATCAGGCTGCCGAGCACGAACAGGCCGGGCGTGCTGAACCGCATCTTCCCGGAGCCGACGGTGGCGATCCAGCTGAACACCTGGATGCCTGCGGGGATGGAGACCGCCGCCGACGCGGCCGAGAAGAAGCTGGTCGAGATGGTCGGCATGCCCGTGGCGAACATGTGGTGCGCCCAGACCCCGAAGCTGATGAAGCCCGTCGCCAGCATGGCCAGCACCACCAGACGGTGGCCGACCAGCGGCGTCCGCGCCACCGCCGGCACGATGGTCGACATCGCCCCCGCGGCCGGCAGGAAGATGATGTAGACCTCCGGGTGGCCGAAGAACCAGAACAGGTGCTGCCACAGCATCGGATCGCCGCCCTTGGCCGGGTCGAAGAACGGCCAGCCGAGCGCTCGTTCCAGCTCCATCAGCGTTGTCGCCAGGATGATCGACGGAAACGCGATGATGATCATGCAGGCGAAGATCAGCATCGCCCAGGCGAACACCGGCAGCTTGTCCAGGGTCATGCCGGGGGCGCGGGTGCGAAGCACGCCAACGATGATCTCGATGGCCCCGGCGATCGCCGAAATCTCGATGAAGCCGATGCCGAGCAGCCAGAAGTCGGCGTTGATGCCCGGCGAATAGGTGCTGTTGCTCAGCGGCGGATACATGAACCAGCCGCCGTTGGGCGCCAGCCCGAACAGCAGCGAAGCGAAGAAGGCCAGGCCGCCGATCAGGTAGGCCCAGAAGGCGTAAGCGCTCAGCCTCGGGAACGGCAGGTCGCGAGCGCCCAGCATCTGCGGCAGCAACAGCACGCCGAGCGCCTCCACCGCCGGCACCGCGAACAGGAACATCATCGCCGTGCCGTGCACGGTGAACATCTGGTTGTAGGTTTCCTGCGGCAGGATTCCCTGCAGCGGGAGAGCGAGCTGAACGCGCATCACCAGCGCCAGAAGCCCGGCCAGCACGAAGAACAGCATCGCCGCGCCGACGTAGTAGACGCCAACGAAGTTGTTGTTGATCGCGGTGATCCACTCCCAGGCGGTGCGCGGCTTGCACCACGCCGCCTCGAGCTTCTCCAGCTCGCCCTTCGGGCGCGGCCCCTGGGTCGGGAAGCGCTCGTAGAGCATCGGGTCGAACCCGGTCTCCGATGTCATTTCAGGCTCGCGAGATAGGCCGAGACGGCGCGCAGGTCCTCGCCGGAGAGCACCGGATAGGCCGGCATGCGGTTGCCGGGCTTGATCGCCTGGCTGTCGCTGATCCAGCCCGCCAGCGTGCCCTGGTTGGTCGGCAGGATGCCGCCGCCGATGGTCCGGCGTGCGCCGACGTGACTGAGGTCGGGTCCCGCCAGGCCGTTGGCCGCCGTCCCTCTGACGGTGTGGCAGGCGCCGCAACCGGAGGCCTCGAACACCTCGGCCCCGCGCGACGGCAGGGCGGCTGCCGGCGCCGGCGCCAGCGCCGCGCGCTTCCAGGCCTCGTACTCCCGCGGCGCATGGGCGACGACGACCAGTCCCATCAGGGCATGTGGCCCGCCGCAGTATTCGGCGCACTGGCCGCCATAAACGCCGGGGGCGTCGGCCTGAAGCCTCAGGATGTTGCGCCGCCCCGGGATCATGTCCTCCTTGCCGCCCAGGCGGGGGACCCAGAAGCTGTGGATGACGTCCGCGGACTCCAGTTCGAAGACCACGGGCCGGCCAGCCGGTATGTGAATCTCGTTGGCGTCCTGCAGGATCTCGCGGCCCTGGTCGTCGAGATAGGCGACCCGCCACCACCACATCTCACCCACTACCCGGACGCGGGTCTCGCCGGGCCGCGGGTCGTCGGTCAGGTGACTGGTGAGGCCCAGGCCGTAGAGCAGCAGCGCGGTCAGCACCACCACCGGGAACGCCAGGCCGCCGATCCAGACCAGGCGCTCGCCGCCGAGCCGCGCGCGCCAGCGCCTTGGACCGAACAGCGCCACGGCCAAGGCGACGAGCACGACCACCAGGACGGCGGCGCTCATCGCGAACAGGACCCAGGCGAGGATATTGACGGGCCCGGCGAACGGCCCGGCCGGATCCAGCACCGGCGGCGGCCAGCCGGCGAAGCCTTCGGGTGCGTTGCGGTCAGCGGCCATCGAGCGTGTACAGATAGGCCGCGACGTCGCGGGCTTGGGCGTCGGTGATCGGCATCGGCGGCATGCCGGTCGTGGGCGACAGCGACGGCGCGTCCCTGAGCCAGGTCACCAGAACGTCCGGCTGGTTCGGAAACCGTCCCGCGATCAGGGTGCGGGAGCCGAATCCGGCCAGCGGTCCGCCAACCGTCCCGCGCGGCCAGTCGAGGCCGGGAACGTCGTGACAGGCGCCGCAGCCGGCTTGCTCCATCACCGCCAGACCGCGCTCGGGATCGGCGCCGGCGATCGGGCGCGGCGCAGCGGTCTTGTCGGCGCAGGCGCAGACGAGGGTCAGGGCCGCGATCGCGACCGTCCGCATGGTCTGCTCAGGCTGTCCGATGGCGCCGCCGTGCTCCCCTGCTTGCCCTCGGGTTCAACCCGCTTCGGCCCGCCCGGTTCCCTGGCCGGAACTCCTGCGCGCGTTCGGGGTTGGGAGGACGTGCGCGCCGTTCTGCTCCTGATCCTCGCCGCGGGCCTTACCGCCGGATGCCGACCGGCGACCAACCGGACCGGAGAAGCCTTCACGGCGACCGGCGAACTGATCGCCCTGAGCGGCGGCGAAGGCGGCGTGGGCGCCGCCTGCTTCAGCTGCCACGGCCAGCAGGGTCAGGGGGACGGCCTCAGCGCGCCTCGCCTTGCGGGCCTGGACGCCGGCTACCTGCAAAAGCAGCTGGACGACTACGCCGCCGACCTGCGCCACGACGACGTCATGACCCCTATCGCCAAGCGGCTGGACCATGATGACCGCCGCGCGGTGGCGGCCTGGTACGCCGCCCTGCCCGCGCCCGATCGGATCGGAGCGTCGGCCCCCGCGCCCGCGGTCTACCTGACCGGCGACGCGCGCCGGGGCGTCGTCGCCTGCGCCGCCTGTCATGGTCCCGTCGGTCAGGGCGTCGGTCCGGCCAATCCGGCGCTGGCCGGACAGCCCCGGGCCTATATCGTCGACCAGCTTCGTCGCTGGAAGAAGGCCGAGCGCCGCAATGACCCGCGGGAAGTCATGACGGCCGCCGCCGCGCCGCTGACGGAAGCCGAAATGCGCGCGATAGCCGCCTGGCTAGAGAGCCTGCCCGCTTCTCCACGGCCCGGTACCGACGCTGCCAGCCTGTCCGCCGCCGAGTCGGCTGCGGCACGATTGGCAGCATCCCGTGGAGCACGTCGTCCCGGTCGATGAACTGGTGCTTTAGCGCGCCGGCGACGTGGATCGGGACCATGACCAGCAGGCTGACGATCAGCGCCCAGTGCATCCACTCCGATGCCGCCTCGATCGCCCAGAGGTGCATGTTCGACAGCGCCTGCAAAGGCAGCAAAGGCCATGGAACGACGCCCGCCATGGTCAGGTCCTGGTCGCGCGCTGTCGCTGAGACCATCGCCCATCCCGACAGTGGCAGGCCGAAAAGGCAGCTGTAGAAGACGTAGTGGGTGAAGTGGGCGGCGGTGCTTTCCCAGCCCGGCTTGTCGGCGTCATTGATCACGTCTGGCGCCAGCATGCGCCAGGAGCCGCGACCGACCACCAGGACCAGCATCAGGATGCCGATCGCGAAATGGACATCGAAGGCCGCGACCTTGTCGCCGCCGACCGGCAGCCGGCCCATCCACCAGCCCAGGCCCAGCTGGGCGACGACCAGAACCGCCATGGTCCAGTGGAAGACGATGGCGACGGGCGAGAACCGGCCCTCGTCGGCGTGGCCGGCCGCCCATTCGAGGATCCTGACGACCAGCTTGTCGATCATGCCGGCCGCGCTCCCATCGAGCGATCGGGCCCGATGCGGCGGCCGAGGACGACCAGCGCCGCGATCAGGTAAAGCGCGGCCGCCGGAGCCCACATGATCAGGCCCGCCATCTGCTGGTCCTCCAGCGGGGAGAGACCGAACGCCTGCGTCGTCAGCAGGTGCGGCGCGTAGAGCGGCGCGCCGGCGAAGGTGATCAGGGCGCCCAGCAGGCCCATCTGGACCATGGCGATCAGCAGCGCCGCCACCGCGGCTGGCGCGCCGGCGTTTCGCACCGCCGACCAGAACCACACCGCTGACCCGAGCAGGCTGGCCTGCATCAGCCAGTACACCGCGTCGCTCGACAGCGCGGTCGCGTAGACGCCGGGTGCATGCCAGGCCCAGAACAGCGCCGCTGGCGCCGCGGTGGCCAGCGCCAGCGGTCCGACCCGCCGTCTCGGCAGGCCCCAGGCCAGCAGCGGCGCGGCGACGGCCACCAGAAGCACATGGTGGACGGTCCGCGCCGAGAACAGGGCTGAACTCAGGGCGCACAGCGGCGAGACAAAGCCGATCGCCAGCACGGCGAGCGCCGCCAGCAAGGCCGGCCGGCTCTCAACCCTGGCCCGCCAGAGCGTCAGGCCGAGGCCGAGCGCGAGAAACGCCAGCAGCATCGGATCGAGGTTCCACCGTCCGAGCAGCTCGCCGGGCGTCGGCGCGATGCCGCAGTAGGGCGCCCAGCCGGCTGTTGGCGAGCCTTCCATCACGGATCAACATAGCTCTTGGCGCGCAGGGTGACCTGCCCCTGCCGCGGATCACGCTCGAAGTAGAGACCGCCTTCGCGTGACGAATGGTCGGCCACGAGATCGAAGGTCGTTTCGACCGTTTCGGACTCCGCGCCCGCAGCGTCCAGCTGGCCTTCGACGACCACGCCGGCTGCCGGAGACCCGCCGGTGTTGCGCACCTCGATCCTCATCAGGAAGCCCCCTGTCGTGGGCGTGACCTCGAGGGCCCGGATCGAAAACCGCGGCGGAGTCTTGTCGGCCCGCAGGGCTTCTGCGCCGATCACGCCAAGGGTCGCGAGGATGAGGATCAGCCCTACCCCGGCGGCGACCCATTCCAGCAGCGGCGTCCGGCGGCTTACGGCCATCGGCGATGGCTTGGACTTCGCCGGGGACCGCGGCTTGGCGGCAGGTTTCGTCGCGCGCGTCATCAGACCACCAGCCGCGCTGTGGCCGCGCCGAGCGAGGCGGGGAAGCCGAGGACGACCATCATGCTGGCCTGCTCGTGCAGGGCGACGCCGTCGAGGCGTCCGAAGATCCACAGGCAGAAGAGGCTGATCCCCAGCGCCACGGCGTACCCCGGCAGGGTGTAGGTCGCGAAGGTCAGCCAGGAGCCGCCCGCTTCGCGCCGCCTCTCCTCGCCGGGAAAGCCGAGGGCGTAGACGAGCATGTGCAGGGCCAGAAGCGAAATCGCCATCAGCGCCAGGGCATGTCCAAGGCCCATGAGATGGCTGATCAGCACCATCTCCTCGGTCGGGGCGACGTTGAATGCGAGGAACACCGCGCCGACGGCCATAAGAAAGAGCGCCCGCCAAAAGCCCCTTGCATCACGGTCCTGCTGTTCGATGCCGCGGGTCGAAAACTGTTTGCCCGCGAGCAGGGCCCCGATCGCGGCCGGCACGGCGCACAGGGCGACCTGGCCGATCATCTCCGTCGGACTGCCGCTGGCAGTCAGCACGCCCATCAGGGCCAGGGCCGCCGCCGACAGCAGAAAGCCGATCGCGAACGCGGCCAGCGCGTCAAGGACCTCGTCAACGAGATCGAAGGTCGGCTCGAAGCCGACGTAGTAGGAAATGCCGAGCAGCATCGGCAGGCTCATGACGAGGAAGATCAGCAGCCGCAAGCGGTCCATGGTGAAGCCGCCCAGCCACCACATCTCCATCGTCATCAGCAGCGGCAAGGCAAACAAAAGGGCGCCGGCGAGCCCCCGCGCAAGGCCTTGCAGGTAGTAGAGGTCTGCGTTCCCCGTGACGTCGCCGCGCATCGTCCTCGACCCCCTAGCGCCGCGGCGTGACCCGCCAGACCGTGTTCGACAGGTCGTCGGCGATGAACAGGGCGCGGGTGCGCGGATCGAAGGCGACGCCGACGGGTCTGCCCCGGGCCTTGCCGTCCTTGAGGAAGCCGGTGGCGAAGTCGACGGGTGGCCCGGACGGGCGGCCGTTCGTGAACGGCACCCAGACGACTTTGTATCCGGACAGGTCCTGACGGTTCCAGCTGCCGTGCTGGCCGACGAAGGCGCCCTGAGTGAAGACGCCGCCGAAGCCTCCGTCGACGGCGAAGCTCAACCCCAGCGCCGCGACGTGGGAGCCGAGGGCATAGTCGGGGGCGATCGCCTTGGCGACCTTGTCCGGCTTCTGCGGATGCACGCGCGGGTCGAGGTTTTTGCCCCAGTAGCTGTAGGGCCAGCCGTAGAAGGCCCCGTCTCGCACCGAGGTCAGGTAGTCCGGCACCAGCTGCGGGCCGAGTTCGTCACGTTCGTTGACCACCGACCAGAGCTGGCTGGTGGTCGGCTCGATGGCCAGCGCGGTCGGATTGCGGATGCCGGTCGCGATCGTCCGACGCGCGCCGGTCAGGCGATCGATCTCCCACACCACGGCGCGCTCTTCCTCGACCGCCAGGCCCCGCTCGCCAATGTTGCTGTTCGAGCCGATGCCGACATAGAGCTTGGCGCCATCCGCGCTGGCGGTCAGGGCCTTGGTCCAGTGGTGGTTGATGGCCGAGGGAAGCCTGGTCAGCTCCTCGCCCGGCGCGGTGATCTGCGTCTGGCCGTCCTGATAGGGGAAGCGCAGCAGGGCGTCCTGGTTGGCGACGTAGATCGCGCCGTCGGCGAAGGCGAGGCCGTAGGGCGCGTTGAGGTTGGCGATGAAGGTTGTGCGAACCTCCGGCCGGCCGTCGCCGTCGGCGTCGCGCAGCAGGGTGATGCGATTGCCGCCCTTCACCTTGGTCTTGCCCTTGGCCTTGATGTAGCCCGCGATCACGTCCTTGGGCCGGACCTTGGGCGCCTGGGCGCCGCCCGAGCCCTCGGCCACGAGGATATCGCCGTTGGGCAGCACCAGCATCTGCCGCGGGATCTTCAGGTCGGTCGCCAGCGGGACCACGGTGAAACCGGCGGGGACGATCGGGGCCGCGCCCTCCCAGCCCGCCGGCTTGGCGATCTTCATCGGCGGCACGAGCGTCTGGCTGACGTCAGGCAGCGCCGGGGTGGCGCCGGTCTGGTTGAGGCTCGGGTCGCTGCGACCGCAGGCGGCCAGCGCGATGACGGCCGCGGCGGCGCAAAGGGTGCGTTTCGCGGTCATTGGCCGATCTCCCGCACGCCGGTTCGGGAGTAGGCAAGCCAGCCGGCCGCAAGCGCCAGAACGGCGGAAAGGATGGACAGCACGAGACCTGCGGTTCCGACCGAGCTCCAGGCGTCCTGGCTGTGCTTGAAGGCGTTGATCAGGCCGACGATCCACGCTCCGGCCAGCAGCAGCGCATAGACGAGCGCCCTGCCCCGTCCCGCGCGGCTCCAGCCGAGCAGCACGTCAACCAGCGCCCAGGCCAGCACGAGCCCGCCGAACACCAGCGCGCCGGTGATCAGCCATGCCGAGAAGTTGGTCCACTGGATGTCAGCCGATCGAAGATAGGCGATGTCGGTGATCGCCGCGGCGCTGAAGAGCGCGATCGGGAAGGCGAGCAGTATGGCGTTCACTGGCGTCAGGGGGCGGCTTTCCACCCTCGATATCACGGCCATGGACGCCCTCTCCTTGTCGGCAGCGGAATGTCTTGTCCAATCCACTGCCGGGCGATTGGTTGCCTCGGCCTGGCGCCCGCGATCGGACGAACTGCGCCGGTCGCGACCGCGGGTGCACTGCGAGTCTGGCAGGCCGGAGTCATCAGGCGGCGAGGGCGTGCGCGTTTCGTCTCAGCTTTTGACGCGCGTCGTGGCGTAGGCGCGGGGGGCGCCGAGGGCGTCAACAGGGGCCGGGATCGTTTGGGCGAGGCGTTCGCCGACGGCCACGAAGAAAATCTTCAGCGCATGCTCGATGATATCGTCGAACGACACCGTGGGGCCGAACAGGCTCGCCGCCGCGTCGACGAAGTCCGCGCGCGTCGGCGCGCCCGGGAGCGCGCCCAGACCCGTTTCGGGCCGGTTCCCGGGCTGCTGAAGCGCGTGGCCGACCTGTTGGGCCGTGATCGGACCCAGCGCGCGCTGGAGGCTATGCGCTGTTGTGATCGGGTCGAAGCGAGCCGCCAGCTGCTCCGCCGCGCGGCGAACGACACGATTGCCGAGACGATGTTCATTTCGAACAAGGGCAAGCGGCGGCGTTTTCAGCTCCGACACGACGCCGAGGGCGGCGAGCGCGGTGAGCGCAGAGTAGGTCAGGTCGAGCTCCCACCACCGGAAGCCGTTGCGGGCGCTGGCTGGGTAGGCGTGGTGGTTGTTGTGCCACCCCTCGCCAAGGGTCGCGATGGCGAGGACCGGATTGTTGCGGGAGTGGTCGCCCGTGACGTAGCGCCGCTGGCCATGAACATGGGCGATCGAATTGATGGCGAAGGTCGCATGGTAGACCGCCACCGTGCTCCAGCAGAAGCCGACCACCAGCCCGGGCCAGCCGGCGACAACGAAGCACAGGACAGCGAGGAGGATCGGCGGCAGCGCCTCGTAGCGATGCAGCCATCGCAGCTCCGGATAGACCGCGAAATCCTCGACCTTGACCATGTCGGTCGCGTCATTGCGGCGGTCGAGCACCCAGCCGATGTGGCTGCGGAAGAAGCCGCCTTGCGTCGGAGAGTGCGGGTCGTGCTCGGTGTCCGAATGGAGGTGGTGGAGCCGGTGATGCGCCGCCCACCAGAGCACGCTCTTCTGGCCCGCGCTCTGCGCCAGTGTGGCCAGCACGAACTGGAAGACGCGGCCAGTCACGAACGCCCGGTGGGAGAAGTACCGGTGGTAGCCGGCGGTGATCGCGAACATCCGCAGCACATAGAGCCCCGCGCCCAAGACGACGGCAGGCCAAGTGACGCCGGACCAGATCGCCCCGATACAGCCCAGATGGATGAGGACGAACGGTATCGCGGCGGGATGGGCGATATCGCCCCGAGCTGCTGAGGCGGGTCTGGAGGTCATGATGCGCTGTTTTGCAAAGTTAGTAGGGTCAACCGCCCCGGCCGGCGCGGGTTCCAGATTGCTGATGGGCCAGCGCAAGGCTTGGCGAAACCGCGTTATCCTGCTTCAACGCGCCGACAGATGGGGGCGTCGTCGGAAAGTGTTCAAGCGGCCTGAGGTCTCTCTGCCCGAAGACCTCCGCGATCGGCTGGCCTTGGGCCGGCCCGTGGATGCGGTGCTGAACAGCTATCACGCGATCGAAGCGTGCGCAGTCCACGAACCCGAAGCGCTGGCGGCGGCTTTGGACGAGGCGGCGCGCCTCGATCTGTCGCAAGCCCTGTCTTCCCACATTCCCCGACGGGCGCTGGGCGTCGCCGTCGTCAGCCGTGACGCCCGGATCTGGCATGCCGACGCCACATTCACGGCGTGGTTCGGCGGTGGCGACGATCCTGCCTTTCGCCGGTTGGTGCAGCTGGCCGCACGCGGCGCGCCAGCGTCGGGTCTCGTCGAGGCGCGAGACGGCGCCGTGATCGCCGCCTGCGCCGGCAGAGCGGTCAACGCCAGCCGATGGCCGCTGCCGGTCGAGAGCCTGGCGGCCCTGACCGCCGGTCCGGATCGGCTTGCCCTCCTTGGCTTCGCCCCCTCGCGGATCAGCGACCTGGCGGACAAGGCCACCGCGGCCTTTGGCCTTACGCCCCTGGAGTCGCGGCTCGCGGAAGCCCTGCTGTACGCGCCTACCCTGGAGGCCGCCGCCGACCGTGTCGGCGTCGGCCGCGAGACGGCGCGCGACGCGATCCGCAACGCCCAGCGAAAGAGTGGCGCGCGCCGGACGCCTGATCTCATCCGCCAGATGCTGGACATGATGTGTGGCGAACGGCCAGATTCCCCTGATCTTGGCGGTCTTCTCGTGAGCGCCTTTGGCCTGACCGCCGCCGAAGCGCGCGCGGCCGCCGCCCTGGCCGGCGGCCTCGACACCCGTGAAGCCAGCGCCGCCCTGGCCATCAGCCAGCACACACTGCGCGGACACATGAAGGCGGTCTATGCCAAGTCGGGAGTCACCAGGATCAAGGATCTGGTCCGGCTGACGATCGAG
>JAZJXN010000189.1:0-4079 GCA_040390885.1 Pseudomonadota bacterium | reverse complement strand
TCCATTTCCCTTTGTGAGAACATTTAACGCATGTGGCAACTAATTCGTCAATGGCTGATGCCCGGATGCGAAGGGCGTGCTGCGAGGGTTGCGTGAACTCTTCGTCACGCGGCCCCTGCCCGCTTGGCGGACTCGGCGGCCCGGCCCATAGTCCCCGACAGTCGACGCAAGACCTGAGGGGCGGGACGGCCGGATGACCCAATGAGTTTCGCCCTCGAGGCCGTTTCCGTCAGCAAGAGCTTTGGCGACGTCAAGGCGCTGGACGCCCTGTCGCTGACAGCGCCGCGCGGCGGAATCTACGGCATCCTCGGCCCCAACGGGGCCGGCAAGAGCACCCTGTTCCGCATCGTGCTCGGCCTGGTCCGGCCGACAGCCGGCGAGACCCGCCTGCTCGGTGCGCCCGCCGGCGACATCAAGGCGCTGCGACGGATCGGGGCAGTGATCGAGACGCCCCGCTTCCTGCCTTGGCTGACGGCCCGCGACACCCTGAAGATGCTCGCCCGGGCTTCCGGCGAGAGCGCGCCTGACATCGACCGCTGGCTCGACCGCGTGGGGCTGACCGAGGCCGCCGACCGCAAGGTGCACGGCTTCTCGGTGGGGATGAAGCAGCGGCTGGCCCTGGCCGCGGCCCTGCTGACCCGACCCGAGCTGCTGATCCTCGACGAGCCGACCAGCGGCATGGACCCGGCCGGGATCCTCGAGATGCGCACCCTGATGCGCGAACTGGCCGACCGCGACGGCGTCACCATCATCCTCGCCAGCCACCAGCTCGACGAGGTGCAGCGGGTCTGCGACCGGGTCGCCATCCTCGACCGAGGCAAGCTGGTCGGCGAAGGGGCTGTCCATCAACTGACCGCCGTGAACGAGACCCTGCGCCTGCAGGTCTTCCCCGTCGACAAGGCGATGGCCGTGCTCGGCGCGCACGGCACGGCAGGCGAGGACGGCGTCGTCACGGCCGCCCTCCGTCGGGTCGAGGCGCCTGCGCTGATCCGCGCCCTGGTCGCGGCCGGCGTCGACATTTCCGAAGCCCGCTGGGTCGGAGGGGACCTGGAAACCGTGTTCCTCGGCCTGACTGGAGACGCCAACAATGCTGGCTGACGCCTTCGCCGCAGAACGTCTGCGCTTGAGCAAGGCCTGGGGGGTCCTGTTCTGGACCGTGCTCTTCGCCCCGCTGGTCTCGATCATCATCGGGCTGGGCGGCGCCGCCATGACCCGCACGGCCATGGGCAAGATGGGCACGGACATCGCCCGGCAGCACATGCCGCCGATCGACCTGGGCCGCTCCATGATCGAGGCGATGGCCGCCTCGGACCTGATCCCGGTGCAGATGCTTTTCATGATCGGGGCGGCGGCCATCTTCGCCGGTGACTATCGCTGGGAGACCTGGCGCCTTCTGACGCCCCGCAACACGCGGACCAACCTGATCCTTGGCAAGATGTCGACCTTCGCCCTGGTCGCCGCCGTCGGCCTGGGGCTGCTCGCGCTGGGCGGACTGGTGTCCGCGCTGCTGAACCTGGCCCTGACCGGCCTGCACCTGCGGAGCGCCCAGGATCTCGGCGCTGTCGCCACCCAACTGGCGGGCGGCTTCATCACCTCCTGGCTGGAGCTGATTGCGATCGCCGGAGTCGCCGCCTGCGTGGCCATCGTCACCCGCAACGGCGTCGCCGCCATCCTCGCGCCTGTCGCGATCTGGCTCGTGCAGCTGCCGATCATCCAGAAGGTGTCCGGCGGGCCGGGCGAGACGCCGCTCTACTGGCTCGCCGCCCTCCCCGCCCTGTGCGCCGACACCATGCGGGTCGCGATCGCCAGCGGCGCCGCGCGGCCGCCCGAAACGCCGTTTGCGCTGCTGTTCCTGCTGGCCTGGATCGCCGGGCTGTCCGCCCTCGCGGTCTGGCTGTTCAAGCGGCAGGATCTGACGAGAGAGTAGCGTTCCGCGGAGTGCTCGCGTGCGCCGCCGCGACGCTGATCGGTAAAAACGCCGTCACTCCCGAGGCCGGCCGGCCTGACGCCCACATAGCAAAAGGCCCCGGATCGCTCCGGGGCCTTTCGTGTCTTGGTCGCTGAGGCGAGGACTATTCGTCGTCGGCGCCGGCGTAGGCCTGGACGGGACCGGAGTCCTTGCCCTTTTCCGACGGGTCGCGGTCGACCAGCTCGATCACGGCCATGGCGGCGTTGTCGCCATGGCGGAAGCCGGCCTTCAGGACGCGGATGTAGCCGCCGTTACGTTCCTTGTAGCGCGGGCCGAGCACGGCGAAGAGCTTGCCGACTTGCTCGATGTCGCGGATCTGGCTGATCGCCTGACGGCGCGCATGCAGATCGCCGCGCTTGCCGAGGGTGATCAGCTTTTCAACGATCGGGCGCAGTTCCTTCGCCTTAGGAAGGGTGGTGACGATCTGCTCATGCTTGATCAGCGAGGCCGACATGTTCGCGAACATGGCGAGGCGGTGGCTGGTCGTACGACCCAGTTTACGGCGTGCTTTACCGTGACGCATCTTGTCTCTCCTGGGCCGTGGCCCGCAGTGTTGTCACCAATCCCGGCCTTATCCCTGCCGGGTCAGAACGAAAGCGCCGGGACCCTCGACCGCTTGAGCGGCGTCTGCGGGTCCGAACCGGCTGGAAGCCGATCCGGGATGGCGCATCAGGCGTATCAGATCTGGTCTTCGAACTTCTTGGCCAGGTCTTCGATGTTTTCGGGCGGCCAGTTCGGCACGTCCATGCCGAGATGCAGGTTCATGCCCGCGAGCACTTCCTTGATCTCGTTCAGCGACTTGCGGCCGAAGTTCGGGGTGCGGAGCATCTCGGCTTCGGTCTTCTGGATCAGGTCGCCGATGTAGACGATGTTGTCGTTCTTCAGGCAGTTGGCCGAGCGGACCGACAGTTCCAGCTCGTCGACCTTCTTCAGCAGCGCCGGGTTGAACGGCAGCTCCGGCTTCGCTTCGCCATCGGCCTTGGCCTTGGGCTCTTCGAAGGTGATGAAGATCTGCAGCTGGTCCTGGAGGATGCGGGCGGCATAGGCCACCGCGTCAACCGGGCCGACGGCGCCGTTGGTTTCGACTTCGATGACCAGCTTGTCGTAGTCCAGCGACTGGCCCTGACGGGTCGGCTCGACGCGATAGGCGACGCGCTTGACCGGCGAATAGAGGGCGTCGACGGCGATCAGGCCGATCGGGGCGTCTTCCGGACGGTTCTTGTCGGCCGGGACGTAGCCCTTGCCGTTGTTGACCGTGAACTCCATGCGGACTTCCGCGCCGTCGTCCAGCGTGCAGAGCACGTGGTCGCCGTTGAGGATCTCGATGTCCGTGGGGGCGTCGATCTGGCTGGCGGTGACGGCGCCGGGGCCCTTGGCGCGCAGGGTCATGCGCTTGGGGCCTTCGGAGTGCATCCGCAGCGCCAGCTGCTTGATGTTGAGGACGATGTCGACGACGTCTTCCCGCACGCCTTCCAGCGAGGAGAATTCGTGAACCACGCCGTCGATCTGGACGGCGGTCACGGCGGCGCCTTGCAGCGAGGAGAGGAGAACGCGACGGAGCGCGTTACCGAGCGTCACCCCAAAGCCGCGCTCCAGAGGCTCGGCGACGATACGGGCCTTGCGGCTCGCGTCGGTACCGGTCTCGATCAGCGGCTTCTCGGGGCGGATCAGCTCGTTCCAGTTTCTTTCGATCACGGGCGGGTGTCCTTGGAACGCGGGTTCGCCGGCCGCGAAACGCACGGCCGGCGACGGGGGAGTCTAAAAGCCGAACTCAGACGCGCCGGCGCTTGGGCGGGCGGCAGCCGTTGTGCGGGATCGGGGTCACGTCACGGATGGTGGTGATGGTCATGCCCGCGGCCTGAAGGGCGCGCAGAGCCGACTCACGGCCAGAACCCGGACCGGAAACGTTGACTTCCAGGGTCTTCACGCCGTGCTCCGCAGCCTTCTTGCCCGCGTCTTCGGCGGCCATCTGGGCGGCGTACGGGGTCGACTTGCGCGAACCCTTGAAGCCCATCGCGCCGGCGCTGGACCAGGAGATGGTGTTCCCCTGGGCGTCGGTGATGGTGATCATGGTGTTGTTGAACGAGGCGTTCACGTGCGCCACGCCCGA
>JAZJXN010000188.1:0-16803 GCA_040390885.1 Pseudomonadota bacterium | reverse complement strand
GATCGGGCTGACGATGGCGACGCGGCGCATGGGAGCTCCAGACTGTCTCCCTCCCCTTTAAGGGGAGGGTGGTCCCGAAGGACCGGGTGGGGAACACTGGTGGGGCCGTACCCCACCCTTGGCTGCTGCGCAGCCTTTCCCTCCCCATAAAGGGGAGGGAGAAGAGGTCCTAGATCGGATCGTACGGGAACACGGACGCGCTGGCGCCGGTGTCGAAGAAGCTGTTCTTCATCGCCGGCAGGGCGACGTCGAGCAGCGAACGAGGGGTCCAACCTTCGGTGTTGGCCATGTTGCGGACCGGACGCGGCTGGCTGAACAGGATCACCTCGTTGCCGCGCACGCCGAAGATCTGGCCATTCACGGCCGTCGCTTCCGGCGAGGCGAGGGCGATGGTCAGCTGGGCGACCTGGTCGGCGCGCATCGAGTCGCGCATGCGGCCGACGCGCTGGGCGCTGGCTTCGTCGGTCACCGGGATGGAGGCGATCATCCGCGTCCAGGCGAACGGGGCGATGACGTTGGAGCGAACGCCCTTGGCGCCGCCCTCCATGGCGATGATCCGCGACAGGCCGGCGACGCCGAGCTTGGCGGCGGCGTAGTTGGCCTGTCCGATGTTGCCGATCAGGCCGGTGGTCGAGGTGAAGTGGACGTAGGAGCCTTCGCCCTGGTTGCGGAAGTGCTCGACGGTCGCGCGGCTGACGTTGTAGGCGCCGCGCAGGTGGACCTCGATGACCTTGTCCCAGTCCTCGTCGGCCATCTTGTGGAACATGCGGTCGCGCAGGATGCCCGCCGGGTTCACCACCGCGTGCAGGCCGCCGAAAGTGTCGATGGCCTGCTGGACCATGCCCTTGACCGCGTCCATGTCGGTGACGCTGTCGGAGTTGGAGACCGCTTCACCGCCGGCCGCGCGGATTTCGGCGGCGGTGGCTTCGGCCGGGCCGGCGTCCCCGGCGTCGGCGCCGGACAGGCCGCCGCCGAGATCGTTGACCACCACCTTGGCGCCTTCGCGCGCCGCCAGCAGCGCGCATTCCTTGCCGATGCCGCCGGCAGCGCCGGTGACCAGAACGACCTTGCCCTCAAGCACGCCCATGAACGTCTCCCTTGGATTATTCTTCCACGTTGGGGACCGTCTAGGACGCGAACGTGGCGTCAGGCAAGTCTGTCGGCCTTGCGCAGGGCCGGGAACAGCTTCGCCCACGCCACCGTCACCGCGAGCGCGCCGACGCCGCCCCAGACCACGGCCGCGACCGGGCCGATGAAGCGGGCGACCACGCCGCCGCGGAATTCGCCGAGCTCATTTGAGGCGCCGATGAACAGCGAGGACACCGTCGCGACGCGGCCGCGCATGTGGTCTGGCGTGGCCAGCTGGATCAGGGTCTGGCGGATGTAGACGCTGATCATGTCCGCCGCCCCCAGCACCGCGAGCGCGCCGACCGACAGCCAGACGCTTGTCGACAGACCGAAGACGATGGTCCCGATCGCGAACAGGCCGACCGACACGAACATGATGATCCCGGCCTTGCGGCGGATGGCGACGGCGGCGAGGTAGAAGGCCATCGCCGCGGCGCCGACGGCGGGCGCCGCGCGGAGCAGGCCGAAGCCCTCCGGACCCACATGCAGCACGTCCTTGGCGTAGACCGGAAGCATCGCCGTGGCCCCGGCCAGGATCACCGCCGCCAGGTCGAGCGAGATGGCCCCGAACACGATCTTGTTGTTCCAGACATAGGCCAGCCCCTCCTTCATCAGCTCCCAGCGCGAACCGGGCTGGACTTGGGGCTGGGTCTTGCTGCGGATCAGCCAGATGGTGGTGACGGCGACCAGATAGAGGCCCGCGGCGACGGCGTAGGACAGGCCCGGCGACACCGCGACCAGGATGCCGCCGATGGCGGGTCCGGCGATCGAGGCGGTCTGCCAGGCCAGGCTGTTCCAGGCGATGGCGCGGGGCAGCAGCTCGCGCGGGACCAGCATCGGGCCCATCGCCGTACTCGCGGGGGCGAAGAAGGCGCGGCTGGTGCCGAACAGGAAGGCGGCGCAGAGCAGCAGCGGGATCGAGGCGAAGCCGGTGAAGGCGGCGACCGCCAACATCACGGCGGTGAAGATCTCGCCGGCGTAGCAGAACTTCAGCGTCCGGCGGCGGTCGTAGCGGTCGGCGGCCTCGCCGGCCGGCAGGGCCAGCAGCAGCACCGGCACGAATGAGACCAGGCCGATCAGGCTGACCATGAAGGCCGCGCGCTTGACGTCCATGCCGAGGTCGGTCCGGGCGATGTCGTAGATGTGCCAGCCGAGCGCCACCGACTGGATCTGCACCCCCAGCACGGCCGTCCAGCGCGATAGCCAGAACAACACGAAATCGCCCTGCCGGAGCAGGGCGCGGACGGAGGTGTCGGAGGCAGGCGACGGGTCGGACATGGGGCGTTCCTTTGCTCCCGGAACCGATGTCTCGCAACCGTCGTTGACGCGCCCGGCAACGGAACGTATGTGCGCTGCCCTCCGGGCGCGGCGGCGCCCAATAAATAGGTCGAGCCCGTTCTGGGCTCGAAGACGGCAGGAGACGAGGAGCGCATGCGCAGCCTCCGACGAACGACCCGCCGCGCGGCGCGCGCGGAGCTCTAGCCGCCCCGGCCTGAACAGGCGCGGGGCTCGTTCCTCGTCTCTCGTTCAAAGTCATCGATGTCCCAGATCACCTACCGGCCCGAGCGGCCCGACGACGCCCCCCTGATCGCCGCCCTGCTGGACCGCGCCTTCGGCCCTGGCCGTCACGCCAAGGCCGCCGACCGCCTGCGCGAAGGCAACGCCGTGATCCCCGAGCTGTCGTTCACCGCGTGGGAAGACGGCCGCCTGGCCGGCTCAGTGCGGATGTGGCCGGTGACCATCGGCGGCGCGCCGGTGGTGTTCCTCGGGCCCATCGCCGTGGAGGCCGACCTGCGCAAGCACCGGATCGGTCAGACGCTGGTCGAGATGGCGTGCGAGGCCGCCGCGAAGACCGGCTGGCGCGCCGTGCTGCTGGTCGGCGACGCGCCCTACTTCGAGCGCGTCGGCTTCGAGGCCGGGCCGGCGAAGGGCGTGGTCATGCCGGGCCCGGTCGACCAGCGCCGCGTGCTGCTGAAGGCGCTGCGCGACGGCGGGGTGGATGGGTTGAGTGGGTTGGTTGCGCGCTAGTCGCCGCCACGCTCACGTGTCATCCCGGATCGCCTACGGCGTCCGGGATGACAGCTTTTGTTTGGGGTGATTGCTTTCCCTCACGAGACAGAGCCCTACATTGATCCCGTGACCAGCGAATCCAACAAACCCGGCCTCGATGGCGTGATCGCCGCCGCCAAGCAGGCGCCCGGACGCGGGCTGCCGCCGGTGCATCTGTGGCATCCCGAGCATTGCGGCGAAATCGACATCCGCATCCGCAAGGACGGGGTCTGGTTCCACGAGGGCACGCCGATCGGGCGCGAGGCGCTGGTACGGCTGTTCTCGACCGTGCTGCGGCTCGATCCGGACGGCTATCACCTCGTCACGCCGGTCGAGAAGATGAAGATCGTCGTCGAGGACGCGCCGTTCATCGCCACCCGCGTCGACCGCGACGGCGACGTTCTGCGCTTCCAGACCAACGTCGGCGACGAGGTCGACGCGAGCGCGGACAATCCGATCCGTGTCGAAACCGACGCCGAGACCGGCGAGCCCCGGCCCTATGTCCATGTCCGGCGCGGGCTCGAGGCGCTGATCGCGCGGTCGGTGTTCTACGAGCTGGTCGAGATGGCCGTGGAGCGCGACGGGGTCATGGGCGTCGAGTCGAACGGCGCCTGGTTCGCCGTGGGGCCGGCGGCTTGAACCCGAAAGCTTCGCCCGCCGAGTTGCGCGACTGGATTTCCCGGCACCTTGACCCGGTCGACTCGGAGCCGAGCCGGCCGGCCAACTCCGACTTCGACCTGAATCCGATGATGAACACGGGCCTGCCGATCGCGGTGAAGCCCGCCGCCGTTCTGGTGCCGCTGGTCGAGCGCAGGAGCGGCCTGTCCGTCATCCTGACCCGCCGCGCCGACGCGCTGCGCAGCCACAGCGGCCAGGTCGCCTTTCCCGGGGGTCGCATGGATCCCGGCGAGACCGTGCGGGAGGCGGCCTTGCGCGAGGCGCACGAGGAGATCGGCCTCCACCCCTCGCATGTGACCCTCGCGGGTCTGTCGACGCCCTATCGCACCGGCACCGGCTTCCTGGTGACGCCCGTCGTCGGGTTCGTGCCGCCGGACCTGCCCCTGGTCCCCAGTCCGGACGAGGTCGCCGAGGTGTTCGAGACGCCGTTCGGGTTCCTGATGGATCCGAGCAACTACGAGCAGCGCTTCTACGACATGCCCGACGGACAGCGCCGGCACTTCTACGCCGCGAGCTGGGAGAACCAGCTGATCTGGGGCGCGACGGCGGGAATGTTGCGGGCGCTCTACGACCGGCTCTACGGCGCGGCGATGGCCTGACGCCGCCGGCGGGGCGGCAATGGCCAAGATGACGCCGTGCTCACTTTCCAGCGGTCCGCCGGCGCCTTAAGCCGGTCGCATGACCACCGCGAGCGCCTCTCCCGAGACCATCGGCCAGCAAACCTGGATGACCCGTCCCGCGACCCGCGCGGTGATGGAGGCGCTTGAGGCGCGCGGTGGCGCCGGCTGCGCTCGTTTCGTCGGCGGCTGCGTTCGCAACACCCTGCTGAGAAAGCCCATCGACGACGTCGACATCGCCACCATCCTCACGCCAGACCAGGTCATCGCGGCCCTGGAGGCGGCGGGGCTGAAAGCGGTCCCGACCGGCATCGACCACGGCACGGTCACCGCGGTCTCCGAGGGGCAGCCGTACGAAGTCACCACGCTGCGCCGGGACGTCTCCACCGACGGTCGCCGCGCGGTCGTCGCCTTCACCCAGGACTGGGCCGAGGATGCGATCCGCCGCGACTTCCGGCTCAACGCCCTCTACGCCGACGCCGAGGGCCGCATCTTCGACCCGACGGGCCACGGCGTCGCCGACGCCCTGGCCGGTCGCATCGTCTTCGTCGGCGACGCCCCGACCCGGATCCGCGAGGACTCTCTGCGCATCCTGCGGTTCTTCCGGTTCCACGCCTGGTACGGCAAGGGCGAGCCCGACGGCGACGCCCTGGCCGCCTGCGGCGCGTTCAAGGACTTGCTGACGGACCTTCCGGCGGAGCGCACGCAGAAGGAGCTGTTGAAGCTGCTCGCGGCCGATGATCCCCGCGCCGCGCTGCGCCTGATGGCCGCCACTGGCGTGCTCGGGGCGGTGCTGCCGGAGGTGAAGGCCCTGACCCGCTTCGAGACCCTGGTCGGCATCGAGACCGAGCAGCTCTTCGAAAACGATCCCGAGCTGCGCCTGGCGGCGATGATCCCGGACGACGCCGAGGTCGCAAAGGACATGGCAGAGCGCCTCCGCCTGTCGAACGCCGCCAAGGACCGGCTGATCGCCGCCGCAGGCAAGACGCCGCGGCTGGTCTCCTGGATGGGCCCGCGCGAGATTCGGCGCGCGGTCTACGCCATCGGCGCCCGCGCCTTCGTCGATCGGGTCAAGCTGGCCTGGGCGGCCTCGGAGCGCCCGGCGACAGCGACCCAATGGCGGGCGATGATTCCGCTCGCCGAGACCTGGGCGCCGCCGCCGTTCCCGCTGACCGGCGAGGAGGTCATCGCCGCCGGCGCGCCCAAGGGGCCGATGGTCGGACAGATCATGCGCGAGGTCGAAGCGTGGTGGGTCGATCTCGACTTCATCGACGACAAGCTGGCCGCCGTGGAGCGGCTCAAGGCGGTCATCCAGGGCATGACCTACTAGGCCGCGCAACCCGGAGGGGCGTGGCGCCGTTACGGGAACATGCGTCTCATCGCCTCCGCCTTTCCCGTCGTCTGCATCGCCGTCTTCGCGGCAGCCGTGGCCGGAGGCGTATCAAGCGGCCGGGCCCCCGCCGATCCAGATCTGACCCGTCGCGAAGCCGCGCTGCATCAGCCCCGCGACCTCAAGCCGGTCAGCGCCTTCACCGCGATCAGCGACCCCGAGGCCCGCTCGCTGGCCCTGTTTCAGGAGGCCGGCAAGGTCATCCAGCATCCGCGCTGCGTGAACTGTCACCCGGTCGACGGTCGGCCGCGCCAAGGGCTGGACGGTCATCCGCACAATCCGCCGATGTTCGGCGGGACGGAAGGCAAGGGCGTCGCGGGCCTCAAGTGCTCGTCCTGTCACGGCGCGAGCAACTTCGCCGTGGGCGGGGATGACACCCGCAGCGTTCCTGGCAATCCCAAGTGGGCGCTGGCCCCGGCCGAGATGGCCTGGCAGGGCAAGTCGCTCGGCGACATCTGCCGCCAGATCAAGGATCCGGCGCGCAACCACGGCAAGAGCCTGGCCGAGATCCACAAGCATATGGCCGAGGACGCGCTGGTCGGCTGGGGCTGGAACCCGGGCGCTGGCCGCGCGCCGGTCCCGGGCACCCAGGCGCGCTTCGGCGAGCTGATCAAGGCCTGGATCGACACCGGCGCCGTCTGCCCGGCCTGATCACGCCGCCTGCGCCAGCTCCTCGTTGAGCCGCTTCCACTCCCGCTGCGCCAGGCTCGGCCGGACGACCTCGTCGAGCAGCTGCGCGAACACCGCCGGGGCCGCGCTGGCGCGAATGGTCTGGAGCATGCGCAGCCGTTCGTGATGACGCACCGCGGGGACCATCATCCGCAGCATCGCCGCGCCCAGGAAGGGCGTCATGCTCGACACGATCCGGCCCTTCATCGCGATCAGTTCGTCGTTGTCGAACAGCGCCTGCAGCAGAGGCAGGGTCTCGTCCTCATCCTCGGCCATATGGTCGAGATTGGCGGCGACGAACCGCGAATAGGCGAGATAGAGGGCGCGCGCCGCCCGGCGTCGACCGGACGGCGGCGCAGTTCCAGCGCCCGCGCCAGAGCCTCGACGTCCTCGAGGATGGCGCGGTGCGACTGGTGGGCTCTGTCGAGGTCTTGAACAGCACCCGGTGCGTGGGGAGACAGCGCCGCGTGGATGACCTTCTCTTCGTAGCCCTGGTACTCCTGGCAGAGTCTTAGGTGCTCGCGCAGGTGTTCGAGCAGGCCGGACAGCACCCGATCGTCTTCCAGCTCCGCCGCGCCCAGGCGGATCATGAGGTTGGCATGGGCCATCCTCAGTCCCTTGTGGACGGGGCCAAAGAGATCGAACGACCCCCTCGGCTGCGGTTGGGTGACGTACATCGTGTCTGTCCTTGTGCGTGTCGGGTCTAGGCGGCCTGGGCCGTCAACTGGGCGGCGACCGCCGCCTTGAAGCCCTGGAAGGCGACGTCGACCGGAGCCCAGGCTGGTCGGGACTTGATCGTCGCGACCCAGCGCTCGACGTTGGGCCAGGGCGAAAGGTCGAAGTCGACCAGTTCACCCAGCGCCAGGATCGGCAGGCCGAAATAGTCGGCCAGGGTCATCCTCGCGCCGCACACGAAGTCCCGGTCGCCGATCATGTGGTCGTTGAGCACGGTCAGCCGCCTGGCGGCGGCCTGCCGTCCCTTGGCGATCATCTCGGCCCGCGCTGAGGGATCGCTCGGCGCGTACTTGGGCAGCACCTGGCTGTAGACGATGGCGTAGCCGTACTCGTGATAGAAACCGGTGTTGAACCAGTCCATGGCGGCGTTGATCCTCGCCCGCTCGCGCAGGTTGGCCGGGTAGGCCGATGAGCCGACGCCGTCGGCCAGGTACTTCAGGATCGCCGAGGACTCGGTCAGGCACAGGTCGCCATCAACCAGGACGGGCACGGTCCCGTTGGGGTTGATGGCGGTAAAACCGGGCTCCAGGTTCTGCTCGGTGAAGAGGTTTATGTATTCGAGGTCGAGATCGACGCCATGTTCGGCGGCGAACAGAAGGATGCCGCGACACACAGTTGAGGCGGGGTCGTAGTACAGTTTCATTATTATTACGTCCTTGTTATATTACATTCACGTAATGTAGTATTCGCGCCACCGGCGTTGGGCCGTCGTATTATGTGGGCGCACGCGGTTCAGCAATCAGCGTTCTTGCATTCTTGATCTGCAGGAATGCAGACTGGTCCGCATGTTCGACTGGAATGACCTGCGTCACTTCCTTGCGGTTGCGCGCACAGGCAGCACCCTGGCCGCGGCGCGGCGGCTGGGCGTCAATCAGACGACCTGCGCCCGGCGGCTGCAGGCGCTGGAGGAGGCGCTCGGTCAGCGGCTGTTCGACAAGGTGCAGGGCGGACGGGTGCTGACCGAAACGGGCAGGGCGCTGCTGTCGGCCGCTGAAGCGGTGGAGGCCGCCGCCCGCGGCTTCCAGGAGCAGGCCGCGGCCCGCCGTCGAGGCCTGACCGGCGCGCTGCGCGTCACCTGTTCGGAGACCCTGGCCAACGTGGCGGTCATTCCGGCCCTGGTCGAATTCAATCAGCTCTATCCCGAGATCGAGGTCGAGGTCCTGACCGGCGACAAGTTCCTGGATCTCGTGGCCGGGGAGGCCGACATCGCCATCCGGGCGATGAGCAATCCGCAGTTTCCGGGCGGGCTGGTGGTCCGCAAACTGATGGACACGGGCTGGGCGCTCTACTGCAGCCCGGACTACGCCGCCCGCCACGGCCGGCCCGAAGGGATCCACGACCTGCAGGGGCACATTCTGATCGGCGGCTCGGGCGAACTGGCGGACCCCTGGTTTCGGCTGGTCGAGGACAAGGCCGTAGGGGTCGAGGTGCGCTCGCGCGCCAGCAGTCTGACCAATCTGTTCACGGCGGTGCGGGCGGGCCTGGGCGTCTCGCCGCTGCCGCTCGAGGCGGCGGAGATCGAGCCATCCCTGATCCGCTGCGGCGACCCCATTCCGGAGTTCAACGCCTCCGTCTGGCTCGACGCGCCCGAGAGGCTCCGCGACCAACCCCGGGCGCGGGCCTTCATGGACTTCGTCAGCAGCTACCTGGCCGCGCGCAAGCGGCCGGCGTCAGCCTAGCCGGCTAGGGCCACTTCACCTCGGGCGGCATCGAGCTGAGGATCGACTCGACGTTGCCGCCGGTCTTCAGGCCGAAGGTGGTGCCGCGGTCGTAGAGCAGGTTGAACTCGACGTAGCGCCCGCGGCGGATCAGCTGCTCCTCGCGCTCCGCGTCCGTCCACGGCTCGTGCATGCGGCCGCGGGCGATCGCCGGATAGATGTCGAGGAAGGCCTCGCCGACGTCCCGGGTGAAGGCGAAGTCGCGGTCCCAGTCGCCGCTGTCGTGGTGGTCATAGAAGATGCCGCCGATGCCGCGTGGCTCGTTGCGGTGGGGCAGGAAGAAGTACTCGTCGCACCACTGCTTGTACTTGGCGTACCAAGCCGGGTCGTGGCGGTCGCAGGCGGCCTTGAAGGCGCCGTGGAAGGCCTGGGCGTCGGGGAAGTCCTGCTCACGCTGGTAAGCCAGCAGCGGGGTCAGGTCGCCGCCGCCGCCGAACCAGCCCTTGGTCGTGCAGATGAAGCGGGTGTTCATATGCACCGCCGGGACGCGCGGGCTGCGCATGTGGGCGATCAGCGAAACGCCCGTCGCGAAGAATCGGGGGTCTTCGGCCGCGCCGGGAATTGTCGCCGCCATCTCCGGCGTGAAGGTCCCGTGCACCACGGAGGTGTGGACCCCGACTTTTTCGAAGAAGCGACCGTGCATCATGCCCATGACGCCGCCGCCGCCCGCCTCCCTCGCCCAGGGCTTGCGCTCGAAGCGCCCGGGCTCGCCCGGATAAAGATCAGACGGCGCCTCGTCTTCCATCGCCTCGAAGGCGGCGTGGAGACGGTCGCGCAGCGACTCGAACCAAGCCTGGGCGCGGGTCTTGCGGTCTTCCAGCAGGGTAGCATCGGTCATGGGCGGGCCTTTTACAGGCTTGGCCGCGTGCGTCCATGCGGCGCGGAAACCCATATTCCCTACATGGTCTGTTGAAAAAGGACGTGACGCGCACTAATCGGTCTCGCCACGGGACATTCACGGGGCGGCGAGACTTCAGCGGGGCGACCCGTGCGCGCCGCTCAGGCTGTTCCAAAGCAATTGCAGGCCGCGTATTTCCGCCGCGGTGTTTCGAAAGGGTGATCTCCAGGTGGCCGACCCCGCCGCGAACGCAGCATCCCATCCGGCAGGCGACGATCCGTCCCGCCGTGACTTCATCCATATCGCCGCCATCACGGCCGCCGCCGGCGCCGCCGGCGCGGTCGCCTGGCCGTTCATCGCCCAGATGAACCCGTCGGCGGACACCCTGGCCCTCGCCAGCGTCGAGTACGATCTCAGCAAGATCGAGCCCGGCCTGCAGGTGACCATCAACTGGCGCGGCAAGCCGCTGTTCATCCGCAACCGCACGCCCGAGCAGATCGCGGCGGCGGTGAAGGACGACAGTGCGCCGATGCCCGATCCGCAGCCGGACGCCGAGCGCCACAAGGACGGCAAGGCCAACTGGCTGGTCCTGGTCGGGTCCTGCACCCACCTGGGCTGCGTGCCCACGGTCGGCGGCGGTGACTACGGCGGCTGGTTCTGCCCCTGCCACGGCTCGCACTACGATACGTCCGGCCGTATCCGCAAAGGCCCGGCCCCGCGGAACCTGGTGGTGCCGGAGTACGCCTTCCTTTCCGACAGCAAGGTGAAGATCGGCTGACCATGAGCGGACATTCGACCTATCAACCGAAGAGCGGCTTCAGCCGCTGGATGGACCAACGCCTGCCCGTGGGCCGCCTGGTCTGGGACAGCTTCGTCGACTACCCGACGCCGCGGAACCTGAACTACTGGTGGACCTTCGGCGGCATTCTCAGCCTCTGCCTGGCGACGCAGATCGTGTCCGGCATCGTGCTGGCCATGCACTACACGCCCAGCGCCGACCACGCCTTCAACTCCGTTGAGCACATCATGCGCAACGTGAACTATGGCTGGCTGATCCGTTACATCCACGCCAACGGCGCCTCGATGTTCTTCGTGGCCGTCTACATCCACATGCTGCGCGGTCTCTACTACGGCTCCTACAAGGCCCCGCGCGAGATCCTGTGGATCCTCGGCTGCGTGATCTACGGCCTGATGATGGCCACCGCCTTCATGGGCTACGTCCTGCCCTGGGGCCAGATGAGCTTCCACGGCGCGGTCGTCATCACCAACCTGCTGGGCGCCTTCCCGATCGTCGGCGACACCATCACCACCCTGCTGTGGGGCGGGTTCGCGGTCGACGAGCCGACCCTGAAGCGCTTCTTCTCGCTGCACTACCTGCTGCCGTTCATGATCGCGGGCGTCGTCGTCCTGCACGTCTGGGCGCTGCACGTGGTCGGTCAGAACAACCCGACCGGCGTCGATCCCAAGTCGAAGGCCGACACCCTGCCCTTCACCCCGTACGCGACGGTGAAGGACGGGTTCGCGATGAGCGTCTTCCTGATCCTCTTCGCGGTGTTCGTGTTCTACATGCCCAACGCCCTGGGCCACGCCGACAACTACGTGCCGGCCAACCCGCTGGTGACGCCGTCGCACATCGTGCCGGAATGGTACTTCCTGCCGTTCTACGCGATCCTGCGCGCCGTGCCGGACAAGCTGATGGGCGTGCTGGCCATGTTCGGCGCCATCGGCTGCCTGTTCGCGTTGCCCTGGCTCGACACCTCCAAGGTGCGCTCGATGCGCTACCGGCCGCAGGCGAAGCTCTACTTCGTGATCTTCCTGGTCGTGTGCATGATCCTGGGCTTCTGCGGCGCCAAGCTGCCGGACGACCAGGTGATCCCGGGCCTGACCACGTTCAAGCTGATGGAGTCCGACCTCAACAGCTGGGTGTGGCTGTCGCGCCTCGCGACCCTCTACTACTTCGCCTACTTCCTGGTCGTCATGCCGGTCCTGGGACTGACGGAGAAGCCGCTGCCGGTGCCGGAAACGATCGCCAGCCCCGCGCTGTCCCACCCCGCCACGGTTCCAGCCGAGGCGACCGCCGCTCCCGAGATGAAGGGCTAAGCCGAAATGCTGCGCAAAATCACGTTCATCGCAGCGGCTCTCGCCCTCGCGGCCGGTCCGGCGTTCGCCGCCGGCGGCCACGCCGAGAAGCCGGCCGACATCGCCTACAGCTTCGAGGGGCCCTTCGGGACCTTCGACAAGGCGCAGCTGCAACGCGGCTACAAGGTCTATCGGGAAGTCTGCGCGGCCTGCCACAGCATGAACCTGCTGGCGTTCCGCAACCTCGGCGACCGCGGCGGCCCGTTCTTCAATCCGCGCTACAAGAACGCCAACGACAACCCCGTCGTGAAGGCGCTCGCGGCGGACTCCCAGGTCAACGATATCGACAACGAGACCGGCGATCCCATCAAGCGCGCGGGCATCCCGGCCGACCGGTTCCCGGCGCCGTTCCCCAACGCGGTCGCGGCCCGCGCCAGCAACGGCGGCGCCCTGCCGCCCGACCTGTCGCTGATGGCCAAGGCCCGCAGCGGTGGTCCGGAATACATCGCCGGGCTGCTGCAGGGCTATGTGAACCCGCCCGCGGGTCTGAATGTCCCGACCGGCCAGCACTACAACAACCACTTCCCGGGCGACGTGTCGGCCGGCTGGAAGGGCGATCCGCACCATCCGCCCGCCGGTGGCTTCATCGCCATGGCGGCGCCGCTGAAGGACGGGCTGGTGACCTTCGACGACGGCACTCCCTCGACGGTCAAGCAACAGTCGACCGACGTCGCGGCCTTCATCATGTGGGCTTCGGAGCCCAAGCTCGAAGAGCGCAAGCAGATGGGCCTCGCGGTCCTGGTGTTCTTGCTGATGTTCTCCGGCCTGCTCTACGCGAGCTATCGCCGGGTGTGGCGCAACGAGAGCCACTAGGCTCTTCGCGCTGAGAAATACGGAAAGGCCCGGGAGCGATCCCGGGCCTTTTCATTTGCGCGCCAGCCAGAGCCCGCCGCGGGCGATGTCGAGCCGTAGCCGCCAGCGTGACCACAGATCGGTGCCCAGCGCCCCCTCCAGCCCCGGCGCGAGCCCCGCGGCGAGGGCGGCGCTCTGGTCCTCGTAGAGCCGCCCGCCCAGCGACAGGGCCCGCAGGCGGCCGGGAGCGCGGTGGCGCAGCGCCGGGTCCAGATCGTCACGCTAGGGCCTCAGCTCGGCTCTGGAGACCCGTACGGCGGCTTTCGAGCTCCAGTCGAGGGCGAACAGACCGCGCCGCGCCCGGCGGTCGTCGGAAATGGCCGCTTCGACCACCGGCGTCCCGGCGGCCATCCGCAGAGGGAGGCGCTGCGTGGCGTCGAAGCGCCGCGGCCGGCCGCGGGTCAGCGTCAGCCGGCAGGGTGTGAAGTCGAGATCGACCACGAACCGCGAGAGCAGGTCGGCCCCGATCACCCCGGCGATCGGGGTGGCGAAGCCGGGCGCGCGATCGTCGAGGTCGGCCACGGTCACCTCGACCGCCGACAGCCGCTGGCCGGCGAGCTGAGCGGGGGCGGTGAAGACAGTGGGGAGGCCCTCCATCTCGGCCCGGGTCTCGTGCAGCAGGGTGCGCGGCGTCGACGGATCGATGAGCCAGTCCCCCGCCACCCCGCCGATCTGCGCGGGCACCACCACCGCGCCGTTCTCAAACCAGCAGGTAGTCTCGGACGCCGCCGCCCGATCCGCCGCGCCGGTCGTCAGGATCAGGCTCAGCAGGGCGGGTCGCAGGCGCATGACGGCATCCTAGCCAAGCGGGGATCAAGCCGCGATAAGCGTCTGCGGACAAGGGGATCAGGCATGGCGGGCTGGACGCTGGGGATCATCGGCGGGTCGGGACTGTACGACATCGACGGGCTAGAGGACCGGGCGACGCGCGACGCGACGAGCCCGTTCGGGGCGCCGTCCGCCGCCTTCGTGACCGGCCGTATCGGCCAGACGCGGCTGGTGTTCCTGCCTCGGCACGACGTCGGCCACCGCCTGCCGCCCGGCGACATCAACGCCCGCGCCAACATCGACGCCCTCAAGCGCGCCGGCTGCACTGACATCCTGTCGTTGTCAGCGGTCGGCTCGCTCAAGGAGGCGCTCCCGCCCGGGACCTTCGTCGCCGTCGACCAGTACATCGACCGCACCTTCGCACGGGAGAAGAGCTTCTTCGGCCCGGGCCTCGCCGCCCACGTCGCGATGGCCGACCCCGTCTGCCCGCGGCTGTCGGGCCTCGCCGCCGAGGCCGCGCGCCGGGCCGGGGCGGCGGTGGTCGAGGGCGGGACCTACCTGGCGATGGAGGGCCCGCAGTTCTCGACCCGCGCCGAGAGCGAGCTCTACCGGGCCTGGGGCTGCAGCGTCATCGGGATGACCAACATGCCGGAGGCCAAACTCGCCCGCGAGGCGGAGCTGCCCTACGCCTCGATCTGCATGGTCACCGACTACGACTGCTGGCGCGAGGGCGAGGCGGCGGTCGAGGTCACCCATGTGCTCGAGGTCATGCGGGCCAACACGGCGAAGGCGAAGGTGCTGATCCGCGAGCTGGCGCTGAGCCTGCCGGCGGAGCGCCCGGCCTCGCCGATCGACCGCTGCCTCGACGGGGCTATCATCACGGCGCCGGAGGCGCGGGATGCTGGGATGGTGGCGAAGCTGGACGCGGTCGCGGGGCGGGTGCTCCGCTAATCCTCTCCCAAGACGGAGACGACCAAGAATCTACATCTCGCCCTTGGCGCCGCCGCTGCGCTGGAAGTGCTTCAGCGTGCGCAGCATGGCGAGCCGGGCGCTGTCCTCGTGGTAGCCCCCGCCTGGCGCCACGAAGGCGTGGCCGGCGTCGTAGAGGTACAGGGGCAGATCCGGATGCGCCGTGGCGATGGTCTCGACGTCGGCCGGCGGGATGGTCTCGTCGGTCTTGCCGAAGTGCAGCAGGGTCGGGACGCGCGGCGTCATGTCGACGTGGTCGACGATCGCGCCGCCGTAGAAGCAGACGACCGCCTGCAGACCGTCGCAGAAGGCCGACGCTACCCACGCCGTGGAGCCGCCAAAGCAGAAGCCCATGGCGAACACCGGCCCCTGAAGCGCGTCGATCGCCGCCTGGACCCGGCCGACACACAGTTCGCCCCAGCCCGAGGCCTCGCCGAGCGCCATTCGGTCGGGAAGGATCTCGACCTTGACGTTGTGGTCCGGGAAGTCCGCCTCGCCGTCGAGCAGGCTCGGCGCGATCACTTCGTAGCCCTGCGCGGCCAGCGTGTCGGACAGCTCGCGGATATGCGGCGTGACGCCCCAGATGGCGTGCAGGATCACCAGGCCGCCGCGCCGGGCCTCAAGGGCCGGGGCGTGGTACGCCGCGAGCCGCTCGCCGGTCCGGGTCGTCAGGGTGATCCGCTCGCCCATGACTATGCGGCTCCGTTGGCCTCGAACAGCGCCACGGTGCGCTCGCGGGCCAGGGCGGCGTCAGCCGGGTCCGAGTCGGGGCGTCCGTCGTTGTTGAAGCCGTGGCCGGACGCTTCGTAGATATAGACCGGGATGTCCGGATAGGCGGCGTTGATCGCGGCCTTGGTCTCGTCCGCCGGGATGTGGTCGTCCTTGCGGCCGAAGTGGCAGATAACGGGGACCTTCGGCGCGACGTCCAGGCTCTGGGCGACACGGCCGCCGTAGTAGGACGAGGCGGCCGAGAGGCCGGTGGTCTTGCCGGCCGCCAGCCATGCGATCACGCCGCCGTAGCAGTAGCCGACGATGAACACCGGCCCGCGCGGGGCGAGGTAGTCGATCGCGGCCTGGACGTCGCTGATCGGGTTGTCGAAGCCGTTGGCCATCAGGTGCTTGATGCCCGTCTCGAAGCCGGCCGGGTCGTGCTGGGCGGTGAAGCCGCGCTCCTGGCGGTCGAACATCGACGGGGCCACGGCCTCGAAGCCCTTGGCCGCCCAGCGGGCGACGTCGGCCTGGACGTACTGGTCGAGGCCGAAGATCTCCTGGATGACGATGACGCCGCCCTTGCGCGCGCCCTCGGCGTCCGCGTGCAGCGCGTCGAATTCAAAGCCGTCGATCTTGGACGTCAGCGTGATGGTCTCGGCCATGTGTCGGGTTCCCGTGTCTCGTTGGCGCAGGACGTAGCGGTTGGGGGGCGGGTTGGTCCAGTGTCATTGCCGGGGACACGAACCCTTCGGGAGCATGTCCCCTAGGTGAGCGCCGGCACGATCGCGCTCATCAGGGGGCCGATCTCATCGTGGAGGACCAGGTCCGCGTAGGCGTCCATGTCGGTGGCCTCGCGGTTGACGATCGCCAGCTGCGCCCCGTTGCGCTTGGCCAGCAGCGGGAAGCCCGCCGCCGGGAACACCACCAGCGACGAGCCCAGCACCAGGAACAGGTCGCAGGCCAGGGTCTCCTCCTCCGCGCGCAGCATCGGGGTCTCGGGCATGGCCTGGCCGAAGGAGATGGTCGCGCTCTTCACGAGGTTGCCGCAGCTGCGGCAGGTAGGAATCTCGCCGCGCTCGACGAAGATCGGCCGCAGGTCCTTGAACTCGTGGCGCAGGCCGCAGGTCAGGCAGGTGGCGTAGCTGGCGTTGCCGTGCAGCTCGATCACCCGCTCGTCCGGGATGCCGCTGTCCTGATGCAGATTGTCGACGTTCTGAGTGATGACGCTGGAGACCTTGCCGGTGGCCACCAGCCGCGCCACAGCGTCATGGCCGGCATTCGGCGCGCGGCCGGTCCAGCCCGCCGTGCCGGCGAAAACCCGCGTCCAGGACTCACGGCGCCGATCCTCGTCGCCGACGAACTCCTGGAAATAGATCGGCTTCATCTTCGACCACACCCCGCCCGGGCTGCGGAAGTCGGGGATGCCGGATTCCGTAGAGATCCCGGCGCCGGTGAACACCACCACGCGCTGGGCGTCGTCGATCATGCGGGCAAGTTCGTCGCGAAGGGCCATGCTTCCAAGCTAAAGCCTTGGGGTCGTAG
>JAZJXN010000187.1:19924-21269 GCA_040390885.1 Pseudomonadota bacterium | reverse complement strand
AGCGTAGTTCAACTTCACCGTGCCGCCCAGTTCGGCCGACAGGCCCTGCTCGAGCAGGCGCGAGCCGAAGCCGCGGCGGCTTGGGGGTTCGACGGCCGGGCCGCCTTCCTCACGCCATTCGAGCAGAAGATCAGGTCCATCCACCCGCCAGCGTACCGACAGGCCGCCGCCGGCCGTCGACAGGGCGCCGTACTTCGAGGCGTTGGTGGCGAGTTCGTGGAATCCCATGCCGATGGCGACCGCCGCCTTGGGCGAGAGGTGGATGTCGGGCCCGGTCACGCTGGCCCGGCCGTCGCCGCCAAAGGCGTCCAGCTCGACCTGGAGCACGGCGCGCAGGTCCGCGCCTTCCCAGTTCTCTTCGGTCAGCAGATTGTGGGTCTGCGACAGGGCCATCAACCGTGACTCGAAGGCGTCGCGGAAATCGGTGGGGGTGCGCGCCGAGCGCAGGGTCTGGAAGGCGATCGACTGCACCGCCGCGAGCGTGTTCTTCACCCGGTGATTCAGCTCGTTGAGCAGCAGCCGCTGTCGCTCTTCGGCGCGGCGTCGTTCGGTGACGTCCAGCGAGACCCCGGCCATGCGCTTGGCGCCGCCGCCCTCGACGATGGCGTCGGCGCGGCCGCGCACGTGCACCCAGCGCACCTCGCCGCTCGGGATGCAGACCCGGTACTCGATGTCGTAGGGCGAGCCGTCGCGGATGGCGGTGTCGATCGCCGCCCGCATGCGCAGTCGGTCGTCCGGGTGCACTGCGCCGAGCAGGTCGCCGAAGCCGAACACCTCGTTCGGCCGCCGACCGTAGTTGGCCTTGCACAGATCAGACGCCTCGTAGGCCTGGCTGGCGACGTCCAGTTTCCAGGAGCCCATCCGCCCGGCATCGAGCGCGAAGGACAGGCTTTCACCCAGGCTGGCTTCGGTCAGGCGGCGCGCCTCGAGCTCGGCGATGGCGTTGTCGTTGGCCCGGATGGCGTCGATCGCCGCCGCGCCCTGGCTGGCGATGCCGGAGACGACCTTCTCGTGGGTCGGGCTGAAGCGCCCGGGGTCTGCATGGCCGAAGAACAGGCCGCCCATCACCTCGCCCGAGCGCGAAACCACCGGCGCGGCCAGGTAGCTGCGCACCGGGAGATGGCCTTCGGGCATGCCGTGGTGCGGCAGGTTGCGGCCGTAGCGGGGGTCGCTGGTAATGTCGTCCGAGCGGACCACGCCCTCACCGGCGAAGGTCGGGGCGAAGACGGCGGTGTTGCGGGGCATCGGATACTGGTCGAAGGCGGACCGCGGCGCGCCGGCCAGCGCGTAGAGCATGTAGCTTTCGCCGGACCCGTTGCGGACATTGTAGAAGAAGGCTGCGAAC
>JAZJXN010000187.1:7863-19914 GCA_040390885.1 Pseudomonadota bacterium | reverse complement strand
CGCCGTCGACCACGGTCTGAACCACGGTGTCGATGTCGCGGCTGAGTCCGATGGACTCTCCGATCCGGATCAGGGCGTCCGACCGGCGGATCTCCTCGCCGAGAGCGGCTTCAAGCGCGTCGAGCCGCGCGGCGGGATCATCCACGCGCACGGCTTCGAAGCTACGCTTCCCATTCTCCACCAAGAGACCCCCACCTGCGCATGCAGGATGCGCGGACGGCCAACGCCTATCCGCCTGTGTGGGTTCCCGAGCCTAGGCGGATTGTTCGGTGAGCCAGTCGCCGTCGGCATCGAGGCGCGGGCTGATGCGCAGCGCGGTGACCTGGTTGCGGCGACGCTTGAGCACCTGGAAGCGGTGGCCATGGAACAGGAAGGTGCGACCCTCCTCGGGAATCGTCTGCGCTTCGTGGATGACGAGGCCGGCGATGGTGACGGCCTGGTCGTCCGGCAGATCCCAGTCGAGGGCCCGGTTCAGGTCGCGCACGGTGACCGTGCCGTCGACCTCGACCCAGCCGTCGGGCTGCTGCTTGACCCCGGCGACGGCCGCGTCGTGCTCGTCGTCGATCTCGCCCACGATCTCCTCGAGAATGTCCTCGAGGGTGACCACGCCCTGCAGCACGCCATACTCGTCGACGACCAGGGCGAAGTGGGCCCGGCGCTTGAGGAAGGCGTTGAGCTGGTCCTTCAGCTTTGTGGTGTCGGGGATGAACCAGGGCTTGCGAGCGATGGCCGGGATGTCGAGCTGGTCGATGCCGGTGTCGGCGTCGGTCATGGCCCGGATCACGTCCTTGACGTGGAGCACGCCGACGATGTTGTCGGCGTCGCTCAGCCACAGGGGAATTCGGCTGTGGCCGCTGTCGAGCGCCTGCTTGATCAGCTCGCGCGGCGGCTGGTCGACGTCGAGCATGAACACCGACTTGCGGTGGACCATGACCTCGCTGACGTCCATCTCGGACAGGTCGAGGACGCCGCCGAGCATCCGACGGTCGCGCTCCCCGACGGTGCCCTCGGCGTGGTGGTACTCGACCGCGCCGCGGATTTCCTCGTGCGCGGCCAGGACGTCGGTCTCCATCGACAGGTTGATGCCGAACGGGCGCAGCGTCTGGCGCACAACCCATTGGGCGCCGTTGGCCATCGGGCCGAAGATCTTCACCACCCAGTAGGTCGGGATCGAGAGCGTCCGGCCCACGGTCTCGGGCCGGGTAATGGCCAGGGTCTTGGGCAGGATCTCGCCGAAGATGACCACCAGCACGGTCATCACGACGGTGGAGATCAGAACCCCGATCGGTCCCGGGAAGGCCACCGCCAGGACGCTGGTGGTCAGGGCCGAGGCGCCGATGTTGACCACGTTGTTCGAGAGCAGGATCGCCCCGATCATGGTCTCCTGGTTGCCCATCAGCTTGTTGACGCGCGCCGCGGCGCGGTCGCCGTCGCGCTCGAGCTGGTGCATCCGGCCGCGGCTGGCGGCCGTCATCGAGGTCTCCGCCGCCGAAATGAGCGCGCCGATACCGAGCAGGATGATCAAGGCGGGCGCCAGGGCGCCGATCAGGGCCACGATCACGAGAGAGCTCCTTCGGAGATGAGGAAGTCGCGCAGGGGCGCGGGATCGACACCCCTGGCAGTGAACGCCTCGCCGATGCGGCGGGCGAGAATGAAGGTCAGCCGGCCGCCTTCGGCCTTCTTGTCCTGACCCATGTGGGCGATCAGGCGGTCGGCGTTGAACGCCTCGCCGCCGGGCAGGTCGTCGAACCGCGTCGGCAGGCCCACGGCCTGCAGCGCCCGCTCGACCCTGACCGCGTCGGCGTCTGAGCACAGGCCAAGCGCCGCGGAGAAGCGGAAGGCGAGGGCGCAGCCGGCGCCGACCGCCTCGCCGTGCTTGAGCTCGTCGCCGAAGCCCGTCTCGGCCTCCAGAGCATGGGCGAAGGTGTGGCCCAGGTTGAGCAGGGCGCGGCGGCCCTGTTCCTTTTCGTCCTCGGCGACGATCTCGGCCTTCATCTCGACGGAGCGGGCGACGGCGTGGGTCAGGGCCTCGAGCTCGCGCTCGAGCACCTTGGCGCTGTGCGCCTCAAGCCAGGTGAAGAAGTCGGCGTCGCCGAGCATGCCGTACTTGATCACCTCGGCGTAGCCGCAGGCGATCTCCCGGGCCGGCAGGGTCGCGAGCACGTCGAGGTCGGCCAGCACCAGCCGCGGCTGGTGGAAGGCGCCGATCAGGTTCTTGCCGCGCGGGGTGTCGATGGCGGTCTTGCCGCCGACCGAGCTGTCGACCTGGGCCAGCAGGCTGGTCGGCACCTGCACGAAGTCGATGCCCCGCTTGTAGATCGCCGCCGCAAACCCGGCCAGGTCGCCGACCACGCCGCCCCCGAAGGCGACGATCACGTCGCCGCGGTCCAGTTCCAGGTCGAGCAGCTGGTCGGAGAGCGAGGCGAGACCCTCGAAGCTCTTGCTCTCCTCGCCGGCGGGCATGGTGACGATGTCCACCGACACCCCGACCCGCTCCAGCGACACCGACAGGCGCTCGCCATGGTGGGCGCCGACGTTGCTGTCGGTGACGATGACGGTGCGCGGCGTCTTGAGCAGCGGCGCGATGCGCTCGCCGGCGCGGTCGATCAGGCCCGGGCCGACAACCACGTCATAGGCGCGGGCGCCCAGCCCCACGGGAATCGTACGGATCAAGCCTCGGCTCCGGCCAGGTGTTGGGTCAGGGCGCGGATCACGGCTTCCACGGCCTCGAAATGGGGGGTGTCGCCGGTCTCGACCACGAGGTCGGCCTGGGCGTAGATCGGGTAGCGGGTCACGGCCAGTTCCTGCAGGACCTTGAGCGGGTCCTTCCCGCGCAGCAGCGGCCGGGTATCCTTGCGACCGACGCGGCGGGCGAGCAGCTCGAGGTCGGCCTTGAGCCAGACCGAAATGGCGCGGCTCTTGATCAGCGCGCGGGTCTCGTCATTGACGAAGGCGCCGCCGCCCGTGGCGAGGACATGCGGGCCCTCGTCCATGAGCCGGGCGATAACCTTGCGCTCGCCATCGCGGAACGATTCCTCGCCATAGGCCTCGAAGATCTCGGCGACGGTGCGGCCGGCGGCGGTCTCGACTTCGGTGTCGGCGTCGCGGAACGGCAGGTCGAGCGACAGCGCCAAGCGCCGCCCGATGCTGCTCTTCCCAACCCCCATGAGGCCGACGAGGGCGATGGTCTTGCGACGAAGTCGTGGGTCCGCGGTCATGGCCGTCCTTCGCTTACACGACAGAGGGCGGTGCGGCCAAGGTTTGTCAGGCCGTTCCGCCGATGCGGACCCTTGCCCGGCCGATCGGCGCGGGGCGCGGTTGAAGGCGGTGACCGGCTATCCTACAACCGCGCGCCTCCGCGCGGCCTCCCGGCCGACCAAGGCGACGCGCCGCAGCCAGCCCGCCGGAGACTTCCCATGGCCGAAGCAGACAAGCCCAAGGTGCTGGCCTTCGACGTGTTCGGCACGGTGGTCGACTGGCGGTCCAGCATCGCCGCCGAGTCCGCCGGTTTCCTGGCGCGGATCGGTCGCGACGACCTCGACCCCGCGGGTTTCGCCGACGCCTGGCGGCGGCGATACGTCAGCGTGATGATGGCCTATGCCGCCTCCGGGCGCGGGTTCACGACCCTGGACGTGCTGCACCGGGAGATGCTCGACGAAACCTTGCGGGCCAAGGACATCGACCCCGCCGCCATCGACGAGGCCCTCCTCCAGGACTGGACGTTCGCCTGGCGCCGCCTGGCCCCCTGGCCCGACACGGTCGACGGCCTGACACGGCTGAAGACCCGTTTCCCGATCGTGACGCTGTCGAACGGGAACATCGCGCTGATGATGGAGATGGCGCGGCGCGGCGGGCTGCCCTGGGATGCGATCATGGGGGCCGAGGTGACCCGGGCCTACAAGCCTGATCCCCGCGCCTACCTCGGGACCGCCGAGATTCTGGGCCTGGCGCCGGAGGACGTGTGTCTGGTGGCCGCGCATCACCAGGATCTGGCCGGAGCCCGCGCCTGCGGCCTGAAGACCGCCTTCGTCGCGCGGCCTGACGAATACGGCGGTCGTCGCGCGCCGGACGCCGACGCCGTGCAGGACTGGGAATGGTCGGCCGACAGCCTGACGGCGCTTGCCGACCAACTGGGCTGCTGACGGCCCGCGCCGGCGACGACGGGGCGACGGTCGTTGCTCAACCCGGTGACGATCAGGTGCTATGGTCCGGACATGAGGATGCTCCTGCTCGCCGTCACCGCCCTGATCGCCACGCCGGCCGCCGCCCAGGTCGAGGTGCAGCCGCTGGCGGCCCCGGACTACTTCTCGGTGGGCGCGGCGGAGACCGGTCTGCCGCGCGACCTGTGGCGGGGAACCTCGCCGGGCATCGCCACGGCGGTGATCCCGCGGCTGGCGACCGGCGCCCTGAGCCCGGCGACGGCCCGGCTGGCGCGGCAGGTGCTGGCGACCGGCGCGGCCGGTCCCGGAGACGCTGGCCATGATCCTGCGATGGCCGCCGCCCGCGCTGACGCGCTGATCGCGCTGGGGCGGCCCCGCACGGCTTGGACGACCCTGGAGAGGGCCCAGGGCCTGCAGGGCAGCGCGACCCTGTCCCGCGTCGCGGCCGAAGCCGCCCTGCTGTCAGGCCAGGACGCCGCCGCCTGCCGCATCGCCGAACAGCTGACCGTCGATCGCGGCGAGATCTACTGGCTGCGGCTTCGCGCCTACTGCCAGGCGCTGGCCGGCCAGACCGACGCCGCCCAGCTGACCCTGACCCTGGCCAGTGAGAAGAGCCGCGATCCGGCGATCTCGCGTCTGATCGGCGCCGTCATCGCCGGAGAGGGCGATCCCGGCGCCGCCTCGCTGCGCAACGGCCTCGACCTGGCGCTGTCTCGCAAGCTCGCCCTGGACCTGACCGAGGCAGCCAAGACCGCACCGCCGGCGGTGCTCGCCGCGCTTGATCCGGCGCCCGAGACCTTCGACCGGCCGCCGGGCGAGGGGCTCGGCGCGCGGTTGGCCAGGGAGCAGGGGCGAGCGGCCGAGGTCGACGCCCTGTTCGTCGGCGCCGTTGCGGCCGACGCCAAGACGAAGCCAAGCTACGAAGCCGCCGTGCTGGTCGCCGCCGCCCTCGGCGCGCCCTTCACGGATGCCCAGCGCGCGACGCTGGCGCGCTTCGAGATGCCGGCCGGAAGCGCCGCCCCCGCGAAGCTGGCCGGCCTGGACCTCGCCGCCGGCGCGGGCCTCAAGGGCGAGACCGCGCTGCTGGCGCTGGACCTGGTCCTCGACGCCGGCGGCAAGCCGCTGAAGACGCCCGACGCGGCGCGCGTCATCGCAGCGCTGAACCGCGTCGGATTGACCGACGCCGCGCGTGACCTGGCGGACGAGGTTCTGACCGCTCTGCAGCTGCCATGAGCGGCGAGGCCTGGGCCGAGGCCTTCCTGGAGATGATGGCGGTCGAGCGCTCGGCCGCCCGCAATACCCTGACGGCGTACGGAAAGGACCTCATCGACGCCGGCGCCTTTCTCAAGAGCCGCGGCCGCGACCTCGCCAGCGCAACCGCCGAGGATGTGGAGGCCTATTTCGCGCAGATGGGCGCCATCGGCCTGTCGCCGGCGACGGCGGCGCGCAGGCGCGCGGCGGTGCGGCAGTTCTATCGTTTCGTGCTCGGCGAGGGATGGCGGCAGGACGACCCCTCCCGCCGGGTCGAGGCGCCCAAGAAGGGCCGTCCGCTGCCCAAGGTGCTGTCGCGTGACGAGGTCCTGCGTCTGATCGCGGCGGCGGCCGAGAAGGATGGCGGCCAGGGCCTTCGGCTCGCGGCGCTGATCGAGCTGACCTACGCCTCGGGCATGCGGGTCTCGGAGGTGATGGGCCTGCCGCTGTCGGCGATGGCCCGCGACCCGGCCTACCTGATCGTCAAGGGCAAGGGCGGCAAGGAACGGCTGGCCCCGCTCAACGACGCCGCCCGCGCCGCGACCAAGGCCTGGCTGGCCGTGCGCAAGGAGTTCACGCCCAAGGGCGACGCGGCCAATCCCTGGCTGTTTCCGTCGCGCGGCAAGGGCGGCAAGCTGACGCCGCGGCGCTTCAGCCAGTTGCTGGAGGAGGCGGCCATCGCCGCCGGCATCGACCGCGAGAAGGTCAGCCCCCACGTCCTGCGCCACGCCTTCGCCACCCACCTGCTCGAGGGCGGCGCCGACCTGCGCGTGGTCCAGACCTTGCTCGGCCACGCCGACATCGCCACCACCCAGATCTACACCCACGTCGCGGGCGATCGGCTGGCCGAGGTGGTAAGGACCAAGCACCCGCTGAGTCGAAAGGACTAGGACCGTGAGCGACACCAAGGACAGCAACGGGACCGTCCTCGCCGACGGCGACAGCGTCACCCTGATCAAGGACCTCAAGGTCAAGGGCTCGGGCGGCGTCACGCTCAAGCGCGGCACGATGGTCCGCAAGATCCGGCTCACCGGAGACCCCGACGAGATCGAGGCCAACGTCGACAAGGTCAAAGGCCTGGTTCTGAAGACAGAGTTCGTAAAGAAGGCGTAGGGTCCCCCGGCATGCAGCAGGACCTCCAACAGCTCGAACACCTCGAGAAGCTGACGCTGTTCAGCATCGGCAAGACGCCGGTGACGGCCGGCGGGCTGATCGCCGCCCTGCTGACCATCGTCGTGGCCTTCATCGCCGCGCGCCTGATCGGGGCGGCGCTCAAGCGGGTCCGCGACCGGGCCAAACGCGGCAAGGCGGCGCTCTACATCGTCGAGAAGCTGTCGATGTACGGCCTGATCGTGTTCGGCGTGATCGCGGGCGTCTCGACGCTCGGCGTCGACCTGTCCTCGCTGGCGGTGTTCGGCGGCGCCCTCGGCGTCGGTGTCGGCCTCGGCCTGCAGGGCGTGGTCAAGGAGTTCGTCTCCGGCATCGTGCTGATCTTCGACGAGGAGCTGCGGGTCGGCGACTACATCGAGCTCGAGAACGGCCAGCGCGGCGTGGTTCACGAGATCGGCGCCCGCGCCACCCGCATCCGCAACAACGACAGCATCGACATCCTCATCCCCAACAGCCAGCTCATCCAGGGGACGGTGACCAACTGGACGCTGCGGGGCCATACCCGGCGCATCCATGTGCCGTTCCGTTGCGCCTACGGGGTCGACAAGGAAAAGGTTCGCGAGGCGGTTCTGGAAGCGGCGCGCGGGGTGACCTTCACCCTGCCGGACAGTCCCACCTATCGCACCCAGGTCTGGCTCGTCGGCTTCGGTGACTACGGGCTCAACTTCGAGCTGGTGGTGTGGCCGCGGCTCGAGGCGGTGAAGCGGCCTAACGCCATGCAGGCGGCCTACACCTGGGCCATCGACGACGCCCTGCGCAAGGCGGGGATCGAGATCCCCGCGCCGCAGATGGACATGCGCATCCGCTCGCTGTTCGGCGAGGAGGGCGACGACGCCCGCCGGGCGTTGCGGCTGGAACAGGGCGGCGGGTCGACTCCGGCCCGGGGTCGCAAACCCCGGCCCTCGAGCAATGACGCCGCCGACGACCTGCTGCGGCCGCCGCCTGAGCAGGACGACGACGAGACGCCCAAGGGCGGCGGCAGGCGAACCCCGCCGTCCGCTTGACGCTTCCGTCGCGTCGCCGCATTGCTTCTCGCAATTGCGAAAAGAAACGACGGGGACTGACGCCATGAAGACGCCGCGCGGGTTTTTCAAACCTCTCGCCATCGGAGCCCCCGCGCCGCTGCGTGAGCTGCCGGTGAAGGTCGAGCGGATGATCCACTTCATCCCGACGCACCTGGAAAAGGTCCGCGCCAAGGTTCCCGAGATCGCCCCGACCGTCGACGTGGTCCTCGGCAATCTCGAGGACGCCATTCCCGCCGACGCCAAGGACGCGGCCCGCGCCGGGTTCATCGAGATGGCCAACGCGACGGACTTCGCCGCGCTCGGCGTCGGCCTCTGGACCCGCATCAACTGCCTGAACTCGCCGTGGCATCTGCAGGACGTGGCCGACATCGTCGCCGGCGTCGGCGACCGGCTGGACGTGATGATGGTGCCCAAGGTCGAGGGGCCGTGGGACATCCATTACATGGACCAGCAGCTGGCCTTGCTGGAGGCCAAGCACGGCCTCAAGAAGCCGATCCTGCTGCACGCCATCCTCGAGACCGCCGAGGGCGTGAACAATGTCGAGGCCATCTGCGCCGCCTCGCCCCGCATGCAGGGCATCAGCCTCGGCCCGGCCGATCTGGCCGCCAGCCGCCGGATGAAGACCACCCGCGTCGGCGGCGGCCACCCGTTCTACAAGGTCATCGAGGATCCGCGTGAAGACGGCGCGCCACGCGCGGCCGCGCAGCAGGACATCTGGCACTACACCTTCGCCAAGATGGTCGACGCCTGCGCCGCCCACGGCCTCAGCGCCTTCTATGGTCCGTTCGGCGACATCTCCGACAGCGAGGCCTGCGAGCAGCAGTTCCGCAACGCCTTCCTGCTCGGCTGCGTCGGCGCCTGGAGCCTGCACCCCAACCAGATCGCCATCGCCAAGAAGGTCTTCAGTCCCGACCCGGGCGAGGTGATCTTCGCCAAACGCATCCTCGAGGCGATGCCCGACGGCAGCGGCGTGGTCATGCTCGACGGCAAGATGCAGGACGACGCCACCTGGAAACAGGCCAAGGTCATGGTCGACTGCGCGCGCCAGATCGCGGCCAAGGACCCGGAGTACGCGTCGCTGTACGGGTTCTGACACCCAGACACGTCGTCATCCTTGGCCTTGCCCCGGATCCCTTGTCCTGCTGACGCATGCGAACATGGGTTCACACGGCGCTTGCGACCGACGACGGGGGCCTCGCCAAGCGGCCGAGGATGACGCTGGTCGTCATGCTGACAAAGGATGTCACCAACCCGCTTTCAACCGCCGGAAACCGCAAGACGCGGTTATCTCGGAGCCCTATCTTCCGTTTCGCGTTCTTCTCGATCGGAACGCGGTGGGCGAGGGCGCCAGCATGGCTTGGGATATCGCCGACAGGGACGGCTGGACGGTGGCGATCAGCGCCGTTCGGGCTCGCACGCTCAGGCTCGCGGCGCCGCTGAGCGCCGAAGACCTGCAGTCACAGGCGATGCCCGACGCCAGCCCCGGCAAGTGGCATCTGGCGCACACGACCTGGTTTTTCGACGAGTTCCTGCTGTCGCCCGCGGGCCTGGCCCCCGAGCGGCCGGCGTCGGCCCAGTTCCTGTTCAACAGCTACTACGAGACCATCGGCGACCGGCAGCCCCGGCCCGAGCGCGGCTTGATCACCCGGCCTGGCGTCGACGAGATCATCGCCTGGCGCAAGCGTGTCGACGTGGCGCTGGAGCGCTACGTCCGCGAGGCCGACACCGCGACCTTCAGCAAGACCGCGGCGCTGATCGAGCTCGGCCTCGCCCATGAGGAGCAGCACCAGGAGCTGTTCCTGATGGATATCCTCAGCCTGCTGACCAAGCACCCGGACAGCCCCGCCTATCGCACCGACCTCGCCTCCGCGAGCGGCCCCGCCCAGCGCCCCGCGCGCTGGATCGAGCACGGCGGCGGCCTGGTCGAGACCGGTGGAACCGGCGAAGGCTTCGCCTTCGACAACGAGCTGCCACGACACAAGTCCTGGCTGGAGCCGTTCGCGCTGGCCGACCGACTGGTGACCAACGGCGAGTGGGCCGAGTTCATCGCCGACGGCGGCTATGAGAGCCCGACCCTGTGGTTGGCCGAGGGCTGGGACACCGTCCGCGCCCAGGGCTGGACCGCGCCCGAGTACTGGCGCGACGGCGGTCAGGCGACGCTGGCCGGCCTGGAGGCCATCGACCCCGCGGCCCCCGTGCAGCATGTCAGCCTCTACGAGGCCGACGCCTACGCCCGCTGGGCCGGCGCGCGGCTGCCGACCGAGGCGGAGTGGGAAACGGTCGCCGCTGGCCGGCCGACCACCGGCAACTTCATGGAGACCGACGTCCTGCGCCCGCGTCCGGCGGACGACGGCGACCAGATGTTCGGCGATCTCTGGGAATGGACGGCCAGCGCCTACAGCCCCTATCCGGGCTTCCGCCCTGCCGTCGGCGCGCTCGGCGAGTACAACGGCAAGTTCATGGCCCGGCAGTTCGTCCTGCGCGGCGGTTGCTGCGCGACGCCGGCTCCCCACATCAGGGCCGCCTACCGGAACTTCTACCACCCCCACCAACGCTGGATGTTCTCCGGCCTCCGTCTGGCCAAGGATATCGCATGAACCGCGCCGTCTCGCTCACCCAGGATCTCGCCCGCGCCCTGTTCGCCGCCGACCTGACCCAAGGCCTGTCGGCGACCCCAAAGGCGACGCCGCCGAAGTGGTTCTACGATGGCGAGGGCTCGGCCCTGTTCGGCCAGATCACGCTGCTGCCGGAATACTATCCGACCCGGACCGAACTGGCCCTGCTGGACGAGGCCGGCCCCGCGATCGCCGAGGCGGTCGGCCCGGGCAGGACGGTGGTCGAGTACGGATCCGGCTCCGGCGAAAAGGCGATCAAGCTGCTCGTGGCGATGAAGGAGGTCGCGGCCTACGTCTGCGTCGAGATCGACCCGGGCGCGGCTCGCGACACCGCCGACCATGTCGCGCAGTATTTCCCCGGCCTCCCGACCAAGGGCGTGGCCGGCGACTTCACCGCTCTGGACGTCCACACCCCGGCCGGCCCCGTCGGGCCGCGGCTCGGCTTCTTCCCGGGCTCCACGATCGGCAACTTCGATCCGGAGGATGCGGCTGTTCTGCTGTCCGACATGCGTGAGCACCTCGGCGCGGGCGCGAAGCTGCTTATCGGTGTCGACCTCGTGAAGGACGCCGATGTCCTGGAGGCCGCCTATGACGACGCGGCGGGGGTGACCGCCGCCTTCAACAAGAACCTGCTCGTCCGCGCCAACCGTGAGCTCGGCGCGGACTTCGACCTCGACGCCTTCGCCCACGAGGCGCGCTGGAACGCCGAGGCGTCGCGCATCGAGATGCACCTGCGCGCCGACCGCCCGACCACGGCCCACATCGACGGTCAGACCTTCGGCTTCGCGGCTGGCGAAACGATCCACACGGAGAGCTCGTACAAGTACACGCCTGACCGCCTCGGCGATCTGGCCAGCGCCGGTGGCTGGTCGGTCGAGCAGGTGTGGACCGACCCGAAGCGCTGGTTCGCGCTGGCGCTGCTCGGGTAACTCCCTTCTCCCTTCCTCCTAGATGGAGGAGGGCTTTTGATCCGCCGCTACCGCCCGGGGCGTACGACCGTGTGCAGCATATGCCCGCCGCCGCTGGCGATCAGGCGGCCGTCCTCGCTCCAGACCTGGCCGGTTCCGTGGATCAGTCCGCCCGCGGCGGTCGAGGATCGCGCGTCGATCATCAGCCAGTCCCCGGCCGGCTGCGGCGCGTGGAACCAGACGGACAGATCCAGGCTCGGCGCGATGTAGTCGGCGCCGCCCTGGCCGCGTGCATGGGCGGGCCACAGCAGCGTGTCGATCAGCACCAGTGATCGCGCGCCGTCGGCGAAGGCGTCCACGGCCTCGAAATCCAGGAAGCGCTGCCAGTAGATCAGGGGCTGGCCCTGCATCCCGGGGGCGCCAAACGGCGTCCAGTTCAGCGGCCGGGTCTCGAAGTTCTGCCAGAAGCGATGCTTGGGCGCGTCGGGCGGCAAATGGGTCTGGATATCGGCGACCTCGGCCAGGGGCGGGGAGGGCGGCGGCGTCAGCGTCGCCACCTGCGGCCCGTCCTCGCGGTTGGTGGTCCAGACCTGGGCCGTGAGGAACACCTTGCCGTCCTGTGACAGTTCCACGGCCAGGCAGGAGGCCGAGCGTCCTGTCTTGACCACTCGCACCTCGGCCTGGGCGGGGCCGAACTTGCCCACCGACAGGTACTGACAGGAGAAGCTCGCCGGGCGATGGCCGTCCGGCGCTCGAAGCCCTGCGGCGCGCAGGGCGATGGCCGCGACGTAGCCGCCGTTCGGACCCCAGATCTCCCAGTCGCGGGACAGCTCGGCGGTCAGGTCGCCGTCGCGGTCGACGACGGCGGTGTCCTCGTGAAACTTGCCCATCTCGCTCCCCCTTTTTTGGGAGGACCTTCTAG
>JAZJXN010000187.1:0-7853 GCA_040390885.1 Pseudomonadota bacterium | reverse complement strand
GAACTTACACCTACATTAAAATTGAAAAGGAAAGTGATTATGGAAAAGTATAAAGGTGCGGTGGAAAGGATTTATAGTTAGTAGGATTATATTAGTATGGTGCTGTTGCAGGCTCCCCCTTTTTTGGGAGGACCTTCTAGGGGACCGGTTCGACCGTGAACAGCGGCTCGTGATCCGGCGAGGTTGTCACCCCGCCGACGGGCAGGATCGGCCGGTCGCTGTCGAGCGAGAGCTCGAACCGCGACAGCAGCGTCGCCAGGACGATCGAGGCCTCGGCCATCGCGAAGCTGGCGCCGATGCAGATGCGCGGCCCCGCCGAGAACGGCAGGAAGGCCGGCTCGGTCACCCACGGCGCGGCCTTGCCGGCGAATCGATCGGGCATGAAGGCTGTCGGGTTCTCCCAGAAGGCGCGGTGGCGGTGGATCACCCACGGGCTGATCCACAGCAGCGTCCCGGCGCCGATCTGGTGTTCGCCGATGGTGTCAGGACCCAGCGCGCGACGGATCATCACCGGCACTGGCGGGTACAGGCGCATCGTTTCGCACAGCACCTGCTTGAGGCGTGGCCAGTGCTGCAGGTCGTCCAGCGTCTTGACCCGCTCCGGCGAGAAGGCGGCGATCTCCGCCCGCAGGCGGGTCTGCTCGGCCGGATCGAGGGTCAGAAGATAGCTCGCCCAGAACAGCAGTCGCGAGGTGGTTTCGAACCCGGCCAGCAGCATCGTCGCGCACTGGTCGCGGACCTCCTCGTCGTCGAGCGGGGCGCCGGTCTCCGGATCGCGGACGGCCAGCAGCAGGTCGAGCAGGTCGCTATGGGTGTCTGGCGTGGGCGCGGCCTTGCGCCTTGCGATGATGGCGTCGACGGTCTTGAACCAGCGCCTCTGGAAGCGTCGCCGCCGCAGCAGCGCGAACGCGAAGTCGCCCTCGGCCTGGGCGAAGCCATCGAACATGTTGGGGCGTCCGGGGCCGGCCAGGTAGTCGCGCACGATACGCGCCAGGCTCGCGCTCTCCTCGCCGATCGGCAGCGAGAACAGCGCACGCAGCACCGCGTCCAGGGCCGCGTCGTGGAAGGCCGCGGACAGGTCCACGCGCCGCGTCTCCGCCAGTCGATCGGCCATCGCCCGCGCCGCCGCCGAGAAGTGCGGCAGCAGCAGATTGACGCTGGCGGGGGTGAAGGCGGGCGCGAGCATGCGTCGCTGCCGCTTCCACGTCGTCCCCTCCGACAGCAGCAGGCCGTGACCGGCCAGCGGCCGCACGGGGCGCACCATGGCCGGCGGCTTCACATAGTTGGCGAGGTTGGCGTGCAGGATGTGGCGGACCCAGGTCGGGTCGTTGACCAGCAGGCTGTCGATGCCAGCCACGTTGCGGCGGCCAAGCAGGGCGGTGAAGCTGCCTTCCTCCCAGTTGCCCAGGGAGTTCTTCACCGTCTCCAGCATCAGCCGCCAGATCGGCAGCACGCCCTGATGGATCTTCGGGGCCGGCGGAATGATCGGTCGGGCGAGGGCGTCCATGAAGGCTCCGGCGGGGCTGGGTCTGATCCTACACCGTCGTGCTGGTCGCAGCGAGGCGGGGAGCCGCGCCCCTGGGCGGGCGCGTGGCCGGATCGGGACGCAGCCGTCCGGGATGACGCTTCAACTTGCGCGAACCTTCGCTATGAAGACACCCATGACCGCCCCCTTCTTCGATCTGCGCGCCTCCCACAATCCGCACCGCTGGCACATGCCGCTGACTCCCGGGGTCTGCGTCGGGCCGCCCGGCGGCATGTTCATGTACGGCGGTATCGGGCTGGCCGCGTCGATCTCGGCCCTGGAGCAGACCTGCGGCCGGCCCGTGGTCTGGGCGACGGCGCAGTATCTGTCCTACGCCCGGCCGCCGTCGGTGGTGGATTTCGACGTCTGGATCGCCAACGCCGGCAAATACACCACCCAGGCGAGCGTGAAGGTGCATGTCGGCGAGGACGAGATCATCACCGTGAACGCCGCGCTCGGCGCGCGGCCCGACACGCACGAGCACCAGTGGCCGAAGATGCCGTTGATCGCGCGCCCGGAGGACTGCGACCCGGTGCTGCTGTGGCCGGACGACGGCGACAACCTCAACCGCCGCATCGAGCGACGGGCGGAAGGCGGCCGCTACGACCTGAAGAACCGCACCGGCCAGATCAGCGAGGACGGCCGCATGCAGATGTGGATGCGCACGGTCGAGGACATCCCGGTCGACGCCAGCATCCTGGCGGTCCTGGCGGACTATGTGCCGTCAGGCTTTGGCCATGCGCTCGGCCTGCAGGCGGGCGGCAACAGCCTCGACAACACCCTGCGCGTGCTGAAGATCGTGCCGACCCGCTGGGTGATGGCCGAGATCTCGATCAGCGGCATCCACGCCGGGGTCGGCCACGGCTCGATGAACCTCTTCGCCGAGACCGGCGAACTGATGGCCGTGGCCAGCCAGTCGGTGATCTTGCGGGTGCGCGGCGGCGAATAGGACTACCGCAGCGTCATACTTGCCCGGCCGCCCGCGCTGGCCTTCACTCCCCGCAACAAAGAGCCAGGGAGGCCAGACATGTACGATCTCAGCGGCAAGGTAGCGGTGATCACGGGGGCCGCGAGCGGCATGGGACGCGCGGCGGCGATCCTGTTCGCGCAGCAGGGCGCCCATGTGGTCCTGGCGGATCTCAACACCAAGGATGGCGAAGCCACGGCAGCCGAGGCGTCACGGGCCGGGCCGGCCTGCGTGTTCCAGCGCACGGACGTGTCGCAGGAGTCCGAGGTCAAGGCGATGATCGACCGGGCCGTCGCCGAGTTCGGCAAGCTCGACATCCTGTTCAACAACGCCGGCATCGGCGGCGCCGTGGGGCCGCTCGAGGACATCGCCGTCGATGACTGGGACCGCACCCAGGCGGTCTGCCTGCGCGGGGTGTTCCTGGGCGTCAAGCACGCCATCGGGCCGATGCGGGCGGCGGGCGGCGGGGCCATCGTCTCCACCGCCTCGACCGCCGGCATCGACGGCTACAGTGGCCTGCACGCCTACTGCGCGGCCAAGGCCGGAGTCGTGAACCTGACCCGCTCGGCGGCGCTGCAGCTGGCCCGTGACTTCATCCGCGTCAATGCGATCGCGCCGGGAGGGGTGTCGACGCCGATCGTCTGGGGCGCCGAAGCGAACCGCGAGACCATGGAGAGCTATCTCATCAACGCCCAGCCGCTGCCGCTGGTCGGCCAGCCGCTCGACATCGCCAACGCGGCCCTGTTCCTGTCCAGCGAGGCGGCGCGGTTCATCACCGGCCACACCCTGGTGGTCGATGGCGGCGCCACCGCCGGCGCCCTGAACACCGCGCCCAAGCGCGGCCAGGACGCCCCGCCGCGCGGCCAACGGTCCTTCGCCGGGCCGAGCTTCGAAGTCGGCTAGGGGTATGATTGAGCGCGTCCGACGGTCCGCCGGACGCGCTTGGACGCGGCGAGCCGGCCAGGCGGCCGGAGCCTGGTCCTAGGCCATCTTCCCCGGCACGACCGGGTGCGAGCTCGACAGCCCGCCATCGACCGCGATCGCCTGGCCGTTGACGTAGCTGGCCTCGTCGGAGGCGAGGAACAGCGCCACCTGGGCGATCTCGGACGGCACGGCGCCGCGGCGCAGCGGGTTGAGCTGGCCGATCTTGCCTTCGGTGCCGCGTTCGCGGGCGCGGTCGAAGACCATCTGGGTCATGCCGGTCTCGGTCAGGCCGGGGCAGACGGCGTTGATGCGCACGCCCGATCCGGCCATCTGGTTGGCGCCGGTCTGGACGATGCTGATCACCGCCGCCTTGCTGGCGCTGTAGGGCATGCCGCCGGCGCCGGAGCGGATGCCGGCGACGCTGGCGGTGCAGATGATCGAGCCCTTGCCGCGCGGGACCATCACCTTCGCCGCCGCCTGGACCGCCAGGAAGACGCCGACCGTGTTGATGCGCAACACTTCGTGCCAATGCTCGGCGGTGAGTTCCATGAGCCCCGGCAGGCCGCCGGAGACGCCAGCGTTGGCGAACATGATGTCGAGCTCGCCGTACTTGGCGGCCGCGGCCACGGCGCGGTTCACGACCAGCTCGGTGGCGACGTCGCCGACGATGGCTTCGCCCTTGCCGCCGGCCTTGTGCACCAGGGCCAGGGTGTCCTCGACCGCGGGCGAAATGTCCGCCAGCACGACATTGGCGCCGGCGGCGCTAAACAGCTGGGCGGCGGCGCGGCCGATGCCGCTGGCCGCGCCGGTGATCACGGCCGTACGGCCCTCGAGGTTCGCCATGTCCGTCGTTTCCCCTGCGTTATGATTTCAAACAACTGTTTCACACGGCGCGAAAGGCTTGGCTAGACCTCGCGACGCTGGCGTTCACGCCCGCCTTGCCCCAAAAGTTCCCAACCTCTAGTTTCGCCACCTTTCCGGGGCGGCCCGCGTTAGGCGATTCATGGCTCAACACTATCTCGAATTCGAACGGCCGATCGCCGAGCTTGAGAGCAAGATCGAAGAGCTGTCCAAGCTCTCCGAAACGGCCGGGGCCGGATCGTTCGACAGCGAGATCGACGCGCTGCGCACGCGCCTCGACGGTTTGCGGCGCGAAGCCTATGCGCGGCTGGATGCGTGGCAGAAGACCCAGGTCGCCCGCCACCCCGAGCGTCCGCACTTTGTCGACTACGTCGCCGGCCTGATCGACGAGTTCGTCGAGCTTCGCGGCGACCGCAAGTTCGCCGACGACCAGGCCATCATCGGCGGCCTGGGCCGCTTCCGCGGCCAGCCGGTGGTGATCATGGGCCATGAGAAGGGCCACGACACCACCACCCGCCTGAAGCACAATTTCGGCATGGCGCGGCCGGAAGGCTACCGAAAGGCCGTCCGCCTGATGGACATGGCCGAGCAATACAATCTGCCGGTGATCAGCTTCGTCGACACCGCCGGCGCCTATCCGGGACTTGGCGCCGAGGAGCGTGGCCAGGCCGAGGCCATCGCCCGCTCGACCGAGCGCTGCCTGACCCTGACCGTGCCGATGATCGCGACGGTGACGGGCGAGGGCGGTTCCGGCGGCGCCATCGCGCTCGCGGGCGCCAACAAGGTCCTGATCCTCGAGCATTCGATCTATTCGGTGATCAGCCCCGAAGGCGCGGCCTCGATCCTGTGGCGCGACGGCGCGCGGGCCAAGGACGCGGCCGACCAGATGAAGATCACCGCCCAGGACCTGATCAAGACCGGCGTCGTGGACCGTATCATCACCGAGCCGGCCGGGGGTGCGCACTCCGACCCCGAGGCGACCATCATCGCCGTCGGCGACGCCGTCGAGGAAGAGCTGAAGAGCCTGTCCAACATGGGCGCCGACGAACTGGTCAATCAGCGGGCCGAGCGCTTCTACGCCATCGGCCGCCAAGGCCTGTCGTAATGGCGGCGCGGCAGGGCTGACGCCCTTGGCCGCGCCCGTCCTGCATGTCGTCTTCAGCGAGGCCGGGGCCGATGTCCTGCGCGCGGCGCTGGTCCTAGCGGGCCGGGCCGAGCGGGTGCTGCCGATCGCCGATGATCTCGCTGTCGGCCCGCTCGACCGGCCGCCGGAGCCGGCCTGGGCCGCGGCGCTGGCCCCGGGCTCTCGACCGCGGATCTGGACCGACCGGCGCGTGGCCCGGCAGTACGCCGGTCTGATGGCGTTCGCGGCGCGAGCGGGCGACATCCCGTTCGAGATCATCGACCTCACCCATGTCGACCTTATGCCGCTCGATGACCTTGCCCCTGCGGCGGTCGTGCCGTTCCTCGACGACGCGCGCGCGGCGCCGGCGCGGGTGCGGGCGGACCTGGCCGAGGACTGGTCCCGGCTCGTCTCGGAAAACGCGCCGCTGCGAATGATCGTGGCGGGCGAGTTGGTGTCGCGTCCGATCGACACCTTTGACGAGGCGATTGTCGGACAGTGCTCGACCTACTGGATGCGGCGAGCGCTCGTCATCGACATGGTGCTGGGCGAAGTTCGCCGGCGGCGCGTCTGGAATCTGGCGAAACCGCTGCTGGAAGCCCGGATCGACGCCCTCGTTGCTGAGGGCCGCCTGCTCGCGGGCGAGGGCCACCGGTCTAGGCCTCAGCCCGAACTCCGGGTGGCGGACGAAAATTCGTCAATTTGATTGAATAAAACCCGAGATGGGTAGCCGCTATTAAAGGTTGAGTTACGCCCGGTCCCCTAGTGTTCTTCCAGCGCATTGGGGGGTGTCGTGAGTAACGGATCTGCTGATCTGCCGCCGGGGCTGGAGGCCTCGTCGCTGAGCGCAACCACCGTGTTCAGCCTGAGCAAGGCGGTGGTCATGGTGGTCGACGACAACCCGTTCTCCCTCAGGCTGACCGCGCAGACCCTGCTCGGGTTCGGCGTCCAGAGCCGCCATCAATGCGCCTCCGTCGACGCCGCGATCGAGATCCTGAAAGTCTATCCGATCGACCTGCTGGTGGTGGATTGCGACATGCCGGGCAAGGACGGCTACGACCTGGTCAAATGGCTGCGGCAGTTCGGGCAGGAGAACGCCTGGGTCCCGGTGATCATGGTCGCCGGCCACACGCCCCAGTCCAAGGTCATCAAGGCGCGCGACTGCGGCGCCAACTTCATCGTCGCCCGGCCGCTGAGCCCCGCGGTGCTGCTGGAGCGCATCCTCTGGGTCGCCCGCGATCCGCGCCCGATGCTGCAGGCCGGCGACTACGCCGGCCCCGACCGCCGCTTCCAGGACGTTGGCCCGCCTGACAAGACCGGGGAACGCCGGCAGGACAAGATCAGGGCCGACCAGATGGCGGCGCTCAAGGCTCGCCTGGAAGAGCGGGGCGAACCTCCCGTGCAGGGAGTCGCATCGTGACCGTCGTCACCTGGATCATGAAGAAGTCGCGGCTGTCCAAGCTGATCGACGCGGGCGGCGGCTCCACCGTCATCGCGGCGCTGCGCAGCGCCGAGGAACAGACCCGCCCGATGCGCGAAGAGGCCCTGGCCATGGTTGAGGACACCCTCGGCCGGCTCGAGGTCCTGACCCGCGCCGCCCCCGAGGGCGACCCGGCGGCGTGGATGGACGAGGTCTACGCCCTGTCGGCCAGCCTGCTGGACGTCGCCGGACCGTTCGGCCTCGAGGACATGTGCAGCGGCGCCCACAGCCTTTGCGAGATGACGGACCGGCAGAAGGGCAATGGCCGCTGCGAGCTGGCGCCGATCCAGATTCATGTCGCCGCCCTGCGTCTGCTGCGCCAGCTCGAGGAGCCCGCCGCGTCGCGCCGGCAGGTCCTGGACGGTCTGGAAAAGCTGCTGGCGCGGGAGCCGCGTACGACCGGCTGACGCGCGCGGAACCCCTATTGCCTGACGTGGGGTGACGTGGCTGAGTATCTTCCAAACAGACGTTTGGGAGACGCACCATGGCCATCAAGACCCGCTTCACGGAGATGTTCGGAGTCGAGCATCCGATCGCCCAGGGCGGCATGCAGTGGGTCGGCAAGGCCGAACTCGTGGCCGCCGTGGCGAACGCCGGCGCCCTCGGCTTCATCACCGCCCTGACCCAGCCGACGCCGGAAGACCTGGCCAAGGAAATCCAGCGCACGAAGGATCTCACCGACAAGCCGTTCGGCGTGAACCTCACCATCCTGCCGGCGATCAAGCCGCCGCCCTACGCCGAGTACCGCGCGGCCATCATCGACGCCGGCATCAAGGTGGTCGAGACCGCCGGCTACAAGCCGCAGGAACACGTCGATCACTTCAAGGCCCACGGCATCAAGGTCATCCACAAGTGCACCGCCGTCCGCCACGCCCTCTCGGCTGAGCGGATGGGCGTCGACGCGATCTCGATCGACGGCTTCGAATGCGCCGGCCACCCGGGCGAGGACGACATCCCCGGCCTGATCCTGATC
>JAZJXN010000186.1:0-3883 GCA_040390885.1 Pseudomonadota bacterium | reverse complement strand
CCGCGGTACTCGCCGAACACCTCGCGCAGGGCGAAGGCCCATTCGCCGGTGGTCACCCCCGCCTTCGCGGCGGCGATCGAGGGCTCCATGATGTTGCGGCCGTCCTGGGCGGCGGCCTTCAGCTCGGCCAGCGCCGCGTCGGCCGCGCCCTGGTCCCGCGCCGCGCGCCAGGCCTTCAGCCGCTCGACGACACCCGCTTCGAGGCGCGGGTCGACGGTCTCGATCGAGCCTTCGCCCGCGCTCAGCGGCGAAGCCTCGGTGTCGGTCCAGCGGTTGACCCCGACCACGGTCATGCCGCCGGTCTCCACGGCGCGGACGCGGTCGGCGTTGGACCCGACCAGCTCGCCCTTCATGTAGCCGATGGCGGCGGCGGCCCCGCCGATCGCGTCGATCCGGGCCAGCTCCGAGAGCGCCCCGGCCTTCAGTTCGGCGACCTTGGCCTCGACCACATGACTGCCCGCGAACAGGTCCTCGTACTCGAGCAGGTCGGTCTCATAGGCCAGCACCTGCTGCATGCGGAGGGACCACTGCTGGTCCCAGGGCCGCGGCAGGCCGAGCGCCTCGTTCCAGGCCGGCAGCTGCAGGGCGCGGCAGCGCGCGTCCTTGCTCAGGGTCACCGCCAGGGCCTCGAGCAGGATGCGGTAGGGGTTGTTCTCCGGCTGCTGCTCGGTGAGGCCCAGGCTGTTGACCTGCACCCCGTAGCGGAAGCGGCGGGCCTTGGCGTCCTGGACGCCGTAGCGCTCGCGCAGGATCTCGTCCCACAGCACCGTGAACGTCCGCATCTTGCAGAGCTCGGTGACGAAGCGGACGCCTGCGTTGACGAAGAAGCTGATCCGGGAACAGACGATCTCGAAATCCTGCTCCGGCACCTGGCCGCCGGCGCGCACCGTGTCGAGCACCGAGATCGCCGTCGCCAGCGCATAGGCCAGCTCCTGCTCCGGCGTCGCCCCGGCTTCCTGCAGGTGGTAGCTGCACACGTTCATCGGGTTCCACTTGGGCACCTCGCGGTAGCACCAGGCGATCATGTCCCCGATCAGCTTCAGGCTCGGCTCAGGCGGGAAGATGTAAGTCCCGCGGCTCAGGTATTCCTTGATCAGATCGTTCTGGGTCGTGCCCTGGAGGCTGCCACGCGGCGCCCCCTGCTCGTCGGCCAGGGCGACGTACATCGCCAGCAGCCAGGCGGCCGGGGCGTTGATCGTCATCGAGGTGTTCATCTTGTCGAGCGGGATGCCGTCGAAGAGCGTCCGCATGTCGCCAAGGTGGCTGATCGGCACCCCGACCTTGCCGACCTCGCCCTTGCTGAGGATGTGATCCGCGTCATAGCCGGTCTGGGTGGGGAGATCGAAGGCGACGGACAGGCCGGTCTGGCCCGCCGCCAGGTTGCGCCTGTAGAGGGCGTTCGATTTTTCCGCCGTCGAGTGGCCCGCATAGGTGCGGAAGATCCACGGCGCGTCGGGCGCGTGTTGGAAGGGCTTGTCGCTCATGACTGTCTCGCGCGTTCCCGGCGTTCTTTCTGCTTTTGCGGGATCATGAGCGCTGATTTGCTGCGGCGCAACATGACGCGAACGTCAGCCTAGCGGCGCTTGAGGCCCTCGCGATAGTCGAGCTCGCCCAGTCGCCAGCCGACACGGCCGACGATATAGGCGTCGAGATCGTCACGGCCGGCGATCGGCCCAGTGCGCCCGAACGGGCCATAGACGCGGGCCCAGGCCTGGGTCTGCGCCTGGCGGAAGCCCACGTTCGTCGTGTCCACGGTGGACTGCAGCCAGAAATACTTCAGCTCCTGCTCCGGGATGCCGTCGATGGCGGCGAGGGCCTCGGCCGGCCACTTTCCCGCCAGCCGCCCGCGCGCCCATAGCGAGGCCTCGTAGTAGCTGAAGGCCATTTCCGCTGCCGCATCGCCCTCGCCTTCCGGGACGCAGGCGGCGAACGCCGCCTCCGCCGCCCCGTCCGGATAGGTGCGGCGCATGCGCTGGAAGCTGTCGATGTCCGGCGCCGCGATCACCTGCTCCTTGTAGGCGGGCAACTTGCCCCAGATGCAGGGCGCGACCTGAGACGCGGGTGCGGCGGCGACCGCCGCGGCGGCCATGAGGGCTTCGATCATCGAGGCGGTCCTGTGTAGGTTCGGCGGACCCTGCCCTCGTTTGGCGGCAGGACTTGGGCGATCGCCATGCTGCGGCGCACAAGAATCTGCTTGCCAGCTTCAAGCAGTTGTCACACGATCCTGCCCTCGCGGAAGGCGAACGGCGGCGCCCCAGGGCACATCCTTGCGTCAAAAGCGGGCAAATCAAGGCTCGCGGACCGCTTCCGAGCAGCTTCGCGGTCCGCCTGCCGCCGGAACGTCAACCGGCGCTACCGCATTGCAACAGAAACGCGCCATGGACTCCGACATGACCACCGCCACGCTTGAGAAGACCCCGGTCAAGGACCTGTACGAGATCGGCGAGATCCCGCCGCCGTATCATGTCCCCAAGAACATGTACGCCTGGACCGTCCGCAAGGAGCGCCACGGGCGCCCGGCGACGGCCATGCAGGTCGAGGTGGTGCCCACCTGGGAGATTGGCGAAGACGAGGTCCTGGTCCTCGTGATGGCCGCGGGCGTCAACTACAACGGCGTCTGGGCCGCCCTCGGCGAGCCGATCAGTCCGCTCGACGGCCACAAGCATCCTTACCATGTCGCCGGGTCCGACGCCTCGGGCATCGTCTGGGCGGTCGGCGCCAAGGTGAAGCGCTGGAAGCTCGGCGACGAGGTCGTCATCCACTGTAACCAGGACGACGGTGACGACGAGGAGTGCAACGGCGGCGACCCGATGTTCTCGTCCAGCCAGCGCATCTGGGGCTACGAGACCCCGGACGGCAGCTTCGCCCAGTTCTGCCGCGTGCAGTCGCGCCAGCTGATGCCGCGCCCCAAGCACCTGACCTGGGAAGAGAGCGCCTGCTACACCCTGACCCTCGCCACCGCCTACCGCATGCTGTTCGGCCACAAGCCGCATGAGCTGAAGCCCGGCCAGAACGTGCTGGTCTGGGGCGCCTCGGGCGGCCTCGGCGTCTTCGCCGTGCAGCTGGCCGCCGTCGCCGGCGCCCACGCCATCGGCGTGGTCAGCGATGACGACAAGATCGACTATGTGAAGAGCCAGGGCGCCAAGGCGGTGCTGAACCGCAAGGAGTTCAACTGCTGGGGCCAGCTGCCCACGGTGAACGGCCCCGAGTTCAACGACTACATGAAGGAGACCCGCAAGTTCGGGAAGGCGATCTGGCAGATCACCGGCAACAAGGACGTCGATCTGGTGTTCGAACACCCGGGCGAGTCGACCTTCCCGGTCTCGGTCTTCCTGGTGAAGCGTGGCGGCATGGTCGCCATCTGCGCCGGCACCAGCGGCTACAACCTGACCATGGACGCCCGCTTCCTGTGGATGCGCCAGAAGCGGGTCCAGGGCAGCCACTTCGCCAACCTGATGCAGGCCTCGGCCGCCAACCAGCTGGTCATCGACCGCCGCGTCGACCCCTGCCTGTCGGAAGTCTTCACCTGGGACGAGATCCCGGCCGCCCACGAGAAGATGCTCGATAACAAGCACCTTCCGGGGAACATGGGCGTCCTCGTCTGCGCCCAGCGCCCGGGCCTGCGCACCTTCGAGGAAGTGCAGGAGCTTTCGGCGGAGATGGGGGCTTAGCCGTCAGGGACAGACACCCGAAGGTGTCTGTCCCTCTGAGTTAGCTTGACGACGGGGGCTTCCTCGCCCGCTGCTTCTCACGCCAGAACGCCACGGCTCCGGACCGGCTTAAGGGCGAGTGTCATCGGGTCTCTCTTGTTCCGCTCATCCCCGCGAAGGCGGGGACCCAGGCTTTTTGGTTTGGGTCAGTCGGACAGGCTCATGCAGCTGAA
>JAZJXN010000185.1:0-5125 GCA_040390885.1 Pseudomonadota bacterium | reverse complement strand
GCCGCGCTGCTGGCCGGCGATCTCAATGTGCTGACCGTGATCGGCGTCGGCGGCAACGCGATGCTGATGCTGACGCGGTCCAGGGCGGCGTCCTAACCGCCGACAACGCCACTACGGCTCCGTGATCTCCGCGACGGCGGGGACCCGGGTGTTTCTCGGAGCGTCCGTCCTGGACAGCCAACCTCGGCATCGCCCGCGCGTTGCCGCCGCCGGTCGCGCCCTGTAGGTTCCGCCCTCGCTCCACCCCTCACGCCGAAGACCCCCATGACCGCAGACGACCAGAAACGCGCCTCGGGCGAGGCCGCCGCGGCACTGGTGGAGGACGGCATGGTCGTCGGGCTCGGCACCGGCTCGACCGCCGCCTGGTTCGTCAAGGCGCTGGCCGCGCGCAAGCTGGACGTCCGCGGCGTGCCGACCTCCGAAGCCACCGCCGACCTGGCCCGCGAGCTCGGCATCGCCCTGACCGCGCTGGACGACGTCAAGTCGATCGACCTGACCGTCGACGGCGCCGACGAGATCGGTCCCGGCCTGTCGCTGATCAAGGGCGGCGGCGCCGCCCTGCTGCGCGAGAAGCTGGTCTGGGAGGCGAGCAAGCGCTGCGTGGTCATCGCCGACGCCGCCAAGCAGGTGAAGATCCTCGGCAAGTTCCCGCTGCCGATCGAGGTGGTCCGCTTCGGACACCCGCACACCGGCCGCCACCTCGCCGACATCGCCGCCGAGTTCGAGCTGCCGCCGCCGCGGCTTCGCACCGCCGACCGCGGCGTCGTCGTCACTGACGGCGGGAACGTCATCTACGACATGGCGTCTGGCAAGATCGAGGATCCGACGGCCCTGGCCGGGGCGCTCAAGAGCGTCACCGGCGTCGTCGACCATGGCCTGTTCCTGGACCTCGCCGACGAGGCGCTGATCGGAACCGACGACGGCATCCTGCGCCTGCTGCCCTGACACCCTACATACGCGACCTGACCTGACTGACCGGAGCGCCCGATGGCCAAGTACGACTACGACCTCTTTGTCATCGGCGCCGGTTCGGGCGGGGTGCGCGCCGCGCGGCTGGCGGCCATGACCGGCGCCAAGGTCGGGGTCGCCGAGGAGCACCGCGTCGGCGGCACCTGCGTGATCCGCGGCTGCGTGCCCAAGAAGTTCATGGTCTACGCCAGCGAGTTCTCGAGCCAGGTCAAGGCCGCCCGCGGTTTCGGCTGGACGGTGCCCGAGCCGACCTTCGACTGGAACACCTTCACCGAGGCCAATGACATCGAGATCGCCCGGCTGTCGGGGATCTACGTCACCAACCTGCAGAAGGCCGGGGCCGAACTCGCCCACGACCGCGCCGTGCTCGAGGACGCCCACACCGTGCGCCTCGTCAACCAGGACAAGACCTACACCGCCGACAAGATCCTGATCGCCACCGGCGGCCGGCCGCTGGTGCCGACCGAGGTGCCCGGCCACGAGCTCGGCATCACCTCCAACGAGGCCTTCCACCTCGACAAGCTGCCCGAGAGCATCCTCGTCGTCGGCGGCGGCTACATCGCGGTCGAGTTCGCGGGCATCTTCGCCGGCCTTGGCAGCAAGGTGACGCTGCTCTACCGCGGCCCCAACATCCTGCGCGGCTTCGACGACGATGTGCGCAGCCACCTGGCCGGCGAGCTCGAGCGCAAGGGCATCCGCGTCGTCCTCGGCTGCTCGCACGAGAGCATCGAGAAGACCGACGCGGGCCTCGTCAGCAAGCTCAACAACGGCCTGAAGTTCACCACCGAGCAGATTCTCTGGGCGACCGGCCGCGAGCCCTATGTCCAGGACCTCGGCCTCGACACCGCCGGCGTCAAGCTGGTCGCGGAGGGCGAGCACAAGGGCGCGATCATGGTCGACGACTATTCCAAGACCAGCGCCGACAACATCTGGGCCGTCGGCGACGTCACCGACCGCATGAACCTGACCCCGGTCGCGATCCGCGAGGGCGCCGCCTTCGCCGAGACCGAGTTCAAGAACAACCCGACCAAGTTCGACCACGACACCATCGCCACCGCCGTCTTCTCGCAGCCGCCGATCGGCACCGTCGGCATCGGCGAGGCCGAGGCGCGCAAGGCGTTCGGCAAGATCGACGTCTACCGCGCCGTGTTCCGCCCGATGAAGACCACCTTCTACGGCGGCGAGGACCGGACGCTGATGAAGATGCTGGTCCGCGAGGACACCCAGCAGGTCGTCGGCGTCCACATCGTCGGCCCCGACGCGCCGGAGATGATCCAGATGGCTGCCATCGCCGTGAAGATGGGCGTCACCAAGCAGCAGTGGGACTCGACCTGCGCCGTCCACCCGACCGCCGCCGAGGAGCTGGTGACCATGCGCGAGAAGTACACCCCGGCCGAGCTCGGCTCGGCGGGGTAGGCGCGGGCGATGCGGCCGTCCAAGACCCTTCTGGCGGTGCTGGTCGTCGCCGGCGTCGGCGCGCTCGCCTGGGACGCCGCCCGCCCGCGCGTGCATCCGATCAAGGCGGCCGACGCGCGCAAGTATTCGATCGCCCTGGCGACGCCCGTGGATCCCGCCGATCCCCGCAGCGACCTGTTCGGCCGCGCCAGCGCGATCGACGGCGACACCCTGCTGATCCAGGGCGTCGAGGCCGACCTCTGGACCATCGACGCGCCGGAGCTGGCCCAGACCTGCGACAAGGACGGCCGGTCCTGGGCCTGCGGCGACGCCTCCCGCGCCCACCTGGAGCAGCTGATCGGCGGCCGCCAGGTCGCCTGCCGCCCCGAAGGCCCGCCGACCGAGGACGGCCGCTGGCTCGGCATCTGCTTTGTCACCGACATCCCGTGCCAGGGCGATACCGGCCCCTGCGAGTCTGATCTCGAGTCGTTGAATCTCGCGCAGGTGACGGACGGCTGGGCCGCCGACATCGAGGGGCAGTACATGGACTCGGAAACCGACGCGCAGGACCGCAAGGCCGGGCTCTGGGCCGGACGGTTCGAGTCGCCGCGGGACTGGCGCGCGCGTCAGGCGCCGGCCAACCCCTAGCCGTCGAGGCCGCCCGCCGCCGCTCAGCCCCCGTCGGCCGCCGCGAAATGGAACAGCTGGTCGGCGTGGGCCTTGACGAAGGCCGGCCGCGCGGTGGCCTTGGCGACATAGGCGCGGCAGGCCGGATAGTCTTTCAGCCCGTCGAAGCGGTCGACCAGCCGCAGCACGTCGGCCATCAGGATGTCGGCCACCGTGAAGCGCCCGGCCGCCAGCCAGCCGCGCCCGCCGAGCACAGGCTCGAGGTGCTTGAGCCGGTGGGTCAGAAAGTCGTCGAAGAAGGTCCACATCGGCGCGTCGTCGCCGGCGCCCGAGAACTTGAAGAACGACCACGGCTGGCTCGCCGCCTCGACCGACGCCAGCGCCGCGACCAGCCATTCGGTCGCCTCGCTGCGGCCCCGCGGGTCTGCCGGCATCAGCACTTCGCTCAGCCCGCCCAGATGCAGCAGGATGGCGCCGCTTTCGAAGATCGACAGCTCGCCGTCGGTGATCCACGGGACCTGGCTGAACGGCTGGTGTTCGAGATGCTCGGCCGGTCGGTCCTTGAACGGCGTGGTCGCGACCCGGTAGGGCAGCCCGGCCTCCTCCAGCGCCCAGCGCACGCGCAGATCCCGCACATAGCCGCGCGGCCCCTCCGGCACCCAGTCGTAGGTAGTCAGGACGATCTGGCTCATGCGGCGTCTCCAAGGAACAGGGGCAGCTTGTCGAGGAGGCCGGTCCAGCCGGCCTCGTGGCTGGCGCGCGTCGCCGCGTCGGGCAGGTGTTCGTGGGTCAGGGTCAGCTCGGTCCCGTCGCCGCCGTCGATCGGCGCCAGCCGGAAGGTGACCAGCGACGGCGGCTCCTGCGCCTGCGGCAGGTCCCAGGTGAAGGACAGCCGCGTCTCGGGCTCGACCTCGCGATAGACGCCGGTCGGCGTGTGCTCGCTGCCGTCCACCAGCCGGAAGGTGACGCTGAACCGCCCGCCCGGCCGCACGTCGGCGTCGACGTCGAGCGTCGGCCCAGCGTCCGGCCCCCACCAGCGCAGCATCTGGTCAGGCCGGGTGATCGCGGCCCAGACCCGCGCCGGCGAGGCCTTGATCCGTCGCACCAGGGTCACGCTCGGCAGGGCCGCGGTCATCGCCGGTCCTCCGCCGCCTGCGCGTCGTCCTCGACCATGGCCGCGAGCCGGTCGAGGCTCGCCGTCCACAGCCCCTCGTAGCGCTCCAGCCAGGCCATCGCCTCCCGCATCGGCCCCGGCGACAGCGTCACCGCCACCGTGCGCCCGGTCTTGGCCCGCGTGATCAGCCCCGCGTCCGACAGCACGTCGAGATGCTTCATCATCCCCGGCAGCCCCAGCGACAACGGCGCCGCCAGCGCGCTCACCGACAGCCCGGGCTCGTCCCGCAGCCGCAGCAGCACCGCCCGCCGGGTCGGGTCGGCGAGGGCGGAGAAGGTGCGATCAATGGGGGAGGGCGAATGCTTTGCCATATGGCGAAGTGTTGCGTGGGTGCGGGGGTGGAGTCAACTCGCGCCATGCGACGTCGGCGATCGTAGAACAAACTCGCTGACGTGAGCTGGGAGCACGGGCAATCTCCGCCTTGCGCAGAGTGGACCTTGGGCGGCGACGGAAACCGGACGCTCGGCGCACAGGCCATCAAGGGCCGCCTTCGACCCACTGCGGACCCTCCGGCGATTGTCATCAACCCCAAGGGAGCGAACCAAGCTTTCCAACTCAGCGGCGCAACCGGATCGCCGTTCAGGTGGTGCGGAACCCGCAGGGTGACATCGCGCGGGGCCGCTCGGACAGTTTTTCGGGGCTTGGCTTCCGGCGGGGGAGCCAACTAGGAGTCCGGAAACCCGGTCGCTGACGTGGCGGCCGCCTTCTCATCCGGACGAGCTGACATGCAGACCAAACGCCTCGGGCGCAGCGCCATCTATGTCTCCAAGATCTGCATGGGGACCATGACCTTCGGTGGCCAGGCCGACGAGAAGATGGCCCACCGGGTGCTCGACCAGTCGCTCGAGGCGGGGATCAACTTCTTCGACACCGCCGAGAACTATCCGGTGCCACCGAAAGAGGAGTGGGCCGGCACCTGCGAGGAGATCGTCGGCCGCTGGATGAAGACCAAGCGCCGCG
>JAZJXN010000184.1:0-5831 GCA_040390885.1 Pseudomonadota bacterium | reverse complement strand
ACCTGCGCCGGCGCGCTGGACGCCCTGCAGCGCGGCAAGGATCGCGGTCTTCGCGTCTGCGCCACCGCCTCGATCAACCATCTGAGCTTCAACGAGCTCGACATCGGCGACTATCGCACCTTCGCCAAGCTCGACCCGCCGCTGCGGGCCGAGGACGACCGCCAGGCGCTGATCGAGGCCCTGGCCAGCGGCCTGGTCGACATCGTCGTCTCCGCCCACGCCCCGGCCCCGGCCGAGGACAAGCGACTGCCGTTCGACGAGGCGACGCCGGGCGGCGTCGGGCTCGAGACCCTGCTGCCGGCCCTGCTGGCCCTGCACCACGACGGCCGCATCCCGCTGATCGACCTGATCCGCACCGTGACCCTGGCCCCGGCCCAGTTCCTCGGCCTGCCCGCCGGCCGCCTCGCCTCCGGGGCCCCGGCCGACCTGGTGCTGTGCGACATCGGCGCCCCGGTGATCATCGACGCCTACAAGCTGGTTTCGAAGTCCAAGAACTCGCCGTTCGACGGCCGTCGCCTGCAGGGCCAGGTCTCGATGACCGTCGTCGCCGGCCGCATCGTGCACCGGGCGGAGTAGGCCGGGCGACGGCTCGACCGGCGGCGCGGTGTCCCGAGAGTCTCGCTTTAGAACTTGCTCCACTTTCGACCAGGAAACGCGCACTTCGACCAGGCGGAGTCCGGCGCAGCGATTCCTCGTCCTGGAGGCCGAAAACGGTGCATCGGCAGCCCGACCCGCCCGCGCGTCCATACAGCTGAGCGCCTTGTGGGTAAGGGCTTGGCGAGGACGCAGGGGGAAGGTCGAGCGGTTCATCCACGCATTATGGCGCCGTGGCGGCCCATGGGGCGCAGACCGGCGAAGCCCCCACGCCGCGAGGACGGCGATGGTGGACAATGTCTCGCTTTGTCTCGTGATTATCTGTCCACCGTGGACAAAGGTGGACATTCTTAGTCGGGAGCCGTCAGGTGCCTGCGCCTCGCTTGGCCATAGGCTGTGTGGGCGGACACCATGTGCGCGGGAAAAGGGTGCGCGTCCCTTGCCGCTCGTATATCGATAAATAATGCGCGCGCCCTTAGCGCCTCCTCTTTCGTGAGCGCCGAGAGTGAAAATAGCCAAACGGTCATTTAGAAATACTACAGCGATTGGCTTTATTGTTCTCGCGATAGCCATACCTTCAGTATGGGCAATAGTTCCAGAATTGAGGCTGATATTATCGCGCGATACCCTGCAACTTATTTGCATAGCCTTGTTAATTGCTACAATATTCATTGCAAAGCGATAGGTTTCGATCGAAGTCGCCGCTGAAATGTTTTTCGGCTCGATGACCTGGTCGAGCGCCCGGACCTGCGCGCCGTCGCGCAGGCCGAGGACCCCAAGTGCAAATTGCCCCCCCCCCCTTTTCGAAGCGAAAGTGGTGTGTGTCCGCAATTACTGACGCCACCGCTCTCGTAAGCTAGGCTCCCCGGACTCGCCGACCGTCGCGAACCGGTTGATCACGCGAGACAAGAACAACCTTACCGGGTATCGAGAAGCGACATGGAAGATCTTGCGCAAACCGTCTGGCTGACGCTCGGGCTGATCGTGGTCGGCGGCTATCTGCTCGGCTCGATCCCGTTCGGCCTGATCGCGACGCGGCTCGGCGGCGCGGGGGACGTCCGCAAGATCGGCTCGGGCAACATCGGCGCGACCAACGTGCTGCGCTCGGGGCGCAAGGACCTGGCCGCCATCACCCTGATCGGCGACGCCGGCAAGGGCGCGGTGGCGGTGCTGCTCGCCCACCTGCTGACCCACGGCAATCCGGCGGCGGTGGCCCTGGCCGGCGGCGCGGCCTTCTTCGGCCACCTGTTCCCGGTGTGGCTGAAGTTCAAGGGCGGCAAGGGCGTGGCCACCTTCTATGGCGTGCTGCTCAGCGCCTGCTGGCCGGTCGGCGTCCTGGCGGCCCTGACCTGGCTGGCGATGGCGGCGCTGTTCCGGCTGTCGTCGCTGGCGGCCCTGACGGCGGCGGTGCTGGCGCCGCTGTTCGCCTTCGCCGTCGACGCGCCCTACCCGATGGTGCTGCTGGCGCTGTTCATGGCCGTGCTGATCTACATCCGCCACCATGAGAACATCCGCCGCCTCATGAAGGGCGAGGAGCCGAAGATCGGCGCCAAGAAGGCCGCCGAGCCCGCCGCCGCGGACGTTCCGTGACAGCCGGGCCAGTGACCGACGTGGAGCGGATCGCCTGGCTGCGGCTGGCGAGGACGCCGAACGTCGGACCGGTGGCCTTCGAGCACCTGCTGACCCGTTTCGGAACCGCCGAGGCGGCGCTGGACGCCCTGCCCCGGCTCGTCCAGCGCGGCGCGGTTCCGGTCCCGCCCGGCCACGACGAGGCTCTGCGCGAGCTGGAGGCCGGCGACCGCCTGGACGCCCGGCTGCTGCTCGCCTGCGATCCCGATTTCCCGAGACTTCTCAAGGCTCTGGACCCGCCACCTCCCCTGATCTGGGTGCGCGGCGACGTCGCCCTGCTGGCGCGCTCCCCCGCCGTCGGCGTGGTCGGCGCGCGCGTCGCCTCGGCCGCCGGCCAGCGCTTCGCCCGGATCCTGGCGACCGACCTGGGCCAGGCCGGCTGCCTGGTGGTCTCGGGCCTCGCGCGCGGCATCGACGGGGCGGCGCATGAGGGGTCGCTTGCGACCGGCACGGTCGCCGTGCTCGGCGGCGGCGTTGGCGACATCTATCCGCCCGAGCACGCGGCCCTCTACGCGCGCATCGCCGAGCAGGGCGCGATCGTGTCGGAGAGCCCGCCCGACCACCGCGCCCAGGCCCGCGACTTCCCGCGCCGCAACCGGCTGATCAGCGGCCTGTCACTGGCCGTCGTCGTGGTCGAGGCCGAGCTCAAGTCCGGCTCGCTGATCACGGCCCGGCTGGCCGCCGAACAGGGCCGCGAGGTGCTGGCCGTGCCCGGCTCGCCGCTCGATCCCCGGGCGCGCGGAACCAACGACCTGATCCGCCAGGGCGCCGCCGTCTGCGAGGGCGTGGAGGACGTGCTGCGGGTGCTGGAGGCCATGCGCGGCGTCGGCGAGCGCGAGCGCGAGCCCTGGGGCGGGCCGCCGCCGGATGGGCCCGACGACTCGCTGCGCGACAGGGTCGCCGCCCTGCTCTCCCCGACCCCGACCTTCTGCGACGACCTGGTCCGGGCGCTGGGCGCGCCGCCGCCGGCGGTGTTCGCGGCCCTGGTCGAGCTGTCGCTCGCCGGAGAGGCGGAGTTCGGTCCAGGCGGCACGGTTTCGCTCACCTGATTGCCTTCCGTCCCTCCCCGCGAAGCGGGGACCCAAGCTGAGCTGGCTCGGCTCGAACCATCGCCGAATGCCCAAAGGCCGCTTGGGCCCCCGCTTTCGCGGGGGTGAGCGGTGAAATGGAGGCATCGCAGCCAAAATGTCGAACAGCGCCCCGGCTTGTGCGGACCCATCCCATCGTATGATCGCGCTGTCGCCAATTCCGGCTAGGCTGGGGTCATGGCCAGCACCCCCGCCCCCTCGACCCTCGGCAATCGCCGCGACCAGATGTTCCCGACCCTGGAGCCGGAAGCGGTCGAGCGCCTGCGCAGGTTCGGCGACGTTCGTCCGTTCAAGGCTGGAGACATCCTGGCCCGGGCCGGCGGCTCGGCGCCGGGCATGATGCTGGTCCTCGGCGGCGAACTGCGGGTGAGCCGCAAGGATGCCCAAGGAGTCGACCAGTTGATCGTCGAGCACGGTCCCGGGGAATTCTCCGGCGAACTCGGGCAGCTGTCAGGGGCCGCGCCGTCGCTGGTCGACGTGGTCGCGGTCGGCGATGGCGAGGTGGTGGTGATCCCGCCGAACCGGCTGCGAGCCGTGCTGATCGCCGAGGCCGAACTGGGCGAGCGGATCATGCGCGCCCTGATCCTGCGCCGCGTGGGGCTGATCGAGGACGGCGCCGGGCCGGTGATCGTCGGCCGCGCCGACAACGCCGACGTGCTGCGGCTGGAAAGCTTCCTCAACCGCAATGGCCATCCGCATCATCACCTCGACCCGGACAACGACGCCGAGGCCAAGGGGCTGATCGAGCGCTTCCACGTCGCCGACGAAGAGCTGCCGATCGTGCTCTGCCCGGACGGCTCGCTGCTGCGCAATCCGACCGAGCAGAACCTGGCCCGCTGCATGGGCATGGTCGCGCGGCTCGATCCGGACAAGGTCTATGACGTCGCCATCGTCGGGGCCGGGCCTGCCGGACTGGCCGCCGCCGTCTATGCCGCGAGCGAGGGGCTGTCGGTCATGGTGCTCGACACCCGCGCCTTCGGCGGCCAGGCCGGAGCTTCGGCGCGGATCGAGAACTACCTCGGCTTCCCGACCGGGATCACCGGCATGGCCCTGATGGGCCGCGCCTACAGCCAGGCGGCGAAATTCGGCGTCGAGATGTCGATCCCGCTGGCGGTGGGCCGGCTGGACGGGGGCGACCAGGCGTCCGAGCGCCGCTACCGTCTCGAACTCGGCGATGAGACGCTCAATGCGAAGACGGTGATCATCGCCAGCGGCGCCCGCTACCGCCGTCCCGACGTGCCCAACCTCGAGGCCTTCGAGGGCGGCGCGGTCCACTACTGGGCCTCGCCGCTGGAGGCCAAGCTCTGCGAGGGCCAGGAGGTCGTGCTGGTCGGCGGCGGCAACTCGGCCGGCCAGGCGGCGGTCTATCTGGCCGGCAAGGTCAAGAAAGTCTGGGTGCTGATCCGCGGCGAGAGCCTGAAGGCCAGCATGTCCAGGTACCTGATCGAACGCATCGACTCCCTGCCCAACGTCGAGGTCGTCGGCCGCAGCGAGATCACCGCGCTTGAGGGCGAGAACGCCAAGCTGCGCGGCGTCACCTGGCGCAACGTGGCGACCGGCGCGGAGACCTGCCATCCGATCCGGCACGTGTTCCTGTTCATCGGCGCCGAGCCCAGCACCCAGTGGCTCGCGAGCAGCGACGTCGCCCTCGACGACAAGGGCTTCGTCCTGACCGGCGACGATGTCGCGGGCGGCTGCCGCGATCGCGACGGCGCGGCGCGCGCCTGCCTGCCGCTGGAGACCAGCCGCCGCGGGGTGTTCGCGATCGGCGACGTCCGCTCAGGCTCGGTCAAGCGGGTGGCCTCGGCCGTGGGCGAAGGCGCCCAGGTGGTCGCCGCGGTCCACGCCTATCTCGCCGAGGCCGACGCCCCGGCCGCAGCCGTCTGAGGAGCCGCCGATGTCCGATGAATGCCGCCACGCCGAGACCGCCGTGCTCAAGGTGACGCCGAGCGCCCGCGGCTGCGAGGACTGCCTGAAGATCGGCAGCGCCTGCGGGCATGTCGGCTGCTGTGATCAGTCGCCGCACCGCCATGCCACCGCACATTTCCACGCCACCCGGCACCCGGTGATCGAGGGCTACGACCCGCCCGAGGGCTGGGGCTGGTGCTACGTCGACGAGATCTTCCTGGACCTCGGCGACGACACCACGCCGCAGGACGGCCCGATCCCGCGCTTCTACTGAGGCGCACGCCAGAGGGCGGCGCTATTCCCCCTCGGGCAGTCGGGTCGTCATCGGGGCGTCCGGATCGGCGGCGGGCCGGGGCGCCACGATCACCGGCGTCGGCGTCGGTGTCCGAACGACGGGCGCCGGCGGCAGGGGCAATGGCGCGGTCTCCACCGCGAGCGTCGGCGGCGAAACGGCCGGCGCGACCCGGGCCGGCGCGCTGGCCACGACCGGCGGCGTCGAGGCGCGCGCGGGCGCAGCGGCCTGAGTCCGGGCCTGGGCAGGCGCCGGGGCCGGCGTGGCCGGTGCGGGCGGCGCGGCGGCCGCGACCAGCGCCGTAGCGACGACGCCGGTCG
>JAZJXN010000183.1:0-10769 GCA_040390885.1 Pseudomonadota bacterium | reverse complement strand
CCTTCCAGGCCGATGCGTGACGGGGTTCGAAATCGACGATGCGCATGGCATGAGTGTGGTGAGCGCGGCGAGGCCGCGCAAGGAGCGCCGCCGTGGTCCACCCTGTCTATGCCGACCTGCCGACGACCATATTCGAGGTGATGAGCGGCCTCGCCCGCGACACCGGGGCCATCAACCTCGGCCAGGGGTTCCCGGACGAGCCCGGTCCTGAGTCCGTTCGGCGCAAGGCGGCCGACGAGACCGTCCACGGCTACAATCAGTATCCGCCGATGCGCGGCCTGCCGGAGCTGCGCCGGGCCGTCGCCAGCCACTACGCCAAATGGCAGGGCCTGGAACTGGACGGCGAGACCGAGGTCACCGTCACCTCGGGCGCCACCGAGGCGCTCGCGGCCGCCTTCCTCAGCCTGATTTCGCCGGGCGACGAGGTGGTGCTGTTCCAGCCGCTCTACGACGCCTACCTGCCGATGATCCGGCGCTGCGGCGGCGTGCCGGTGCTGGCGCGACTTGATCCGCCACACTTCAGGATCACCCGCGAGATGCTCGAGGCGGTATTCACGCCGAGGACCCGGCTGGTGGTGCTGAACAATCCGGTCAATCCGGCAGCGGTGATCTTCGCCGACGATGACCTCGCGGTGCTGGCCGATTTCTGCGTGGCCTACGACGCCATCGCCGTCTGTGACGAGGTCTGGGAGCAGATCGTCTTCGACGGCCGCCGCTTCAAGCCGCTGATGGCCTTCCCCGGGATGCGCGAGCGGACGGTGAAGATCGGCTCGGCCGGCAAGATGTTCGCCCTGACCGGCTGGAAGGTCGGCTTCCTCTGTGCCGCGCCGCCGCTGATGAAGGCGCTGGCCGGGGCGCACCAGTTCCTGACCTTCACCACGCCGCCGAACCTGCAGGCCGCCGTGGCCTGGGGGCTGGTCAACTGCGACGACTGGTTCGCGAGCATGCCCGGCCATCTGCAGCGGTCGCGCGACCGGCTGGCGGCGGGGCTGACGCGCGAAGGCTTCAAAGTGTTGCCGTCGGCGGGGAGCTATTTTCTCAACGTCGATCTGACCGCGTCCGGTATCGACGAGGGCGACCGCGCCTTCTGCCTGCGGGCGGTGAAGGACCATGGGATCGCGGCCATCCCGATCTCGGTCTTCTACGAGACCGACGCTCCAACCAACCTCATCCGGCTGTGTTTCGCCAAGCGCGACGAGACGCTGGACGCCGGGATCGAGCGGCTGGCGGCGGCGAAGGGGTAACGGGCGCGTCCTGAGCAGGCGCTACCGCGGTGTCGAAGGGACGGGCCGCGTCACCGCGTATCGATCTTCGCCACCACCGACATCCCCGGGCTCAGGCGCCCGGCCGCGTCCTGACCGGGGTCGATCGAGACACGCACGGGAATCCTCTGCGCCACCTTGGTGAAGTTGCCCGTCGCGTTGTCCGGCTTGATCACGCTGAACTCGGACCCGGTCGCGGGCGAGATGCGCTCCACACGGCCACGAATGACCTCGTCCCCAAGCGCGTCGACGGTCAGCGTCACCGGCTGGCCGACGCGGACGCCCTTCATCTGGGTTTCCTTCAGGTTGGCCACGACCCAGATGCGGTCAGGCACGACGGCCATCAGTTGGGTCCCGGCGGTGACGTACTGGCCCTGGCGCACGGCGACCTCGCCGAGGCGGCCGGCGCGCGGGGCGATGATGCGGGTATTCTGGAGGTCGATCTCGGCGAGATGGACCTGGGCCTGGGCGTTCTCGACGGCGGCCTGCAGCGAGCCGCGCCCGACCACGACGGAGGTGACGCCGGTCTCGGCGATCCCTTCCTGCGCGCGCGCCTGGGCGAGCGCGGCCTGGGCCGAGCGCAGGGCGGCGTTGGCGACATCGACCTGGGCCTGGGCGACCCAGCCGCCAGCCTTCAGGGTGCGCACGCGGGTGGCGTCGGCCTGGGCCTTGGCCAGAGCCGCCTGGGCCGATGCTATACCGGCCTTGGTCTGGGCCACCGAGCCCTGCGCGGAGGATTGTGACTGGGTCGAGTTGGCCAGCGCGGCCTGGGCCGAATGCAGCGCCGCAAGCGCCTGCTCGAGTCTCTGGCGATAGATGCGCTCGTCGATCACCACCAGCAGTTCGCCAGAACGGACGGTCTCGAAGTCCTGGACGGCCACCTCGGTGACGTAGCCGGCGACCTGGGGCGCGATGATCGTCACCTGCCCGTGCACATAGGCATTGTCCGTCCGCTGAACGCCGCTCGTGAACGGCGGCAACTTCCAGGCGTAGAGCACCAGGGCGATGCCGACGATCGCGGCCGCGACCAGCACGACTGACCACAGCACGTTGCGGCGCGGCAAGGCGGGGGCCGTCGGCGGGGTCGCCGCCGGCGTGGGCGTAGGGGGCGGGGCGGGGCTGGTTGTATCGGTCATCAGGGTCTCGGGATCAGTCAGCGACCGACGGTGTCGGCGCAGGGGAAGCGGCCGCGTCCGCTTGCCGGGCGGCAAGCTGGGTGCGGACATAGTGGAAGGTCATCCAGACGGCGCCCAGTCCCGCCAGCACGGCGATCATCAGCGAGACGTCGTTGTAGGCCAGCACATTGGCCTGCTGCGTCACCTGCTGGGTCAGCAGCTTCAGGCCGGCCGCGTCGCGCTGGGCCGGGTCTGCGATCACCCGGGCATAGGCGCCAGACAGCTGCTGCAGCCGCTGGACGACCATGGGATCGAGGGTGGAGATGCCCTCCGCCAACTGGTTGGAGTGGAACTTCTCGCGCAGGGTCTGCATCGAACCGGCCAGCGCCGACCCGGCGAGACCGCCGATGTTCTGGCCGACCGAGAACACCACGATGAAGGAGACGAAGGTCTTGGGCCCCTGCCTGAGCGCATTGCCGAGGCCGATCAGCATCGCCGGTCCGATGAAGATCGCAGCGGCGAAGGCGAGCAGGGCCTGGTTCAGATAGAGCTGTGTCGGTCGCGTCAGCACGGTCGACTGGCTGTCAAGGAAGGCGCCGACCGCGATCAGCGCCAGCGCCACGGCGATCGGCCGCTGCAGCTTCAGCGGGTTGACGAACAGGGCGATGGCGGCGGTGCCGGCGATGGTCGCCAGCAGCACCACGCCGTAGAGGCCGCGTAGCTGGTCGGGGCCCAGGCCGACCGTCTGCAGGAAACCAAGGGCGCCCGTGTTCTGCTCGGCCAGCACAACCCTCACCAGGAGGATGGCGGCGAACAGTCGGACGATGTCCGGGCCCGCCAGCCAGCGGAGGTCAATCAGCGGATTGCGGCGGTTGAACTCGATCAGGATCGCCGCCGTCAGCAGCACCAGGCTGCCAACCAGAGCCCAGCCGACCCAGGCAGCCTCGGTCCACCAGACCACCCGACCGAGACCCAGCACCGCGCAGAGCAGGGCGACGCCCGGCGCGAACAGGGCGAAGGTCACGAAGTCCATCGGCTCGAAAACCTTCATCCGCTGCGACGGCGGCAGCTTGAGGGTGAAGGTCGCCGCCAGGCAGACCAGCACCAGGCCAAGCTCGAAGATGTAGAAGCCGCGCCAGTCGTCGATCAGCAGCAGGTCCGGCATGATGATGCGGGCGATCGGCGGCGCCAGTCCGGAGATGCCGATGCCGAGCATCAGCGCCTTCATGCGGTGCGCCGCCGGCAGCGCCTGAACGATGTAGAGGAAACCGAGACTCGACAGGCCCGCCGCCGCCATCCCCGCCACAGCGCGCACGGCGAGGGTCGAGACGTAGTCGTCGAGGAAGACCGGGGCCAGCGATACCCCGAGAAAGGCAAGCAGGAAGATCTGGGTGAACAGCCGCAGGCCATACTGCTGGCGAAACTTCACCAGGATCAGGTTCATGCAGGCGTTGGTCATCACGAAGACGACCGGGATCCAGGCCGCCTCGACCGGGGTGACGCCAAGCGAGCCCTGCAGGCCGGGGATGTTGGCGCTGACCGCGGCGTTGCCGAGACTGCCGGTCAGGGCAACCAGGATGCCGACCAAAGCGTAGGCGAGGCGTCGCATAGCCGGGTGGTCCGGCGTGGCGGGAGACCCCGGCATGGTCGGCCGCTCATGCGGCTTCAGCGTCTGCTGATACCGATCCCAGAACGGATCGTGTGAATCGCTCACGGCAGCGCCCTCCTGCCCGACGGATCGATAACGACCGTCGAACGGAAAACGCTCCGTGGCGTGATGGCGAGAGACCCCCTCATCACTGAAAGATGGACTTCACGGTCCACTATTCAAGAGCCTTCGTGCAACGCTTTCCCACTGTTGCGGGGAGAGCGCTGTCGCTCTGCTAGATCGTCGCGCCGCCGTCGACCACGACAGCCTGACCGGTCATGAAGGTGCCGGCCGCGGAGGCCAGGAACACCGCCGCGCCGGCGATCTCGTCGGGCTCGCCGATGCGGCGCAGCGGAACGGTTTCGGTCGAGCGCTTCAGGGTCTCGGGATTGTCCCACAGGGCCTTGGCGAAGTCGGTCTTGATCAGGCCTGGCGCGATGCAGTTCACGCGGATGCCGTGCTTGCCGTACTCGTGGGCGAGATTGCGGGCGAGCTGGAAGTCGGCGGCCTTGGAGATGTTGTAGGCGCCGATCACCGGCGAGCCGCGCAGGCCGCCGATCGAGCTGACGATGATGACGGCGCCGTCCTTCCGCTCGATCATCTCCGGGATGACCATGCTGATCAGCCAGTGGTTGGAGATGATGTTGTTGTCGAGGATCTTGCGGAACTGATCGTCGGCGATCCCGGCGAGCGGGCCGTAATAGGGGTTGCTGGCGGCGTTGCAGACGACGATGTCGACCTTGCCGAAAGCCGTCTTGGTCTCGTCGACCAGGCGCTGAAGGTCTTCCTTGGAGGAGATGTTGGCCGGAACGGCGATGGCCGTTCCCTCGCCATAGGCCGCATTGATCTCGGCGGCGACCTCCTCGCAGGGGCCGGCCTTGCGCGAGGAGATGGTCACCTTGGCGCCGTGCTGGGCCATGCGCTCGGCGATGGCCTTGCCGATGCCCCGCGAGCTGCCGGTGATGATCGCGACCTTGCCGGTCAGATCGAAGAGGGTCCCTTGAGCAGCCGTCATCCCGCGCCTCCCTTAAACGCTTGTTTGATTGTTGGCGGGCAACGTGGCGGGAAGGCGACGCTGCGTCAAGCCAGGGTGCGGCCGAAGTCGCGCAGCGCCTTCTTCTGGATGTCCGGGATCGACCCGTCCGCCCTTGGACCGACGTTGAGCAGCAGGTTGCCGCCGCCGGCCGTGACCTCGCGATAGAGCGCCGCGACGCCCTCCCCGGTCAGGTAGTCGTCGGTCGCCTCGGCGGCGTTGTAGCCGAAGGCCATGCCGAGCCCGCGCGTCGACTCCCACTTCTGGCCGGCCAGGTGATCGCCGGAGCCGTACTCCACGGTGCGGAAGTCCGCGTGCGGCGGGACCGAGTCGGAGTGGCCGCCCTTGGCGATCCGGGCCTTCACCCGCGCGTTGAAGGCGTCGCAGGCAGCAGGATCGCGCAGGCTCTCGAAGAACGGCGCGAGGCCCATCCAGCGGTCGTTGATCACGCCGTCCGGCACAGCGGCGTAGTAGTCGGCGAACAGCGCCGGCAGGTCCTCGGCGTTCGGCCAGGCGATGTCGTTCCACAGCACCGAGGGCTTGTAGCGGTCGATCAGCTCTCGCACCTGGGCGGCGGCATAGGCGCGGTACGCGTCGTCGGTCGGCACCGCCGCGAACATCTCGCCCATGTTGCGGATCAGACGGGGATGGGCGGTCCAGTCGAGGCCTCCGGAGTAGTAGAGCCCGAACTTCATGCCTCGCGCCCGAACCGCCTCCGCCAGCTCGCCGACGAAGTCGCGCTGGCTGTGCCAGCCCGGCCGCCACGGGTTCTCGACATCGGTGGGCCACAGGCAAAAGCCGTCATGGTGCTTGGTGACGAAGACTACGTAGCGGGCGCCCGCCTCCGCGAACAGGTCGGCCCAGGCCTCGGCGTCGAAGGCCTCGGCCGCCTTCTCGAACGGCTCGCGGAAGGCGGCATACGGCGCGTCGCCCCACTGTTCGCTATGATAGGCTGATGTCGGGCTGGCGGCATCGCGCAGTGCGTTCTCGTACCACTCCGCATACGGACCCTGGACGAAGGCGTCGTCGTAGGCGGTCTCGAACAGTTCGGTCAGCGACTTGCCGGGCGGGGCGTAGGCCGGCACCGCGAACATCCCCCAGTGAATGAAGATGCCGAACTGCGGCTCGGCGTACCAATCCGGACACGGGCGTCCCGCGAATGCGCTGAAGTCTGCCATGTCTGTTCCCCCCGTCCGGACTGACGCCGGCTCGGATTCAAGAACACTTCGGCCAGCCGCCCATGTCCAGATGGAAGTGATCGCGATGCTGGAGATTGTAGTCAGGCCCGAGCGTGGTCATGAACACCTCGCAGGCGCCGTCGCGCACCCGGTGAAGAAACCGGCCCCGCGGCCCGGCGTCGTTCCAGTCGCTGGCCACGGAGATGACCGTGCCGTCGGCAAGTCGGAAGGCGGCCACGTCGAGGGCGTTGGCGCGGGCGTGCTCGCTGACCGGAGCGTCGTCCCTGCCGTACATCTTGCGACAGGCGTAGGCACCGTAGTGGTCGATCTTGACCACCCGCTGACCGAGGGCCTCGAGCGCGGCGGCCTGCACCACCTGCCGCTCCCAGAGGCTGACGGCCAGCGCCTGCCTGCAGGTCATCGCCGGACCAGCCGGCGCCAGCGGCGCCAATCCAGACTTCAGCTTGATGGCGTCGCGAATCTCGCAGAAGCCGCTGGTCCGCGGCGCCACCTCCGCGAACGCGACGCCGCCCTGCTGCAGAATGGCGCGGCAGACGGCCGGGTCAGCGCCGCTGCGGGCGGCCTTGACCTTGGTCGCCAGCCCGATCGGGTCGGCCAGGGTCAACGGCTTCCAGGGCAGGTGCTCGGGCGGAATGGCGCGGTTGGCGGCCAGGACCGCGACTCCGACGACGCCAAGCGTCAGCGCCACGCCGATCAGGCGAGCGGCGAAAGCCTCGAGGGCGGCCAAGCGCTGGTTTCGCGGCCGGTCGGGATCAGGTGCGGGGCGGCCGGCCATCACCGTGAACTAGGGCCTCGCGCGCCGAATTCCAAGGGCCGCGACAGGCCTCGCCGCGCCGATGCCTAGCGGGTCAGCGAGGCGATGACCGCATCACCCGCCGCCGCGTCGATGTCGGTGCGGGTGGTCTCGGTCAGGCGGGCCATGGTCATGTAGAAGCCGCAGGTGAGGATGATCTCGACGATCTCCTTGGGGCTGAAGTGCTTCTGCGCCTCGGCCAGCGAGGCCTCGCTCGCCTTCACCTTCTCGATGACCTCGGCGGCGAAGGCGATCAGCGCCCTCTCCCGGGCGTTGAAGGCTGGGTCATCCAGGCGCCGCGCGGCGATCGCGTCGATCTGGGCCTGGGTGCAGCCGGCGGTGAGGCCGATGGAGACATGCTGGTTCCATTCGTACTCGCCGCCCTCCAGCTCGGCGACCAGCAGAATGACCAGCTCGCGCAGGTCAGCGCCGAGCGCCTGTTTGCTGAGGATCGCCCCGCCGAACCGCAGCGCGGGCTCCATCATCGTGTCGGCGTTGGCCAGCATCCGGAAGATGTTCAGCTTCACGCCGAGCTTGTTCCAGTAGTCCTTCGCCTTGGGCGGCAGGGCGTCGATGTCGGCGAAGGGGACGAGGGCCATGGCTGCGTTTCCTTGTTCTGGTTGCCAGCAGCTTGGCCCGGGAGCTACCCGGCCGTCCACCCAAGCCCATCGGCATTTGAAAACCCCAACAGAATAAGGGATTTTCATAGCCTTGGCGCCGACGGCGGAAGCGTCCATCTAGGTCGGCGATGACCACAGAAACGCCCGACACCGCCACCGGCTGGCGCGAGTTGATGCGGCCCGCGCTGATCTCGCGGTTCGCGTTCCTGTGCCTCGGCATCTGGCTGAACGCCGCCGACACCCTGGTCACCGTCACCCTGACGCCGACCATCGCCGGCGATATCGGCGGCTTCCAGTATTTCGGCTGGTCGGTGGCGGCCTTCCTGCTCGGGGCGATCGTGTCCGGCGTCTGTTCGGGGCGGTTGTCGCTGGAGCTGGGCCTTCGGCCGGCCATCGCCGTCGCCGGCGTCGCCTACGCGGTCGGCTGCGCGACGAGCGCGCTGGCGCCGGGGTTCCTGGTGTTCGTGATCGGGCGGCTGGTCCAGGGCCTCGGCGCGGGCGCGATCTCGGCCCTCTGCTACGTCGCCATCAACGCCATCTTCCCGCAGCGGCTGTGGGTGCGGGTGCTGAGCGCGCTGGCCGGCGTCTGGGGCGTGGCGACCCTGCTCGGGCCGCTGATCGGCGGGCTGTTCGCCCAGGCTGACTGGTGGCGCGGCGCCTTCTGGTTCTTCGCCGCCCAGGGCCTGCTGTTCGTCGCCGCGACCTTCTTTCTGATCCGCAGGTCAGTCCCGAGCGACGAGCCGCGGCCGCGCATCCCGCTGAAGCAGCTGCTGGTGCTGGGCGCGGGCGTCAGCCTGATCGCGGCGGCCGGCATCACCGGCTCGCTGGCGCTGGACGCGGCGCTCGGCGTCGGCGGGCTGGCCAGCGTCTGGCTGCTGCTGAAGCTCGACGCCCGGGCCGGCGGCGTGCTGCTGCCCAAGGCCGCCGGGGACCTGACCACGGCGGCCGGGACCGGCTATTTCGTGATCTTCGCGCTCGAGGCCTCGACGATCGGCGTCACCGTCTATGGCCCGGCCTTCGTCCAGACCCTGCATCACGCCTCGCCGCTGGTGGCCGGCTACGTGATCACCGCCATCGCCGCCGGCTGGACCGTCGTCGCCCTCGCGGTCTCCGGGATCCAGAACCGCGACAGGCTGATGATCCGCCTCGGCGCGACCGGGGTGGCGGCGGGGCTGATCGGCGCGGCCTGGGCCCTGCCCTACGGCAATCTGCTGACCATCGTCGCGGCCATGACCCTGATCGGCGCCGGGTTCGGCGGCTGCTGGGCCTTCCTGTCCAAGGCGATCATCTCCAGCCTGTCCGACGCCGAGCGGCCGCTGGGCTCCTCGGCCGTGCCGACGGCGCAGATGATCGGCGGGTCGGTCGGCGCGGCGGCGGCCAGCGCGGTGGCGGGGTTCCTGGGTTTCGCCAACGGCGTCGATCCGGTGACCGGTCCGGCGGCGGGGCTATGGCTGTTCGGGGCCTTCGCGCCGGTGGCGCTGGCGGCGTGGGCGGCGGCCTGGCGACTGGGTCGGCTGGCCTAGGCGGCGGCCTGGGCCTTGAGCTTTCGCGCCCGCGTGATCGCCGTCGCGATCAGGATCGCGATCCCGCCCCCCAGAAAGATCACCATGGCCGCCAGCTTCAACCATTGGCCGGTCGCGGCGAAGACTTCAGTCTGCGCGATCATGGATCGCACGCCGCCCAACAGGACGGGCATTTAGAACAGGCCCACGCCCGTCCATCGAAGCCGGGACAGCCAAGGCGTCGGCGCGGGCAGGAAAAGCGCGAACAGGCTGCCGACGTTGTTGTTCGGCCAAAGGCGGGGGATGGCGAGCGCGGCGTACAGCACGAAGCTCGCCACGCTGGCGAGGTAGAGGAAATTGACGATGGCGACGACCGCGGCGCTCCCCGGAACCCGGACGCCGCCCCACATCAGCCAGAACCCGAGGGCCGCCCAGGCGGCGAACGCCAGGACGACGAGCCAGGTCAGGGCCCGATGGATGCGCCCACGGTCGGCGGCAGCCTCAGCCAGGGGAGGTCTCCGGTCCGGCGATTTTCGCGCCTAGGCGTCCGGCGATCGCGGCGACCACGCGCGCAACCTGCCGAACAGTGACCAGTCCGACTGCCAGCGTGAAGGCGCCGGCAACGGCGGCCTTGGTCCAATCCTCCCGAACGACCAGCTCGACCGCCTTCGGCAGAAAGATCAGCAACACGATCGTCGGCGGCCCCAGATCGACGAGGCCGCGCAGGACCGGCCACCGCACCGCGTCGATGGTCGCATACGCGTGCGTGTCCGGCCTGTCCCGTCGCGACTGGCGTATTGAGACGACTACGGCGACGCCCATGACGGCCAGATACGCCAAGCTCATGCTCAGGACGATCGGGGTTGCCGGGAGCCCGAGCCAGGCGCCTCGGATGCCGGCGGTGGCCCAGAAGGCGGCGCCGCACAGGGCTACGACGGCGGCCACCAGCAGAACCGTTCCTCCGCCGCTCAGGATTCGTTTCAACCGACCGCCCTCGACCATGCCGCGAGCCTAGTCGTCGGCTCGCGCCTCGTCTAGGCCGTCGCGAGCGCGCTCTGCTCCACGACCTTGACCACGTCGGCCATGATCTCGGTGAGCTTGAAGTCCTTGGGCGTATAGACCCGCCGCACGCCCATCTGCTTCAGGATCAGGGCGTCGTCGGGCGGGATGATGCCGCCGACCACGACCGGGATCTCGCCCAGCCCCTCGGCCCGCATCAGCCGCACCACCTCCTGGACCAGGTCCAGGTGCGAGCCGCTGAGGATCGACAGCCCGACCACGTGGGCGTTCGACTCGCGGGCCCGGCGGACGATCTCCTCCGGGGTCGAGCGGATGCCGTCGTAGTGGACCTCCATGCCGACCGCGCGGGCGCGGGTGGCGATCTGCTCGGCGCCGTTGGAATGGCCGTCGAGGCCGGGCTTGCCGATCAGGTAGGTCAGGGTTCGTCCGAGCACGGACGAGACCCGCTCCACGTCGCGCTTCACCGCCTCGATATCCTCGGCGTCCTCGCCGGTCGCCACGACGATGGCGACCCCGGTCGGGCCGCGGTACTCGCCGAACACCTCGCGCAGGGCGAAGGCCCATTCGCCGGTGGTCA
>JAZJXN010000182.1:45560-53919 GCA_040390885.1 Pseudomonadota bacterium | reverse complement strand
CGGCGGCCACTGCATCGGGGTCGACCCCTACTACCTGACCCACAAGGCCCAGGAGGTCGGCTACCACCCCGAGGTGATCCTGGCCGGCCGCCGTATCAACGACGAGATGGGCGCCTATATCGCCGGGCGTGTGCTGAAGCTGCTCGCGCACAAGGGCATCAATCCCGTCGGCGCCCGGGTGCTGGTCCTGGGGCTGGCGTTCAAGGAGAACTGCCCGGACCTGCGCAACACCAAGGTTGCCGACCTCGTATCCGAGTTGGCCGAGTTCAGCCTCAAGGTCGATATCCACGATCCCTGGGTCGATCCGGCCGAGGCCGAGCACGAGTACGGCCTGACACTGACCGCCGAGCCGAAGTCCGGCGACTACGACGCCGTGGTCCTGGCCGTCGCCCACCGACAGTTCATCGACCTCGGCCCCGAGGGCGTCCGCGCGTTCGGCAAGGCGCAGGCCGTGCTATACGACGTGAAGTCCGCCCTGCCGCGGGACGCGGTCGACGGTCGCCTTTAAGCGCTGACGAAAGAGTATCCCGATGAAAGTCATGGTCACCGGAAGCGCGGGCTTCATCGGCTCCGCCACGACCCTGCGCCTGCTCGAGCGCGGCGACAGCGTGGTCGGAGTCGACGTCATGAACGACTACTACGATCCGGAGCTGAAGCGGGCCCGGCTGGCGCGCCAGATCGACCACCCCAACTACACGCAGCTAACCATCGACCTCGCCGACCGGGCAGCGATCGAGGAAGCCTTCGCAACGCACCGGCCCAACCGGGTGATCAATCTCGCCGCCCAGGCGGGCGTGCGCTACGCGGCCACGAACCCGCACATCTACGTGCAGAGCAACGTCACCGGCTTCCTGCACATCCTCGAAGGCTGCCGGCACAACGGCGTCGAACATCTGGTGTTCGCCTCGACCAGCTCGGTCTACGGCGCCAACACCAGGATGCCGTTCACGCCGCACGACAGCACCGAGCATCCGCTGACGCTCTATGCGGCGACCAAGAAGGCCAACGAGCAGATGGCGCACAGCTACGCCAACCTGTTCGACCTGCCTTGCACGGGTCTGCGGTTCTTCACCGTCTACGGGCCGTGGGGCCGGCCGGACATGGCGCTGTTCCTGTTCACCAAGGCCATCCTCGCCGGCGAGCCGATCCAGGTCTTCAACCACGGCAAGCACAGCCGCAGCTTCACCTACATCGACGACATCGTCGAAGGCGTGATCCGCACGCTCGACACCGTGCCGACCAAGAACCCGGACTGGGACGGCATGAACCCCGATCCCGCGACGAGCGGGTCCGGCCCCTACCGGATCTTCAATATCGGCGCCGAGGAACAGGTCGAGCTGCTGCGCTACATCGAGGTTCTGGAAGAGTGCCTGGGCCGCAAGGCGATCATGCACATGCTGCCGCTGCAGCCGGGCGACGTGCCGGACACCGTCGCCGACGTCCAGGATCTCGCCAGCGTCGTCGGCTACAAGCCGCGCGTCACCGTCGAGGAAGGCGTCCGCAACTTCGTCGAGTGGTACCGCGGATATAACGGGATCAACTGAAGGCGTTGAGCGGGACAGACACCGTGGTGTCTGTCCCTACCGCTCCAGCCAGGCCACGATCGTCTCGGCCGCCTCGACGGGCGAGAGCGTTGTCGTGTCGACCGTCAGCTCGGCGTTCTCCGGCTCTTCATACGGGCTGTCGATGCCGGTGAAGTTCTTCAGGTCGCCGGCGCGGGCCTTCTTGTAGAGGCCTTTCACGTCGCGCTGCTCGGCGACGGCCAGCGGCGTCTCGACGTAGACCTCGACGAACTCGCCGTCCTCCAGCATCTCGCGCGCCATGCGGCGCTCGGCTCGGAACGGGCTGATGAAGGCGGTGAGCACGATCAGCCCGGCGTCGACCATCAGCTTGCTGACCTCGGCGACCCGGCGGATGTTCTCGACCCGGTCCTCCTCGGTGAAGCCCAGGTCCTTGTTCAGGCCATGGCGGACGTTGTCCCCGTCGAGCAGGTAGGTGTGCTTGCCGAGCGCGTGCAGCCGCTTCTCGACCAGGTTGGCGATCGTCGACTTGCCGGCGCCCGAGAGGCCGGTGAACCAGACGACCCGGCCCTTCTGGCCCTTCTGGGCGGCGCGGGCTTCCTTGTGAACGTCGGTGGCCTGCCAGTGGATGTTGTCGGCGCGGCGCAGGGCGAAGTGGATCATCCCGGCCCCGACGGTGCGGTTGCTCAGCCGGTCGATGAGGATGAAGCCGCCGAGGTCGCGGCTGGTCTCGTAGGCCTCGAACGGGATCGCCCGGTCGAGCGAGATGTTGCAGACGCCGATCTCGTTCAGCTCCAGCCGCTTGGCGGCGATGTGCTCGAGCGTGTTCACCTGGACCCGGTACTTGGGCTCGGTGATCGAAGCGGTGACCGTCTGTGCGCCGATCTTCAGCAGATAGGGCCGCCCGGGCAGCATCGGCTCGTCGTCCATCCAGACCAGGGTGGTCTCGAACTGGTTGGCCACGGGCGAGGGATCGTCGGCCGCGACCAGCACGTCGCCGCGCGAGACGTCGACCTCGTCGGTCAGGGTGATGGTCACCGACTGGCCGGCCTGGGCGCTGTCGAGGTCGCCCGGCAGCACGACGATGCGCGCCACGCGGCTCTCGCGGCCGGACGGCAGCACCTTGATCCGGTCGCCCGGCTTGACGGTGCCGGCGGCGATCTGGCCGCTGAAGCCGCGGAAGTCGAGGTTGGGCCGGTTGACCCACTGCACCGGCATACGGAACGGTTGCGAGGGCAGGTGGTCTTCGACCTCGATGGTCTCCAGCCAGCGCATCAGCGGCGGGCCGTCGTACCAGGGCGCCTCAAGGCTGTGTTCGGTGATGTTCTGGCCGTCGAGGGCGGACATCGGGATCGCGGTGAAGTCGGCCAGGCCGATCTGGTCGGCGAAGGCGCTGTACTCGGCGACGATGTCGTCGAACACCTTCCGGTCCCAGCCGACCAGATCCATCTTGTTGACCGCCAGGACGATCTTGCGGATGCCGAGCAGGTTGACGAGGTAGCTGTGGCGGCGGGTCTGGGTCAGCACGCCGCGGCGCGCGTCGATCAGCACCACGGCCGCGTCGGCGGTCGAGGCGCCGGTGACCATGTTGCGCGTGTACTGCTCGTGGCCGGGGGTGTCGGCGACGATGAACTTGCGATTGTCGGTGGCGAAGAAGCGGTAGGCGACATCGATGGTGATGCCCTGCTCGCGCTCGGCTGCGAGACCGTCGACCAGCAGCGCGAAGTCGATCGCCCCGCCCTGGGTCCCGACCTTCTTGCTGTCCGCCTCGAGGGCCGCCAGCTGGTCCTCGAAGATCATCTTCGAGTCATAGAGCAGCCGCCCGATCAGGGTCGACTTGCCGTCGTCGACCGAGCCGCAGGTGATGAAGCGCAGCAGCGACTTGTGCTGGTGCTGAAGCAGATAGGCGTCGATGTCCGTCTCGATGAGATCGGCGGGCTTGTAGGCGCTCATCAGGCGCAGCCCTTTTCAATCCGAGGAAAGGGGGCGCTCATCAGAAATACCCTTCCTGCTTTTTCTTCTCCATCGAGGCGGCCTGGTCGTGGTCGATGGCCCGGCCCTGGCGCTCGCTGGTGGTGGTGAGCAGCATTTCCTGGATGATTTCGGGAAGCGTCGAGGCCGTGCTCTCGACGGCGCCGGTCAGCGGATAGCAGCCGAGGGTGCGGAAGCGCACCGACTTCATCTGCGGCGTCTCGCCGTCACGGAGCCGGAAGCGGTCGTCGTCGACCATGATCAGGCTGCCGTCACGCTCGACCACCGGCCGGACGTCGCTGAAGTACAGCGGCACGATCGGCACGTTCTCGAGGTGGATGTATTGCCAGATGTCGAGCTCGGTCCAGTTGGAGATCGGGAACACCCGGATGCTCTCCCCCTTGGCCTTTCGCGCATTGTAGAGCTTCCACAGCTCGGGCCGCTGGTTCTTGGGGTCCCAGCGTTGCTCGGCCGAGCGGAACGAGAAGATCCGCTCCTTGGCGCGGCTCTTCTCCTCATCGCGGCGGGCGCCGCCGAAGGCCGCGTCGAAGCCGTACTTCTCCAGCGCCTGCTTGAGGCCCTCGGTCTTCCACAGGTCCGTGTGGGCCGAGCCGTGGTCGAACGGGTTGATGCCGGCGGCCTCGGCCTCGGGGTTCTTGTGGACCAGCAGCTCGAAGCCGAGTTCCTGGGCCATGCGCTCGCGCATCTCGTACATCGCCTGGAACTTCCAGGTGGTGTCGACGTGCAGCAGCGGGAACGGCGGCTTGCTCGGATAGAAGGCCTTGGCGGCGAGGTGCAGCATCACCGCGCTGTCCTTGCCGATCGAGTACAGCATCACTGGACGCTCGGCCTCGGCAACCACCTCGCGCATGATGTGGATGCTTTCGGCTTCCAGGCGCTGGAGATGGGTCAGGCGGGCGTGCGAAAGCGGCGCGGTCATGGTCGCATCAAGCGGTCTGCTGTCGGAACGCGCAAGCTCCGGCTCTAACAAGGCCAAGGATGACATCCTCGCAAAACAGTGCGCAGCGCCGAAAAAGGCGGCTTGCGGAGAGCCCTCTCGCGGCGGCACTTAAGGGAGGGCGGAGGGGGGCGCAAGGCGACGAATCCGCGGCCCTGAAAGAGATTTTCTGATGCCCGAGAGCGTACAGCGTCGCTTTGCCGTGATCTTCGACCGTGACGGCGTGCTCAATGTCGACACCGGCTACTGCTTCGACCCCGACAAGCTGGAATGGATGCCGGGCGCGAAGGCGGCGGTGGCGCGGGTCAATGCCGCCGGCGCCGTGGCCGTCATCGCCACCAACCAGTCGGGCATCGGGCGCGGCTACTACACCGAAGCGCAGATGCACGACTTCCACGCGGAGATGGCCCGCCAGCTGGCCGCGGCCGGGGCGCGCATCGACCGCATCTACTTCGCGCCGCACCATGAGGACGCCGCCGAACCGCACTACCGCATCGCCGACCATCCTGACCGCAAGCCCAATCCCGGCATGCTGCTCCAGGCTCTCGCCGACTTCGGCATCGCCCCGGCCGACGCGATCATGATCGGCGACAAGCCTTCGGACATGGAGGCCGCACGGCGCGCCGGGGTGCAGGGTTTCCTCTACCAGGGCGGCGATCTCGAGGCCCTGGTGGCCGAGCGTCTGACGGCGCTGATGGGCACGGACGTTTCGTGAACCCACCGGCTCCGGCTTTCGTTGTGCCCTGAACCCGGGTAAGTCGGGGGCAATCCTTTCCTTTGCGGAAACCTCTCCGACATGACCGACCGCAGCCTCCCGCGCGCAGCCCACACCTCGCTCGACCTGATCGGCAACACGCCCATGGTCGAGGTCACGCGCATCGACACCGGCAAGTGCCGCCTGTTCCTGAAGCTCGAGAACCAGAATCCCGGCGGTTCGATCAAGGACCGCATCGCGCTGTCCATGATCGAGGCGGCGGAGAAGGACGGTCGGCTCAAGCCGGGCGGGACCGTCGTCGAGGCGACGGCCGGCAACACCGGCCTCGGCCTCGCCCAGGTCGCCAGCGTGAAGGGCTTCAAGCTGATCCTGGTGGTGCCCGACAAGATGGCCCGCGAGAAGATCCTGCATCTGCGGGCGATGGGCGTGGACGTGCGCATCACCCGCTCCGACGTCGGCAAGGGCCATCCCGAATACTACCAGGACATGGCCCAGACGATCGCCCAGCAGACCGGCGGCTTCTTCGTCAACCAGTTCGAGAACCCGGCCAACCCGCTCGCGCATGAGACCACAACCGGCCCCGAGATTCTCGACCAGATGGACGGCGACATCGACGCCATGGTCGTCGGCGTCGGCTCGGGCGGCACGCTCACCGGACTCGGCCGCTACTTCCGGAAGCACTCGCCGAAAACGAAGATGATCCTCGCCGATCCGAAGGGCTCGATCCTTTACGACTACGTCAACACCGGAACCTACGGCGAGGCCGGAAGCTGGATCGTCGAGGGCATCGGCGAGGACTTCATCCCCGACAACGCCCAGATGGACCTGGTCGCCAAGGCCTACGAGATCACCGACCGCGAGAGCGTCGAGACCGCCCGCGAACTGCTGGAGAAGGAGGGCATCCTGGCCGGCTCCTCGTCCGGCACCCTGCTGGCGGCGGCGCTGAAATACTGCCGCGAGCAGACCGAGCCCCAGCGCGTCGTCAGCCTGGTCTGCGACACCGGCGGCAAGTACCTGACCAAGATGTTCAACGACATGTGGGTCGCCGCCCACGGCTTCGAGGAGCGGACCCAGTACGGCGACCTGCGCGATCTGATCGCCCGCGACTTCTCCGAAGGCGGCGTCATCGCCACCGGCCCGGACGACAGCCTGCTGACCGCCTACAACCGCATGCGCGCCGCCGACATCAGCCAGCTGCCGGTGGTCGATGGCGGCAAGCTGGTCGGGATCCTCGACGAGAGCGACATCCTCGCCAGTGTCGGCGCTCGCGAAGGGCGCGCCGACCGTTTCGGCCAGAAGGTCGCCGCGGCCATGACCCGCGACGTCCACACCCTCCAGGTCGGCGAGCCGCTAGAAAACCTCACACCGGTATTTGATCGCGACCAGGTGGCCGTCGTCGTGGATGGTGACAAGCTGGTGGGACTGATCACCAAGGTCGATCTTATCAACCACCTGCGCCGGACCGCTTCCTGATGACGACTGATGGCAAGAACCGCCTCGCCTTCGCCACCCGCACCATCCACGGCGGCCAGAGCCACGACCCGCTGACCGGCGCGGTGATGGTGCCGATCTACGCCACCTCGACCTACGCCCAGGAGAGCCCGGGCGTGCACAAGGGCTTCGAGTACGCGCGCAGCCAGAACCCGACCCGTTTCGCGTTCGAACGCTGCGTGGCCGATCTCGAAAGCGGGACCGCGGCCTTCGCCTTCGCCTCGGGCCTGGCGGCGGCGGCGACGACGCTGGAGCTGCTCGACAGCGGCGCCCACGTCATCGCCAGCGACGACCTCTACGGCGGCAGCTACCGGCTGTTCGAGCGGGTCAAGAAGCGCACGGGCGGACTGAACTTCAGCTTCGTCGATCTCGCAGACCTCGACGCGGTGACGGCCGCGATCCGTCCCGAGACGAGGATGATCTGGGTCGAGACGCCGACCAACCCGACCCTGAGGCTGGTCGACCTGGCCGCGATCGCGCAGATCGCCAAGGCCCATGGCCTGATCAGCGTCGCTGACAACACCTTCGCCAGCCCCTACGTCCAGCGTCCGCTGGAGCACGGTTTCGATCTGGTGCTGCACTCGACGACCAAGTACCTGAACGGACACTCCGACATGGTCGGCGGCGTGGTGGCGGTCGGCGAGAACGCCGAGATCGCCGACCAGATGAAGTTCCTGCAGAACGCGCTGGGGGCCATCTCCGGCCCGTTCGACAGCTTCCTCGCCCTGCGCGGCCTCAAGACTCTGGCGCTGCGCATGGAGCGCCACTGCCAGAGCGCGCTGAAGATCGCGGAGTGGCTGGAGGCGCGCCCGGATGTGAAGCGGGTCATCTACCCGGGCCTCGCCAGCCATCCGCAGCACGAGCTCGCCAGGCGTCAGATGAACGGCTTTGGCGGCATCATCTCCGTCGAGATCGACGGCGATCTCGCCCGTGCCCGCAAGGTGCTGGAGCGGACCCAGCTGTTCACCCTCGCCGAGTCGCTCGGCGGGGTGGAGAGCCTGATCGAGCATCCGGCCATCATGACCCACGCCTCGATCCCGCCCGAGCAGCGCGCGGCGATCGGCATCTCCGATACCCTGATCAGGCTTTCGGTGGGGATTGAGGACGTTTCGGACCTGATCGCCGACCTCGAGCAAGCGCTTTCAGGTTGAGGTGCGGCTTGTCGGGGATCGGCGCGGACTGGTCCTTGACGCTCGACGGCCGCGGCGGCGCGAGTTCGCGTTCCGGGTCCTCGGACAACAGGTGGGCGGCCAGCATCAGGTCTGTGTTGACCGCCGCCACGTCCTCCTTGGCCACCCATACCCGGATGGCGGCCTGGGCGAAGACCTCGGTCAGGTCGATGACCTCGATCAGCGGCGGCGGATCCTTGCGCACGCGCGTGTCGGTCTCGACCCGCTCGCGGAGCTTCTGCAGCACGGTGACGATGTCGGCCGCCAGCGGCACCTTGAACAGCACGTCGACTCGCCGGCGGCGGTGGGTGCTGTAGTTGAGGATCACGTCCCCGAAGACCTTGCCGTTGGGGATCACCACCTTGATGTTGTCGGGCGTCGCCAGCTCCGTGACCAGCAGGTCCAGCGCCTTGACCGTGCCCTTGCGCCCGGCGCTCTCGATCATGTCGCCGACGCGGTAGGGCCGGAAGATCAGGATCATGACCCCGGCGGCGATGTTCGACAGCGCGCCCTGCAGCGCCAGGCCGATGGCCAG
>JAZJXN010000182.1:38776-45550 GCA_040390885.1 Pseudomonadota bacterium | reverse complement strand
GCGATGATCGAGGTCGCCTGAACGCCCAGCTGCTGCAGGACGGCCACAAGACCCATGGCCAGAACGCCGAAGCGGACCACCGAGCCGACGAACGTCTGCAGCGTCGGGTCGGGCGGATGACGCGAGGTGTGCAGCCGGCCGATGGCCTTCTGGACGAAGGTCGAGGCCCAGCCGGACACCCAGATGGCGATTATCAGGATGATGGCCGCGCCGACCAGGTTCACGGCGAGCTTGCCGGCGACGTCGCCCAGCCGGGTGAGCATCGCCTCGCCGGCGGTGAAGTGCTGGATCAGTTGCGGATCGACCGCCTTGGGCAGAGTGTTCATTCAGACTGGCATGGCTGGTTGAGCCCCCGTTCGTCAACGGAAACGCCGCTTGGCGGGTTCCCGGGGCGTTGCGGCGCAACAACCGGTTACAGGGTTTGTGTCGAAAACCCCGACGCCGCCCTTTAGGAGCGCGCTCATGAGCATCGCCTTCATCGACCTCGCCGCGCAGCAGCGCCGGATTCGCGACCGTCTCGACGTGGCCATCGCCAGAGTCCTCAACCACGGCGGCTATGTGATGGGACCCGAGGTCCGGCAGTTCGAGGCCGAGCTGGCCGCCTTCGGCCAGGCCCCGCTGGCGCTCAGCTGCGCCAATGGCACCGATGCCATCGCGCTGCCGCTGATGGCCTGGGGAGTGGGCGCCGGCGACGCCGTCTTCTGTCCCTCATTCACCTTCACGGCGACGCCGGAAGTCGTGCCCTGGGTCGAGGCGACCCCGGTGTTCGTCGACGTGCTGCCGGACACCTTCAACATCGATCCGGCCAGGCTGGAGGCCGCCATCGAGGACGTGAAGGCCGAAGGCAGGCTGCGGCCCGCCGTCGTCATCGCCGTCGACCTGTTCGGCCAGCCCGCCGACTATCCCGCCCTGCGCGCGATCTGCGACCGGCACGGCCTCAAGCTGATCTCTGACTCGGCCCAGGGCTTCGGCTGCACCCTGGACGGCAAGCACCCGATCCACTGGGCGGACGTGGCCACCACCAGCTTCTTCCCGGCCAAGCCGCTCGGCTGCTACGGCGATGGCGGCGCGGTGATCGTCAAGGACCAGGCCCTCTGGGATCTGATGGACAGCTTCCGGGTGCACGGCAAGGCGGTCGCGGCCGACCTAAACGGCCGCGTCTTCGAGCACGAGTCCAAGTACCTGAACGCCCGCATCGGCATGAACTCGCGGCTGGACACGATCCAGGCCGCCGTCCTGATCGAGAAGCTCGCCATCTTCCCGGACGAGATCGCCATGCGCCAGGTCGTGGCCGACCGGTATGCGGAGGGGCTGAAGGGCTCGGTGCTGTCGACGCCGACCGTGATCGCGGGCGGCGTTTCGGTCTGGGCCCAGTATGTGATCCAGCACGAGAACCGCGACGGCCTCGCCGCCCACCTCAAGACCCAGGGCGTGCCGACAGCGGTCTACTATCCGGTGCCGATGCATGTGCAGGAGCCCTACGCCCACTTCCCGCGCGGCGCCGGCGGTCTCCCCGTCACCGAGGCCCTGGCCGAGACCGTGCTCGCCCTGCCGATGCACCCCTATATGGACGAGGCGACGCAGGCCACGATCATCGCCGCGGTGACGGGCTTCAACGGGTAGCGCCCGCTAGAGCGCGTTGACCGGCAGCTTCAGAAATATCCGTCCCTTGGCCGAGGCTTCCGGCAGGGCGCCGGCGCGGATGTTCACCTGCAGCGACGGCAGGATCAGGGGCGGGGCGGCGAGCGTCGCGTCCCGCGCCTCTCGCATGGCTACGAACGCGGCTTCGCCGACGCCCTCGTGGACATGGATGTTTCGCGCGCGCTCGTCGGCGACCGTGGTCTCCCACAGGAAGTGGTCGCGGCCGGTCGGCAGGTAGTCGTGGCCCACGAAGATCCGCGTCTCCGCCGGCAGCGCCAGGATCCGCTGAATCGAGCGAAAGAGGGTCGCCGCGTCGCCGCCGGGAAAGTCGGCCCGGGCCGTGCCGTAGTCCGGCATGAACAGCGTGTCGCCGACGAAGGCGGCGTCGCCGATGTGATAGGTCACGCAGGCCGGCGTGTGCCCGGGCGTATGCAGAACCTCAATGGCGAGCTCACCCAGCGCCAGGGTCTCGCCCTCGGCGATCAGCCTGTCGAAGACACGGCCATCGGCCTCGGCCTCGAACAGCTCGCCGAAGGTGCGCTGCACGGTGCGGATTTCCGCGCCGATCACCACCTTGGCCCCTGTCTTGGCCCGGATGTAGTCGGCGGCGGAGAGATGGTCGGCGTGAGCGTGGGTCTCGAGAATCCACGCCAGGGAGAGGGCCTGGTCCTGCACGGCCGCGAGCAGCGCATCGGCCGAGCCGGTCGAGACCCGCGCCGCCTTCGGGTCGAAGTCTAGCACGGGGTCGACGATGGCGGCGATCCGGGTCGCGGGATCGATGACCAGATAGGTGACGGTGTTGGTGGCCTTGTCGAAGAAGGCCTGTACGTTCGGCGTCATGGCGTGAGCCTCCGTTTGGATGGCTCATATATATTAGTACTTGCTAAAGTAGCAATATCGCATATATGGCGATCATGTTCGATCTCGCGAACTTCGACATCACCCGTTTCGAGGCCAGCGCCGGCGAAGCCGCAAGGCTCCTGCGTGCGCTCGCCAACGAGCGGCGGCTGATGATCCTGTGCCAGTTGGTGGATGGCGAGTTGTCGGTCGGGGAGCTTCTGCCCCGTGTCGGCCTTTCGCAGTCCGCCCTCTCGCAACACCTCGCGGTGCTGCGGGAGGAGGCGATCGTGGCGACCCGCCGCGAAGGCCAGACCATCCGGTACCGGATCGCCGAGCCGGCCGCGGTGCGGGTGGTGGAGACGCTCGCGGAGATCTTCTGTCCCCCGGACACGAGGAATAGCCATGACCAGCCGTCTGACCCCCCTGGCGCCCGCTGACGTCGCCGCCCGTCTCAAGGCCGGCCGCGCCGTCCTGATCGATATCCGCGAAGCCGATGAATTCGCCCGCGCTCATGTGAAAGGCGCGCTTCCTCGGCCGTTGTCGGCGTTCGAGGCGGCGCATCTGCAGCTTTCACCCGGCCGCGACGTCGTCTTCACCTGCCGCAGCGGCATGAGGACCGGTGCGAACTGCGACCGCCTCGCCGCCAGCGTCGAGGGCGAGGCCTTCGTGATGGAAGGCGGGCTCGACGGTTGGCGTCAGGCCGGGCTACCGGTCGAGGAGAACCGTTCGGCCCCGCTGGAGATGATGCGCCAGGTGCAGATCGTCGCCGGGTGCCTCGTCCTGACCGGCGTGCTTCTGGGCTTGGCCATTCATCCGGCCTTCTTCGGCCTTTCCGCCGTCGTCGGCGGCGGCCTGGCCCTGGCCGGGGCGACCGGCTTCTGCGGCATGGCCCGGATCCTGGCGCTCGCGCCGTGGAACCGGCGGGCTGCGTGACGTCATGAGCCTGGATATCTGGCCCACGGTCGCCGCTCTCGTCGGCGGGGCCGTCATCGGCCTGCTGCTGACGGTGTTCGGCGGCGGCGGGTCGGTGCTCGCGACGCCGCTGCTTCTCTATGTCGTGGGCATTCGCGACCCGCACGTCGCCATCGGCACCTCGGCGGCGGCGGTGGCGGTCAACGCCCTGGCCGGCCTGGCGACCCAGGCCCGGGCCGGCCGGGTCAAATGGCCCTGCGCCCTGGTCTTCGGCGGAGCCGGGCTGGCGGGGGCCCTCGGCGGCGCGCAACTCGCCCAGCGCGTAGACGGCGGCTTGCTGATGATCTGGTTCGCGGCCGCCATGGCGCTTGTCGCCCTGTCGATGCTGCTGCCGAAGCGAGGCGAGGGCGACCCCGGCGTCCATCTGACCCCGTCGATGACGCTCAAGCTCGCGCCGGTCGGGCTCGGCGTGGGCCTGGCGGCGGGCTTCTTCGGCATCGGCGGCGGCTTCCTGATCGCGCCGGGGCTGATGGCGGCGACGGGCATGACACTGGCCAACGCCGCCGCCTCCTCGCTGGTCTCGGTGGCCCTGTTCGGCGGCGCGACCAGCGCCAGCTACGCGGTCTCCGGTCTGATCGACTGGACGGTCTTCACCCTGTTGATCGTCGGCGGCGCCCTGGGAACGCTGGCCGGCACACCGCTGGCGCGTATGCTGGCGAGCAGGGCCTCGGTCGCGCGCCGGGTGTTCGCCGTCATGGTCCTGGCCACCGCCGCCTACGTCGCCTGGCGATCGGTCACGGGAAGCTAGTCCAGCATCTTCTCGAGCGTCTCCAGCACATCCGCCTCCCGCGCCGGCTTGTCCCAGCGGATCCGGTGGATGCGCGGGAAGCGCATGGCGACGCCGCTCTTGTGGCGCGTCGAGCGCTGCAGCCCCTCGAACGCCACCTCGAGCACCAGGCCGAAGTCGCGGTTCGCCTTGACCGACCGGACCGGGCCGAAGCGTTCGAGGGTGTTGTCGCGCACGAACTTGTCGAGTTGCTTCAGCTCCTCGTCGGTGAAGCCGAAATAGGCCTTGCCGACCGGCGTCAGGGCGCGGTCGCCGTTGGCGTCCTCGCGCCAGACCCCGAAGGTGTAGTCGCTGTAGAAGCTCGACCGCTTGCCGTGTCCGCGCTGGGCGTACATCAGCACCGCGTCGATCAGGTGCGGGTCGCGCTTCCACTTGAACCACGGCCCCTTGGGTCGACCGGCCTCGTAGGGACTGTCCCAGCGCTTCAGCATCAGCCCTTCGGACAGGGCCGGGTCGTCCGCCGGCGGATCGGCGCGCAGGGCCGCAAGTTGTCCCCAGCTCTCGAACGGCTGTAGCGGGCTGAGGTCAATTCGCGGGCTTTTGATGCTCGAAACGAAGATTTCGAGGCGTTTTCGTCTTTCCGCAAAGGAAAGGCTGCGTAAGTCTTCCTCGCCGTCGAGCAGCAGGTCATAGGCGCGGATCCCTGCCGGGTAGGCCTTGAGCATCTTGGCGTCGACGGTCTTGCGGTTCAGGCGCTGCTGCAGATCCCCGAAGCTGGCCAGGGCGCCGTCGCGCAACACCAGCAGTTCGCCATCGAGCGCGCCCTCATAGGTCATCGCCTCGAGCACGTCCGGGAAGGTGTGGCTGATGTCGTCGCCGGTGCGGGTGTAGAGCCGCTTCTCGCCGCGCTCGCTGACTGCCTGGACGCGGATGCCGTCCCACTTCCACTCAGCGGCATAGTCCGCCGCGTCGAGCTTGCCGAAATCGACCGCTTCGTCGATCGGCTGGGCCAGCATCACCGACCGGAAGCGGCCGGGATTGTCGGCGCTGGGCCGTTCGGAGCGGCCCTCCAGCCAGGCGAACAGGTCCTCGTACGGCGGCGCCAGCGCGTGCCAGACCTCCTCGACCTCCGAGGCCTCTACGCCGCCGAGGTCGGCGCAGGCCTGCTTGGCCAGCCGCGCCGAAAGCCCCACGCGAAGACCGCCGGTCAGCAGTTTGAGCAGCGCCCAGCGCCCGTCCGGGTCCAGCGCATCGAGCCAGCGCTCGATCAGCGGCTGCACCTCGGCCCGGGTGGCCGTGCGCAGGGCCTCGACCACTTCCGACAGCTCCGGCTCGCGGTTGGCGCCGGGCCGGGCCGGCCAGACCAGGGCCACGGTCTCGGCGAGGTCGCCGACATAGTCGTAGGACCAGCGGAACAGCACCGGATCCATCCGCGCCTCGACCGCCTTGCGGATCGCGGCCGGCTTGGCCGCCGAGAAGCTCAGGTTCCCCGTCAGGGCCGCCAGGGCCCAGCCTCTGTCCGGATCGGGCTGTTCGGCCAGGAAGTCGCGCACCAGACGCAGCTTCGCATTCCGCGAGGCGGTGTACGACAGGCCGTCCAGCAGGCGGGCGAAGGCGCGCATCGTTGATGAATGTAATGCATGGCCCCGAGGTTGCTCAGGGGGATGAAACCTCTCGCTCTTCGGCGGGGTCGAGGTCGCCGGTTGCGGCGCCGCAGCCCGCAATCCCGGGTCGGTAACCGCGCAAAAACCTCTCGTCCGTCGCCGCAAGAGCGGGAACGGCGGGGAGGGCGGGGCCGTTTTCACGCCGATGATAGTAAGGCTTGTGCGCTTATCCGACCCTTCCGCCCCCTGGCTGCTCTACGCGCCCGGCGGCATTCTCGACACCATTGCGGCGACGGCTGAACTCGATCGGTGGATGCCCGAAGAGTCCGGCTACTTCCTCGCTGACGAGATGCGCTCGGGGTGGCGCATTCGGGGGCCGGCGCCCGATCAGTCGTGGATCTGATCGGCGGCCTTCCTCATGCCGGCGCCGTCGAAGGCGACGGCGCGGGACGGCTTCCGATACACTTGGCCGATCCCCCGTTTCACGGAGAGCACGATGTCCGACAATCCCATCTTCCACGCCGGCCGCACGGCGGTGATCACCGGGGCCGCCAGCGGCATCGGACTGGCGGCGGCGCGCTACTGCGCGGCGGCGGGCATGACGGTGGTGATGACCGACGTGGCCGAGGGTCTCGCCGAGGCGGCGTCGGGCACGGCGGCGCTGGGCGGGACGGTCGAGGCGCAGCACCTCGACGTCACCGACTTCGCGGCGGTTCAGGCGCTGCAGCAGGACGTGTTCAGCCGCTTCGGCGACGTCGCCCTGCTGATGAACAACGCCGGCCGCGGCTTCGGCTCGCAGCCGTTCGGGGCGCTCGACGCCTGGAAGCAGACCTTCGACGTCAATCTCTGGGGCGTCGTCCACGGGGTCCAGGCCTTCACCCAGGCCATGGTCGATCAGGGCGCGCCGGCCCGGATCGTCAACACCGGCTCCAAGCAGGGCATCACCAACCCGCCCGGCGATCCGGCCTACAACGCCACCAAGGCGGCGGT
>JAZJXN010000182.1:34709-38766 GCA_040390885.1 Pseudomonadota bacterium | reverse complement strand
CGACGAACAGGCGCTGCTGAACAAGTCCGCGGCGGCGGTGAAGTCGCTGACCGAAAGCCTGCAGCATGGCCTGCGCAACATCGATGGCGGCCAGGTCACCGCGCACCTGCTCATCCCGGGTTTCACCTACACAGGCATGATCCAGAAGCGCATTCCGCAGAAGCCGCCCTCGGCCTGGACGTCGGACCAGGTGGTCGAGCGCATGGTCGCGGCCCTGGCGGCCGGCGACTTCTACATCCTCTGCCCGGACAACGAGACCACGGCCGAGATCGACGCCCGCCGCATCGCCTGGAACGCGGCCGATATCGCGCGAAACCGGCCGGCGCTGTCGCGCTGGCATCCGGACCACGCCGCTGAATTCGCGGACTGGATGAAGGGTTAGCCGGCCGCGGTGACCAGCTCGACTTCCTCGGCCGAGCCGAGGACCACAGCGATCCGCTGGTGCAGGCCGGTGGGCACGATGTCGAGGATGTCGGTCTTGCCGTCGCCGGCCTTGCCGCCGGCCTGTTCGACCAGCAGCGCCATCGGGTTGCCCTCGTACATCAGCCGCAGCTTGCCGGGCTTGGACGGATCGCGGGCGTCGGCCGGGTACATGAAGACCCCGCCGCGGACGAGGATGCGGTGGACGTCGGCGACCATCGAGGCGATCCAGCGCATGTTGAAGTTCTTGGCCCGCGAACCGGTCTCGCCGGCCAGGCAGCCCTCGATGTAGCCGCGCACGCCGGGCGCCCAGTGGCGCATGTTGGACATGTTGATCGCGAACTCCTTGGTCGTCCGCGAGATGGTCATCGCCGGATGCGTCAGCAGCCAGGCGCCGCTGTCCGGATCGAGCGTGAAGCCGACGACGCCCTGCTTCACGGTCAGAACCAGCATCGTCTGCGGGCCATAGAGGGCGTAGCCCGAAGCCACCTGGGCCCGGCCGGGCTGCAGGAAGTCGGCCTCGACGAGGGCGCGGCCGGCGGCGGGCGAGGCCTGCACCGAGAAGATGGTCCCGACCGAGACGTTGACGTCGACGTTGCTCGAGCCGTCGAGCGGATCGAACAGCACCAGGAAGGCGCCGTCGTTGGGCGTCACGGACGAGGCGACGAAGGTCTCCATCTCCTCGGACGCCACGCCGGCCACCCAGGGGGTGCGCGCGTAGGCGTCGAGCAGCATGTCGTTGGTGATGACGTCGAGCTGCTTCTGCTCTTCCTGCTGGACATTCTCCTGGCCGGCCGAGCCGAGCTGGTCGGCGATGGCCCCGGCGGCGACGGCGCGGCTGATGGCGGCGCAGGCGTCGGCCATGCGCGAGATCACCTCGGTCAGGCCTTCGGAGACGGCTTGCTCGGTCAGGTAGTCGTTCAGGGTCGGCCGCATTGTCGAGGAAGGTCCGCTTTCGTCGTTTCGGGAGTCTGCCTTCTTAGGCGACGCGGCGCGTCTGACCTAGCCCGTCGATGCGAACGGAAGTGCTCAATCGTCCTCGTCGTCGTCGTAGCCGACCAGAGCCAGGGCGCGGGCGGACTGACCGCGCAGTTCGCACCAGCGCAGCAGCGCCTCCTCGCGACCGTGGGTGATCCAGACCTCCTGCGGATGCAGCTCCTCGAGGGTGTCGGTAAGCTCGTCCCAGTCGGCGTGGTCGGAGATCACCAGCGGCAGTTCGACGGCCCGCTGCCGGGCTCGGGCGCGGACCCGCATCCAACCCGAGCAGAAGGCGCTGATCGGATCGGCGAAGCGACGGCTCCAGGCGCTGGCCAGGGCCGAGGGCGGGCACATCACGATCTCGCCTGGAAGCTGGTTCCTGGCCTTGCTCTCGCCGGCGTACTCGAGCGGGCCGAGATCGATCCCGTGGTCCTGGTAGAGCTGGTTGAGGCGCTGCATGGCGCCGTGAACATAGATGGTCCTGTCGTAGCCGCCCTCGCGCAGGTGTTTGATGACCCGCTGCGCCTTGCCCAGCGCGTAGGCGCCGACGAGGTGGGTGCGCTCGGGAAACTGCTCGACAGACTTGCGCAGCTTGGCGACCTCGTCCGCCGCGTCCGGATGCCGGAACACCGGCAGGCCGAACGTGGCCTCGGTCACGAACACGTCGCAGGGCACGGGTTCGAACGGCGGGCAGGTCGGGTCGCGGCGCCGCTTGTAGTCGCCGGAGACGACGATGGTCAGGCCCTGCCAGCGGACAACCGCCTGGGCCGAGCCGAGCACATGCCCGGCCGGGACCAGGCTGACCTCGACGCCGTTGTGGTTGACGGTCTCGCCGTAGCGCACGGGCTGGCGGCCGATGGCGAAATCCTCGCCGTAGCGGGCCGCCATGATCGCCAGGGTCTCGGGCGTGGCCAGGACATGGTCGTGGCCGGCGCGCGCGTGATCGGCGTGGCCATGGGTGATCACGGCCCGGGCGACCGGACGCACGGGATCGATGTAGAAGTCGCCGGGCGGGCAATAGAGGCCGGCGGGCTTCGGGCAGAGAAGGGCCTGGGGTTTCACCATCTGGATATAGGAACGCGCCGCAGCTAAACCGGACGCATGAGTGATGATCATCTCGATGCGATGCGCAACTTCGTCCAGGGCATGAACCAGGGCAGTCCCCAGGCGATGGCCCTGAAGCTCGAGACGGTCTCGCTCGACAAGACCGGCGCCGTCCTCAAGGTGCCCTACGACGAGAAGCTGATCGGTGATCCCGAGACCGGGGTCATCGCCGGCGGCGTCGTCACCACCCTGCTCGACCACGCCTGCGGCCAGGCGGTGCACACCGGACTGACCGAGTTCAAGACCATCGCCACTCTCGACCTGCGCATCGACTACATGCGGCCGGCCAAGGTCGGGCAGGACATCTACGCCAAGGCCCACTGCTACAAGGTGACCCGCTCGGTCGCCTTTGTGCGGGCGGTGGCCTACGACGACGACCCCGAGGATCCGGTGGCGGCGGCCCAGGCGGCCTTCATGCTCGATTCCAGCGGCGGCCGCGGCTTCGGCGCCAACCTCAAGGCGCGGAAGGACCGCAAATGAGCGACCCCACCGAGAGCGTCCAGGACCTGCTGGCCCGTATCCCCTACGCCCAGTTCCTCGGCATGAGGATCGAACTGGCCGGCGACGAGATGACCGCCATCCTGCCGTTCGGCCAGCATATCGTCGGCAATCCGGTTTTGCCCGCTATCCACGGCGGCGTGCTCGGCGCCTTCATGGAGATGACCGCCCTGGCGCAGCTGCTGCTGACCGAGGGCACGGCGCGCCAGCCGCGCGTGATCGACGTCTCGATCGAGTACCTGCGCTCTGGCCGGCCGCTGACCACCTACGCCCGCGCCGAGATCAAGAAGGTCGGCCGCCGCATCGCCAACGTCCATGTCGAGGCCTGGCAGGACAAGCGCGCCGCGCCGATCGCCGCCCTGCGCGGCCACTTCCTGGTCACGCCCACCGAACCGAAGAGCTGAGGTCCTCGCGGATCATTACCCAGGCGTAATACTCTTAACGCGAGTTCATAAGCTTAAACATTGGTCATGACGCGAACTTAACGGGAGTTCCCGGCAAGTATTCGCTACACCCTCATCACCGGACGCGGCCCGCCGCGCTCCACCGATCTGAGGACAAGACCATGACCCACTCCGTGAACAAGCTGAGCTCCTTCGCCAGCCTCTTCCTCGCCGCCCTCCCGGTTCTGGTCGTCCTGGCCGCCGTGAACTTCGGCGCTGTCGTTGGCGCCGCGGTCTGACCCCGCGGCGCAACACTCCGCCGGGCCTGATCTCCTCCCCCGAAAGCCAGGCCCGGCGGAGTCTCGACGACCTCGAACGCCAGACGACAAGACGTCGAAATCTGAACTGACCTGCAACGGCCTCCCTAACCGGAGGCCGTTTTGTTTTGGGCGCGACATGCAGACGCCCGCCGCCGTGACCTTCTAGAAGGTCGTCATCCCGGACGCCGCAGGCGATCCGGGACCCAGGGCCGGCGCCGCGAGGCTGGGGCCCGGCTCCGCTTCGCTCCGGCCGTGATCAACCTGTGTGAGATCAGAAGTCGCCCAGCGGCCTGATCTGACGACCCTCGCTGTCGAAGTTCTCCGCCGCCAACCACCCCGCCAGCCGCGCGCGGA
>JAZJXN010000182.1:33441-34699 GCA_040390885.1 Pseudomonadota bacterium | reverse complement strand
CAGTCGCGGTCGAGGATGGCATGGACCTCGGTGTCCCAGTTTCCGCCCTTCAGCCAGTGGGTCTGGCGCAGGACGCCTTCGAGCGTGAAGCCGAGCCGCGCCGCCGCCCGGCTGGACGCTTCGTTCTCGGGCGTGCAGCGCCATTCCACGCGGCGGTAGCCCTTGCTCATGATGTCGTCGACGAGGAGGAAGAAGGCCTCGGTGCCACCGACCTTGCGGCTCAGGGCCGGGCCCAGGTTCAGTCCGACCTCGGTCGTCCCCTGATCCTCGTTGATGCTCAGCGCCATGTAGAGGCCGGCGGGCGCCGGTTCGGCGCCGGCCTTGTCGATGACCGCGTACAGCGCCTGGGTGGCGCGATCGCCGCGATCGATGAGCCAGCTGCGGAATTCGGTCTCGTCCGCGAACGGGCCTGACGGGATCCAGGTCCACAGGGCCGCGTCATGGCCGATCGCCCGCCACAGCGCGGTCCCGTGACGGACGACGTCGAGCCGCTCCAGGTCGACGGTGCGGCCGGTCAGGATGCCGGCGTCGATCGGCGGGCAGGGCAGGGCGGGATTGTCGGTCATCGGCGACTCATCGCTGCGGTGACCGGACCCTAGCCTGTCGGCGGCGCGGCTCGCCAGCGCGCACGGATTCTGGGGCGGAGCGCCGAATTCCTGCGCCCGCCGCCGATGGAATGCGGCCCGGCGGCGATTGTCGATCGGCGGCCGGCGCCGCAGGATCACCGCGCACGTCAGGAAACCTCCATGCTCCGATCGCTCAGCGTCCGCGTCCTGCTCGCCCTGGCTCTGGGCCTCCTTGCGGGGGCTGCCGTCGGCGCCTGGGGCGACGCCGGCGTCAGGAGCGTCACCGAGGGCGTCGAGGCCATCGGCGGGCTGTGGCTGAACCTGCTGCGCATGACCATCGTGCCGCTGGTCTTCTCGCTGCTGGTCATCGGCGTCGCCTCGGTCACCGACGCGGCCGCGACCGGCAAGCTGGCGGTGCGCGGGATCATCCTGTTCTCGATCCTGCTCGTCATCGCCGGCGTCTACGCGACCCTGGCGACCGAGGGGGTGCTGGCGATCTGGCCGGTCGACCCCGCCGGCGCCGCCGCGCTGCGCGCCGGGGCTGGCGCATCAGACGCCGTGGCCACGGCCGCGCCGGGCTTCGCCGACTGGATCAAGTCGCTGGCCCCCGCCAATCCGATCAAGGCCGCCGCCGACGACGCCATCCTGCCGCTGGTCGTGTTCGGCCTGTTCCTCGGTTTCGCCACCACCCG
>JAZJXN010000182.1:14857-33431 GCA_040390885.1 Pseudomonadota bacterium | reverse complement strand
GCTCGCGTACAACATCGCGCAAGCCCAACGCCGACAGTACTTCGTGGATCGCCGCCCGGATCACTTGATGCGCGCGGTGGCGCTGTTTCATCGCTACCTGGAGGATGAGCCGAACGGCGGGCGTCGGCAGGACGATGCTACGGGTGATGTGGACGGCACCGGGCGGCGGCGGTGCCGGCTGGGGGCGGGACATGAGGCTCGCCACCACCCGGCTGCCGGAGAGTCTGCGCGAGCCGCTGACGACGGTGTTCCAGGCGATCGCCGACGCCATGATCGTGATCGTCCGCTGGGTGCTGTGGGCGGCGCCGCTCGGCGTCTTCGCGCTGTCGCTCGGCGTCGGCCTGAGGGCCGGGCTCGGGGCGGCCGGGGTGCTGTTGCAGTATGTGATCGTGGTGTCGGGCGTGACCCTGGGCATCTCGATCCTGCCCTACATCCTCGTCGCCGCGCGCCGCGCCACGGGCGGGCCCGTCTCGGTGCGCGAGTTCGCCGGCGCCGTGGCGCCGGTCCAGGCTTTGGCCATCAGCACCCAGTCCTCGCTCGCCTGCCTGCCGGCGATGATCGAGCGGGCCAAGGACGACCTGAAGATCCCCTCGCGGGTCACCGGCCTCATCCTGCCTCTGGCGGTGGCGGTGTTCCGCCTGACCAGCCCGGTCGCCAACCTGGCCGTCGCCTATTTCGTGGCCCACCTCTACGGCATCGAGCCCAGCGTCGCGCACATGATCGGCGCGGTCTTCGTGGCCTTCGCGGTCAGCGTCAGCGCCGTTGGCCTGCCGGGCCAGATCTCGTTCTTCGCCAGCATGGCCCCGATCTGCCTGGCGCTCGGGGTTCCGGTCGACGTGCTGCCGATTCTGCTCGCTGTCGAGGTGATCCCGGACATCTTCCGCACCATCGGCAACGTCACCGGCGATCTCGGCGTGACGGCGGTGCTGACCGACGTTGACCCCGAAGAGCGCCGCGAGGCCGCCTAGCCGCCCATGCCCAAGCCCGCCGCCGCGCCCGCCAGGAAGTCCGCCGTCCAGGCCGAAGGCGGCTGCGTCTGCGGCGCGGTGCGATTCGAGATCGACGTACCCGCCGTCTGGGCCTGGCACGACCATTCGCAAGCCAGCCGTCACGCCCAGGGCGCCGCCTACGCCACCTACGTGGGCAGCTGGAAGAGCCGCTTCCGGATGCTGGCCGGCGAGGACGCGATCAGCCGCTACGAGGAGGCGGAGCGGGGCGCGAGCCGCAGTTTCTGCAGGCGTTGCGGCACGCCCCTGTTCTACGAGCGCAGCCACTCGCCGAAGATGATCAACATCCCGCGGGCGCTGTTCGAAAGCCGCACCGGGCGTGAGCCGCGCTACCACATGAACCTGCGCGAACAGGCCGACTGGACCTGGACCGGCGAGCCGCTGTCGCCGCTGAAGGGCTACCCGGGCGTGATGCGCGAGCGGCCGCGCAAGAAGAAACGAGACCTGCCCGAGGACAGCCTGTTCGAGCCCTAGGCGCCCACGAACGTGTGGAACACCAGCGCGCCGCCGCCGAGCAGCAGCACCAGGATGGTCAGGATCGCGCCCAGCATCCGGCCGATGATGACGTTCCAGACCAGGCCGATGGCATGCAGGACCCGCGCCGCGGCGAGGGCGGCGGCGAGCCCGCAGACCCACATCTGCGGAAAGCCGCTCGCTTCCAGCAAGCCGATGACGATGATCGCCAGGGGCGTGTATTCGACGAAGTTGGCCTGGGCGCGAACCCGGCGGTTGAACGCCTCGTCGCCGCCGTCGCCCGTGCTGAGCCTGTTGGCGCGGCGGTGATTGGCGATCGGAAAGCTGAGCAGCACGAGAAACAGCGCGGCGAAGCCGGCCAGCGCGGCGGTGATCGGCAGCGGTTCCATTTTCCCCTCCCCGAGGATGCCCTTGAGGGCGGACTAAGCTTGGACCAAACAGCGTGCGATGCAACCGCGCCGCCTTCTCGTACGGGTCCGGACCTCGCTGACCACCTGGCCGTCAGGCCGGGGTTGGGGGCTGACGGTCGTCGTCGGCGCGGTGGCGCTGTCGGTGGAACTGATCATCGGACTGTGGGGCGGATTCCTGCGACCGACGGCCGCCGACTGGCCGGCGCTGATGTGGTCGCTGCCCCTGGCCATCGTCGTGCCGGCCCTGGGCGAGGAGCTGGTCTTCCGCGGCCTGCTCGTTCCTGGCCGGGATGAAGACCGGACGGCCTGGCGGGCGATCCTGCTATCGACCGCCGTCTTTGTCGGCTGGCACCTGTTCGAAGGCCTGACCTTCATGCGTGAAGCCGCGCCGATCTTCCTGCGGCCCGACTTCCTGGCGACGACGGCGGTGCTGGGCCTCAGCTGCGCGGTCCTGCGCCACCGCACCGGATCGCTGTGGCCGGCGGTGCTGCTGCACTGGCTGGAGGTGGCCGGCTGGCAGATCTGGTTCGGCGGCGGGATGGCGGCGAAGGCGCTCGGGTAAGCCCCTTCCTTGACCCCCGGGCCTCAGCGCCTATACCGCCGGGCATGTTTGAAGGTCTCTCCCACACCGCCCGCGACGCCAAGGCCTGGCCGTTCGAGCAGGCTCGCAACCTGCTCGCCCGTGTCCTGCGCGTGCGCCTGTCCGACGCCGAGCGCGATCTGGCCGTCACCCTGATCAACGCGGGCAAAGCCGATGAGGCCGTGAAAACACTGCCGGCGTTGCAGCGGCCGGTGGTGCTGGAGACCGGCTACGGCCCCTCCGGCCTGCCGCACATGGGCACCTTCGGCGAAGTCGCGCGCACGACCATGGTCCGCAACGCCTTCCGCGCGCTGACGGACGACGCCATCCCGACGCGGCTGATCAGCTTCAGCGACGACATGGACGGCCTGCGCAAGATCCCGCCCAACGTGCCCAACGGCGAGGTCATGATCCCGGATCTCGACAAGCCGCTGACCGTGGTTCGCGACCCCTATGGCGAGTACGAGAGCTTCGGGCATCACAACAACGCCCGCCTGCGCGCCTTCCTCGACGGCTTCGGCTTCGACTATGAGTTCGTGTCCTCGACCGACTGCTATCGCGGCGGCCGTTTCGACGAGACGCTGCTGACGGCGCTCGAGCGGTTCGACGCCATCCAGAAGATCATGCTGCCCTCGCTGGGCGAGGAGCGCCGCGCCACCTATTCGCCGTTCCTGCCGATCAGCCCCAAGACCGGCAAGGTGCTGCAGGTCCCGACGCTGGAGCGCAACGTCGCCAAGGGCACGATCGTGTTCCGCGACGAGGACGGCGAGCTGACCGAGGTCCCCGTCACCGGCGGCGGCGTGAAGATGCAGTGGCGTCCGGACTGGGCGATGCGCTGGACCGCGCTCGGCGTCGACTACGAGATGAGCGGCAAGGACCTGATCGACAGCGTCCGGCTGTCCAACCAGGTCTGCAAGGTGCTCGGCGGCGTCCCCCCGGAGGGCTTCCACTACGAGCTCTTCATGGACGAGAACAACCTGAAGATCTCCAAGACCAAGGGCAACGGCCTGACCATGGAGGAGTGGCTGCGCTACGGCGCGCCCGAGAGCCTCGCCTACTACATGTTCCAGAGCCCGAAGTCGGCGAAGAAGCTCTATTTCGACGTCATCCCCAAGGCCACAGACGAGTACCTGCAGCAGCTCGACGCCTTCAACCGCAAGAAGGCCGAGGGCGCCAACGCGCTCGACCTCAACAACCCGGCCTGGCACGTGCATCTGGGCACGCCGCCGGGCGCGGGCTCGCCGGTGTCGTTCTCGCTGATGCTGAACCTGGTCTCGGCCGGCAACGCCTCGAGCAAGGACGTGCTCTGGGGCTTCCTGACCCGCTACATCCCGGGCGCGACGGCGGAGACGCAGCCGCTGCTCGACCGTCTCGCCGACTATGCGATGAACTACTACGAGGACTTCGTCGCGCCGACGAAGTCGTTCCGCGCGGCGACGGACCAGGAGCGGACGGCGATGGAGGACCTGCTGGTCCGCCTGCGCGCTCTGCCGTCAGGCTGCCAGGACGCCGAGCAGATCCAGAACGAGGTCTACGAGGCCGGCAAGGCCGGAGGGTTCGAGCCGCTGCGCGCCTGGTTCCAGGCTCTCTACGAGGTGCTGCTGGGCCAGAGCCAGGGGCCGCGCTTCGGGTCGTTCGCGGCCATCTTCGGCCTCGACCGGACCATCGCCCTGATCGAGGACGGCCTCGCCGGGAAGCTTCTGGAATCCTGAACGAAACATAACAGCGCCGCCCCGATGTCGTTCAGGCACGGGGTGGCATTGTTCTCCTCACAGACGGGGCAGCCCGTCGACATCATTCTGAGGAGAACCACCATGACCCAAGTCACCAACAGCAAGATCGCCAAGGTCGGTCTGGCCATCTCCGTGGCCGCGACCATGTTCGGCGCCCCGATGGCCGCCAATGCCCAGACCGGCGTGTTCAACTGCGCCGCCCAGGGCAACAAGCAGGAAGGCGGGGCAGTGATCGGCGCCCTGCTCGGCGGCCTGCTCGGCTCGCAGGTGTCGAAGAACGAACGCGCCGCCGGCGCCGTGATCGGCGCGGGCGCTGGCGCCGCCGCCGGCTCCTACCTGGGCTGCAAGTCGCAGACCAAGGACGCCTATGCCCAGGGCACGTACGATCGGGGCGGCCTGCGTCTGGCCTCCTACGTCCAGCCGGCCCGCTACGAGCGGACCAGCATGCGGATGATCGCTGACACCAATGTGTCGCTGCGCGCCGGTCCCTCGACCTCGACCTCGCGCGTCGGCAGCCTGACCCGCGGCCAGACCTTCCAGGCCGCCGCCTACGCCAATGGCGGTCAATGGGTTCTGGTCAGCCGCAACGGCGTCGGCATCGGCTACGTCCACGCGGGCTACGTCCGCCCGGCCAACGGCTACCGCACGGCCTCGGGCTACGGCTACTAAGCCGGGCAACAGCCAGAACGACATGGGGCCGGTCCTTCGGGGCCGGCCCTTTTCGTGCGCCTACTGGCTGGCCCAGAGAATCCGGGCGATCCAGGCAATGTCCTTCCGCTCAAGGGTGCGGCCCGGATAGTCGGGGTTGAGGGATTTCAGTTCGACCGCCTTGGCGGTGATGCGGGCGATTTCCTTGGCCAGCACCTCGCCGTCGATCGTCTTGACCACGACCCGGTCGCCCCGGCGCGGCTCCGGCGCCGTGGGGTCGACAACGATGCGATCGCCCTCGCGATAGACCGGGGCCATGGAGTCGCCGCTGATCTCCAGAGCATAGACCCCCTCGCGGGCCAGGCCCGGGAAGTCGATCTCGTCCCAGCCCTGGCCGACCGGAAAGCCGGCGTCGTCGAAGAAGCCGTCGTCGCCGGCCTGGGCGAAACCGATCAGCGGCACGCCCTTGGCCGCCGCCGCGGCTCCGCCCTCGGCCATGGCCGCGAACTCGCCGAACGAGACGCCGGTGGCGGCCAGGACCTTCGACAGGCTTTCGGTCGACGGCCAGCGGGGCCGGGCGTCAGCGTCGTTGGAGAAGCGTTTGGAGCGGTTGAAGCTGGTCGGATCGAGGCCCGCCACCTTGGCCAATGCCGAGGTGGTCATGTCGAATCGCGCGGCCAACCGGTCGATGGCGGTCCAGATCTGATTGTGGGACGGGCGCGCCATGGATGCCTGCCTGCAAGGAATGCGAGGAAAATAATCCTCAATCCTAGGAATGCAAACCTATTTTTTGAGCGGGACCGGCTGCAGCCATGCCCCGACGGCGAGGGCTCCGACGGCGCCATATCCGGCCGCGGCGAGGAGGCCGAGGTAGATGTGCGTGTCGAGGTCTGGCTGCAGCCATTTGGCCACGCCCGCCGCGAGAGCCAGGGCCTGAAAGCCGCAGGCGGCGGCCGGCCAGGGTCTCGGCGATTTCCAGGTCAGGGCGACCAGACTGACCATGACGGCCATGTCGATGACTGCGAGCAGCAGGCCCTGCAGGATCTGGCCGGGCGCCAGCTGGACCGTGAGCGAGGCCAGCCAACCGATCGCGAACAGGGCGACGCCGCGCCGTTCCACCGGGCCGCCGCGCAGCAGCGCGCCGGCGCCGGCCGTGGTCAGCAGCATGGCGAACGGCAGCAGGGTGAGCAGCGGGGTCAACCCGTCCGACGTTCCGTCCCCGGCACGCTGGGGGCAGGCTTGAGCAGCGGTCCGAAAGCGACAGCGCCGAGGCCGAGATCGTTCTGCAGGGCGTGCAGATCGCCATGGGTTCTGGCCACATCGAGCTGCGCCTGGCCGAGGGCGGTGATCGCCGCCGTCACGCTGCGCAGCGCCGGCTCGCCAACACCGACGGGCAGGCCCAGCTCCCGCCGCGCCTCCATCATCCGCCGCATCAGCCGTACGGCCTGAGTCAGCGCTGCGTCGACAGCGGCTTCCGTGCCGGTCAACTCGCCAGCGACTTCGATAACGGTCGTGTTTTGGTCCATATCGCATGCCCCCAATGCGAAAGGCACAGGATCACGGCGGGCGAGTGGAATCAACCCTGCAATCTATGGTTACCAGATCACGGCTTTGCTATTGTTGACGTTGACGTAAAGGGCATATAACCCCGTCAACAAAACCGGAGGCACGGGAGGAAAACATGCCAACCGAACTGCGTCGTCCAGAACGCACTTTCACTATCCGCCAGCTCTGCACCGAGTTCAAAGCCACGCCCAGAGCGCTGCGCTTCTACGAGGACAAGGGGCTTCTCACGCCGGCTCGCGACGGCATGAACCGGGTCTATTCCTACAAGGACCGCGCCCGGCTTATCCTGATCCTTCGCGGCAAGCGCGTCGGGCTCTCCCTGCAGGAGATCCGCGAAATCCTCGAGCTGTACGGCGAAGAGGACGAGGTGATGGCCCAGAACGCGCACTCCCTGAAGAAATTCAAGGAGAAGATCGTCGTTCTCGAGCAGCAGCGCGAAGACATCGACGGCGCCATCGCGGAACTGCACGAGGCCTGCGACCGGCTTGAGAAGCACCTCTCCGTCAAGCGTCCGGACCTGCTGCCCAAGGCGGCGGACTACGACCAGATGCTGCGCGCGCGACTCGATGGCCATGCGGAGCCCGTCGGCGCCAAATAGGCGTCGACGTCCCTAACCAGACCCCGACCTAACGGAGCGCCCATGGCCTACCAGCCGCCGGTCCGCGATCACGTATTTCTCCTGCGCGACGTGCTGGAGATCGATCGCTACTCGAACCTGCCCGCTTTCGCCGACGCTTCCATGGACGTCGTCGAGCAGATCATCGAGGAGGCGGCGAAGTTCACCGGCGAAGTCCTCGCTCCGCTCAACGCGGTCGGGGACAAGCAGGGCTGCAGGTGGAATCCCGACTTCACGGTCACCACCCCGGCCGGATTCAAGGATGCCTACAGGCAGCTCTGCGCCGGAGGCTGGACGGGCCTGGGATCGGACCCGGCCTACGGCGGCCAGGGCCTGCCTCACGTCGTGAACCTGTCGTTCTCGGAAATGTCGAGCAGCGCCAACATGGCCTTCTCGATGTATCCGGGCCTGGCCCACGGCGCCTATTCGGCCATCCACACCGGCGGCAGCGACGAGCAGAAGCAGACCTACCTGCCAAAGATGGTGTCCGGCGAATGGACTGGCACCATGAACCTGACCGAGCCGCAGTGCGGCACGGACCTGGGCCTGCTGCGCACCAAGGCGGTCCCGCAGGCCGACGGCAGCTATCGCATCAGCGGCCAGAAGATCTGGATCAGCGCCGGCGAGCACGACATGGCGGACAACATCGTCCACCTGGTGCTGGCCCGCATCGAAGGCGCTCCGGCCGGGGTGAAGGGCATCAGTCTGTTCATCGTCCCCAAGTTCCTGCCCAGGGAAGACGGCTCGGTCGGCGAGCGTAACGAGGGCGTCAAGTGCGTCGGCCTCGAAGAGAAGATGGGCATCCACGGCAACGCCACCTGCGTCATGCAGTACGAGGACGCCAAGGGCTGGCTGATCGGCGAGGAGAACAGCGGCCTCAAGCTGATGTTCGTGATGATGAACGAGGCCCGCATCGGCGTCGGCCTGCAGGGCATCGCCCAGGGCGAAGCCGCCTATCAGGCCGCCCGCGACTTCGCCAGGGACCGACTGCAGGGTCGCTCCCTGACCGGCCCCAAGAACCCCGACGGCCCCGCCGACCCGATCCTCGTCCACCCCGACGTCCGCCGCATGCTGCTCGACAGCCGCGCGCTGATCGAGGGCGGCCGCGCCTTCCTGTTCTGGACCGCGCTGCACGGCGATCTCAGCCATAGCCACCCCGACGAAGCCGTGCGCCAGAAGGCGGCGGACTACATGGGCCTGCTGACGCCGGTGCTGAAGGGCTACCTGACCGACAAGGGCTATAAGGCCTGCTTCGACGGCATGCAGGTTCACGGCGGCAGCGGCTTCACCGAGCATTTCCCGGCCAGCCAGTACCTGCGCGACTGTCGCATCGCCCTGATCTACGAGGGCACCAACGGCATTCAGGCGCTGGATCTCGTTGGCCGCAAGCTGGCCGCCAACGGCGGTCGCGCGGTGATGAGCTTCTTCGCCGAGATCGACGCCTTCGTTGAAGAGAACGGCGCCAATGAGAAGCTGAAGCCCTTCCTGGACGGCCTGGCCTCGGCCAAGGCGCAGCTCCAGGATGGCACGATGTGGCTGATGCAGAACGGCCTGGCCAACCCGGACAACGCCGGGGCCGCCTCGACCGACTACATGCACCTCTTCGGCATCACCGGCCTGGCCTACATGTGGGCGATCACCGCCAAGGTCGCCCAGGCCAAGATCGACGCCGGCGACACCGACCCGTTCTACGACAGCAAGCTGGTCGTCGGCCGCTACTTCGTCGAACGCATCCTGCCGGAGGCCGGCGGCCATCTGGCCAAACTCAAGACCGGCTCGGCCACGATGATGGCCCTGCCCGCGGAGGCCTTCTAAGTGAGCGTGCTGCAAGTTCCCCGTCCGGCCGTCATGGCCGAGGAAGACATCGTCATCTTCGAAGACGCCGTCGCGAAATTCTTTGACGAGCACGCGCCGGAATCCCGCGTCGCCAAATGGCGCGAGGACGGCGTGGTCGAGCGCGCGATGTGGAACGAGGCGGCCGAGGCCGGCCTCGCCTGCCTGTCGATTCCCGAGGAATACGGCGGCATGGGCGGCGACTACCGCCACGAGGTCGTGCTCATGGAGCAGCTTGGCCACAAGGGCGTCGACGGCTTCGGTCTGTCGCTGCACAACTCCATCGTCGCCCACTACTTCCTCAACTACGGCACCGAGGAACAGAAGCAGCGCTGGCTGCCGCGCATGGCCACGGGCGAGCTGGTCTCGGCCATCGCCATGACCGAACCGGGCGCCGGCTCCGACCTTCAGGGCATCAAGACGACCGCCAGGCTGGACGGCAACGAGTACGTCATCAACGGCTCCAAGACCTTCATCACCAACGGCCAGACCGCCAACCTGATCATCGTGGTCTGCAAGACGGATCCGACCCAGGGCGCCCGCGGCACCTCGCTGCTGGTCGTCGAGACCGACGCCGCCGAAGGCTTCGAGCGCGGCCGCAACCTCGACAAGCTGGGCATGGAGGCGGCTGATACCTCCGAGCTGTTCTTCAACGACGTCCGCGTTCCGACCAGCAACCTGCTCGGCGAAGGCGAGGGCCACGGCTTCTTCCAGCTGATGGGCCAACTGCCGCAGGAGCGGCTCAACATCGCCGTCCAGGGCATCACCGCGATCGAGCGCGCGCTCGCACTGACCATCGACTACGTCAAGCAGCGCAAGGCGTTCGGCAAGTCGATCCTCGACTTCCAGAACACCCAGTTCGTGCTCGCCGAATGCAAGACCGAGGCGACCGTCGCCCGGGTCTTCGTCAACCACTGCATCGAGCAGCACCTGGCCGGCAAGCTCGACGCGGCCACCGCCTCGATGGCCAAGTACTGGGTCACCGACCTGGAAAACAGCATTATCGATCGCTGCCTGCAGTTCTTCGGCGGCTTCGGCTACATGGCCGAGTACCCGATCGCCCGCATGTACCGCGACAGCCGCGTCCAGCGTATCTACGGCGGGGCCAACGAGGTCATGAAGGTGCTGATCGCCCGGACCCTCTAGGATGCGATGATCGACCACCTCTCCATCGCCGTCAGCGACCTGGCGCGGGGTTCGGCCTTCTATGAGGCCGTACTGGCGCCGCTCGGGTACAGCCGGCTGGTGGAGCGGGAGGCGAGCGTCGGCTTCGGCAAACGCTATCCGGAGATCTGGCTCAACCATCGTCCGGGGATGACGCCGCCCGACGTCAATCCCGGAAGCCATGTCTGCCTGCGCGCCGGCAGCGCCGAGGCGGTCACCGCATTCCATGCCGCGGCCTTGGCAGGCGGCGGTCGCAGCGACGGCGCGCCCGGCCCTCGCCTCGCCGCGATGACCCGCTACTTCGGGGCCTTCATCCTCGACCTGGACGGCAACAGGCTCGAAGCCGCCAGTTTCCCGAAAGCGGAGGCCTGATGGCCAGCTATCTCGCCCTGATCGACTGGACGCTGCGCGACGGCGAGCAATTCCTCGCCGGTCGTTACAGCCGCGGCCACAGCGTGTCCTTCGACGGCGGCATCACCATCGGCGCTTCCGCCTCGCCCAGCGTCGTGCCGGCGCCCTGGTCGGTAGAACAGGCCGTGGATCCCGAAGAGATGCTGGTGGCGGCGCTGTCGAGCTGCCACATGCTGACCTTCCTGCACAAAGCCCGCGAGGCCGGCTTTGTCGTCACCCGCTATCGCGACCAAGCCGCAGGGGTGATGCGCAAGACCGCCGAGGGCAAGATCGCGCTGACCAAGGTCAGCCTGCGCCCCCACATCGAGTTCGATGGCGATGGGCCGGACCGCGCCCAGCTCGACGCCCTGCATCATGCCGCCCACGAAGACTGCTTCATCGCCAGCTCGGTGAAGACCCAGGTGGTCGTCGAGCCTGCCGACTGGGCGTCCTAGGCGGCGTTGACGGTGTTTCTGCGAAGGCGAGCTGCGCCGGCCGCGTCGAGGTCCTGACGGGTCGCCGACAGTCTCGTCGGCCCCTCCAGCGTCGCGTTGACCGTGTCGATGCCGACCGCGCCGGACGTAGTCTTGGCGAGCAGGTAGCGCAGCGACAGCCGCTCGTGGTCCGCCGCGTCGGGCTGGGTGCCGTGCAGGGTGCAGCCGTGCCACATCGCCGCGTAGCCGGCCGGTCCCGTCAGCAGGTGCTGGGCGCACTCGGTCTCGCCGCCGCGCTCATCACGATAGGTCCAGCCGCCCGCGTTGCGGGTCAGGTCGTGCGGAAACACGGTTGCGCCCAGCCGGTGGCTGCCCTCGAGCAGGAACAGCGGCGCGTCATGGGCGCCGACGTCGTGAAGATAGATGTAGAGGGTCACGAAGTCGGCTTCCCGGTCCTTGAAGTCGATCAGGTCCTGATGGAAGTCGATGCCGTAGAAATAGGTCACATCGCGATACTCGGGCTTCACCCAGGCGCCGAGATTGTTGACGGGATTGCCCTCGATCCGAGCCCGCAGCCAGTCCGGCACCGCCGAGGCCGGCACCCCGCAGACGACCTTGCGATTGAGCAGCTCGTAGCCTTCGCCGAGCATCGCGGTCAGGGCCGCGACGATGCCGGCGTCACGCTCGACGAAGCCGAGGCTGTCGTCGAAGGTGTCGAGCAGGTTGCGGCCGGGCTTGGGGTTCACGCCCGTGTACTGCGGGTCGGCGTCGAACGCGGTCTCGGTCAGGAACAGGTCGCCATCAAAGGTGCGGGTGGCGCGGATCGCGGCCAGCAGCGCCGCGGCGGCTGTCGCGTCGACGCCGTCGAACACATGATAGCCGCGGGCGATGAAGTCGCTCACCGCCGCATGATCCTGCTGGGTCGCCAGTCTGGCTGCCGGCATCGGTCGTCCTCCCCGGGCGCCCTCAACTCATACCGCTTTGGTTAACAAACCGCCGATCGCGAGGGGGCCGAGACGCCCCTGGTCCCGCCCCATACGTCCGATCCCGACACAGACCGTCGATTTTTCACTGAGTCTTAGGGAGGATGGGCGAATTGTCGGCGGATGATCGGGACGCCGGACACAACACTGCCTTTCGCGAATGACCGCTTCGGCCTGGCCGGGGCCATCGAGACGCGTCGACGCAACCTGCCGGTTCGCCTCATCACCACGGTCGGCCTGGCCGCGCTGCTGAACCTGATGCTGGGCTGGTGGGCGATGTGGTTCTGGGCGGCCCTCTACGGGACCGCGCAGCTGGCAGAGACCTTCATGGCCCCGCGGCTGATGCGCGACCCGCCCAAGACCGCCGCCGCCGCCGCGAACATCGCCGTGGTGCTTTTCTTCCCGAGCGCCCTGGTGCTGGGCGGGCTCGCCATGGCCCTGTGGGTCGGGGCTGGGATCTACGGCCCGGCGCTCGGTGTGGCGCTGATCGCCAGCGCCATGACCAACCTGATTCCGCTCAGCCGCGGTTCGCGGGTGGCCTTCGCCGCCTCGGCGACACCCTACGGCCTGTATCTGCTGGTCATGCCGCTGATGGACGTCGGCAAGGTCGCCAGCCCGCTGCTGGCCACCATGATGATGGCCACCGGCCTGATCATGCTCAACATCATCGGCGCCTGGATCACCACCGAGGACGCGCGACGCGCCCAGGACGAAGCCGCCCAGGAGGCCGAGCGCCGCCGCGAGGAAGCCGAAGCGGCTGTCCAGGCGAAGAGCGCCTATGTCGCCGCCATCAGCCACGAACTGCGCACCCCGATCAGCGCCATCCTCGCCGGGGCCGCCGAGCTCGAGCGCACGGCCGCCACGGGGCCCAAGAAAGCCCAGGCGCGCCTGATCGGCGGCGCGGGCCAGATGATGCGCGCCCTGCTCGACGACCTGCTCGACCTGGCCAAGATCGAGGTCGGGCGGATGGAGGTCGAGTGCGTGACCTTCGATCTGCGCGGGGTCGTCAACGAGGTCATGCGCATGTGGCGGCCGCAGGCGCGCGAAAAGGGGCTGCGGCTCCGCGTCGAGGGCGCCAGCCAGCTGCCGGCCTGGGTTCAGGGCGACCCGACCCGGCTGCGCCAGGTGCTCAACAACCTGATCTCCAACGCCATCAAGTTCACGCCGCGCGGCGCGGTCACCCTGCGCATCGACGTTACGCGTCAGGGCGACGACTACGCCCTGTCGCTGGCGGTCGTCGACACCGGGCCCGGCATGACCGCCGGCCAGGTGTCCCGCCTGTTCACCCCGTTCGACCAGCTCGAGGCCGGCACCGCGCGCAAGCACGGCGGCTCGGGTCTGGGGCTGGCGATCAGCCGCGAGCTGACCCGTCTGATGGGCGGTGAGCTTACCGTCGCCAGCGCGCCGGGCGAGGGCGCGACCTTCGCTCTGGCCCTTACCCTCGCCTCGGCGGAGAGCCCCGAGGCGGCGGTGCGGACCGAGCCCGACGTCCTCGAAGCCCGGGTGCTCGTCGTCGACGATCACGCGGTGAACCGCCAGGCCCTCACCCTGATCATGGCGCCGCTGGGCATCGTGCCCCAGACCGCCAGCTCGGCGGAGGAGGCGCTGGAGCGCCTCGTGCACGAGACCTTCGATCTGGTGCTGATGGACGTCTACATGCCCGACATGGACGGCCGCGAGGCGACCCGGATCCTGCGCTCGCGCGCCGGTCCGAACCGCGACGTGCCCGTGATCGCCATCACCGCCTCGGCCACCGAGCGTGACTGGGACGCCTGCCGCGAGGCCGGCATGACCGGTCACGTCGCCAAGCCGATCGAACCGGCGCGCCTCTACGCCGCGGTGGAACAGGCCCTGTCCACGTCGCCCGCACGGCAGGTGGAAGCGGCCTAGAGCAGGCGTTCAAGCCGCCCGGTCAGCGCCGCCTCGTCCTTCATCTCGCATTCCCAGATCGTCTCGACACGCCAGCCGTCCGCGGCGAGCGCGGCGGTCGAGGCTGCATCCCGCGCCCGGTTGCGGCCGACCTTCGCCAGCCAGTAGTCCCGGTTCTGCTTGGGCACGCGAGCCCCGCGCGCGCAGTCGTGGCCGTGCCAGAAGCAGCCGTGCACGAACAGCGCCAGCCTGCGACCGGGCATGACCACGTCGGGATTGCCGGGCAGATCCTTGCGATGCAGGCGGTAGCGGGCGCCGAGCCGGGTCAGGATCCGGCGGATGGTCATCTCCGGCCCGGTGTCGCGCCCCTTGACCCGCCGCATGACGGCGGAGCGCTTCTCCGGGTCGAAGACGTCCGTCACCGGTGACGCTTTAGAGCCCCTCGAACAGGGCCGTGGACAGGTAGCGTTCGGCGAAGCTCGGGATGATGGTCACGATCACCTTGCCGGCGTACTCGGGCCGCGAGGCCAGGTCGAAGGCCGCGGTCAGGGCCGCGCCCGAGGAAATCCCCACCGGCAGCCCCTCGATGGCGGCGGCCTTGCGGGCCATCTCGAAGCTGTCGTCGTTGTTGACCTTGACGATGTCGTCGATGACGCCGCGATCGAGGATGCCGGGCACGAAGCCCGCGCCGATGCCCTGGATCTTGTGAGCGCCCGGCGCGCCGCCGGACAGGACGGCCGAGGCTTCGGGCTCGACCGCGACCATCTTGATCGACGGCTTGCGCGCCTTCAGCGCCTGGCCGACGCCGGTGATGGTGCCGCCGGTGCCGACGCCGGAGACGACCACGTCGACCGCGCCGGCGGTGTCGTTCCAGATTTCCTCCGCCGTCGAGACGCGGTGGATCAGCGGGTTGGCCTCGTTCTCGAACTGCTGCGGCATCACCGAGCCGGGGATTTCCTCGAGCAGCTCCTGAGCGCGGGCCACGGCGCCGCGCATGCCCTTCTCGGCCGGGGTCAGCTCCAGCCGCGCGCCGAGGATCAGCAGCATCTTGCGCCGCTCCATCGACATGCTTTCAGGCATCACCAGGATCAGCGGATAGCCCTTGGCCGCGGCCACGAAGGCGAGCGCGATGCCGGTGTTGCCGCTGGTCGGTTCGACGATCACGCCGCCGGGCTTCAGGATGCCGTTGGTCTCCATGTACTCGATCATGGAGGCGCCGATGCGGTCCTTGACCGAGCCGAGCGGGTTGAAGAACTCGAGCTTGGCCAGGACTTCGGCCTTCGGCTTCAGCTCCGCCGACAGTCGCGGCAGCCGGACCAGCGGCGTGTCGCCGACGGTGTCGATGATCGAGTCGTAGATCTTGCCACGGCCGGAACGCTTGTAGCGGGCGGCGTCGTACTTGCTCATGGGGGTCTCCGGCTGAGCGCGGGTCTTTGACCGGAAAACTATAGGGGCCGGGTAGGGTTGTCAGGCCTCATTCCGCTGCCAGCGGTGTCACCGTCTCTCGCAGCAGCGGTTCCAGCAGATGGGCGGCCAGCCAGCGGACGACGGGCACGGCGACGCCGTCGCCGATGACGTGGAAGGCGGCCGTCCCGCCTTTCGGCAGCGCGTAGCTGTCGGGCAGCCCCATCAGCCGGGCCCCCTCGCGCGGCGTCAGCAGCCGCGAGCGGACTTCGCCCCCCTGCGCCACCACGATCGCCTGCCGCGACGAGCCGCCGCGCGCGGTGCGGAGGCAGCCGGCCAGGCCGTCGGTGCGGACCTCGGCCTTGGGCGTCCCAGCGCGGGTGCGGCGATAGACGGCGCCGACGGTGCGGGCCTGGCCCTGTTGCAGCCGGGCGCGGTGGGCAGGGGTCATCTGCTCCAGCATCCGCGCGGTCGCTGCCTCCGGCCGCCAGGCGACGTCGGCGTCGTCCTCGAGGAGGGCCGAAAGGTCGGTGTTGCGGAGTGGCGGGCTCGGAAGGCTCCACCAGACCCAGGCCGCCTGGAGGTCGGCCGGCAGCCGGGCATGGGCTTCGGTGACCGCGCGGGTATGGAAATCGCAGCGACCGACGAGGCCGTCCGTGGGCTGACGGGTGGCGATCACGAAGACCCGGGGCCGCGATTGCGGCGTGAACCGCTCGGCGTCCAGCTCAAGCGCGCCGAAGCGGTAGCCCTGGCCGGCGAGGGCGGCGCAGAGCGCTTCGAAGTCCTTGCCGCCGTGAGAGGTCAACAGGCCGACGACGTTCTCGATGACGATGGTGCGGGGCGCGCGGCCCTCGGCGTCCAGCGCCTGCATCAGCTTCCAGAAGCCGAAGAAGGCCGAGGAGCGGCCGCCGCTCAATCCGGCCCGGGCTCCGGCGAGGCTGAAGTCCTGGCAGGGACTGGACGCCCAGGCGAGGTCGGCGCGGCCGGGCAGGTCCTTCGGGGCCACCGCCCAGACGTCGCCCTGGTGGAAATGCTCGGCGGCGTCGGCGTGGTTGGCGCGGTAGCAGGCCGCCTTCACGGGGTCGAAGTCATTGGCGTACAGACAGTCCCAGCCGTCGCCCAGCCCGAGTCGGGCCATGCCGCCGCCGGCGAAGAACTCATAGAATCCGAGGGGCGTGTTCCGACTCATCGCAGCGGAGTCTAACCTGCGTTCGCCCTTCCGAGGAGAAGCCTCCATGCGCGCGATCGTCGCCCTCACCGTTTCCGCGTTTCTGCTGACCGCCTGCGGCCAGGCCGAGGCCCCCGGCGGCATGGACGCGCCGCCGCCGGCCGATGCGCCTGCGACCCCCTCAGCGGCGCCGGCCGAACCGGTCGCGCCGGTCGCCGCGCCATCGGAGTTCGACACCGACTTCGGCGCGCGGGGCACGGAGCCGTTCTGGGCGGCGGACATCAAGGGCGGTCAGATCAAGGTCACGGGCGTCGACCGGACCGAGCTGGTCGCCACCAACGCCGGACTGGCCGCACTCGGCGACCGCGCGGTCTGGACCGCCGAGGCCGGCCAGACGGCGGTGGTGGTCACGCTCATCAAGGGCGAATGCTCCGACGGCATGAGCGACCTCAAGTATCCCTATGCCGCCGAGGTCAAGGTCGGCGACGAGCTGCTGAAAGGCTGCGGCTTCCGCGCCGACGCCCCGCCGCGCGAGGGCCGGTAGCCGCTCACGGCGTCCCGAACGGCTTGCCGCGAACCGCGTCATAGGTGGCGTCGAAGGCGCGCAGCGGGGGCAGGACCGGCTGGGCGATCGGCGCGATGGTCTCGCCGAGTTCCAGCACCGGTCCGTCGTCGCCCTTGAACGCCGGCCAGGCGGGCAGGCCGGGGCCATTGGGATCGCCGGCCCGCGCGAAGTTGACCCAGTAGCCGGCCATCGCATCGGCCAGGCGTCGGTCTGCCGCCGTCCAGGCCCAAGGCTCCTGGTCCAGATGGTCGAACATGTACCAGAGCTCGGCGAAGTGGCTCGCGCCCCAACCGACCTGGATCGACCCGGCCGGGAAAGGCGGGCGTTTCGAAAAGCGATAGACGTAAGCCGGTTCCGCATCGGCGCGCGCCTGTAGCCGGGCCCAGGCCCACATGTCCCAGCCGAAGCGCAGGTCCCGCTCCAGCCCGAGCCGCGCCGCCCTGGCCTCGGCGTCGGTCGCGTAGGGATAGGCGGCGACGATCTCCGGCGGCAGCGGCCCCCAGGCGCGGGTCAGCTCGGCCGCGAAGGTCGTGGCGGTCAGGGAGGAAGGATCGACCAGCGACCGCGCCTCCTCGGCGTTGGCGCCGATCAGGATCGGGACCTTCGCCTCCCGGCCGGCGACATAGGCGTCGTAAGGAGACAGCGGCAGGACCACCGGCTCGATCACCGGATGGGTAACCTGACTGGCCTTGCCGTCGAGCAGCGCGGCGGCGGGCAGGGCGCGCAGCGCCGCCAGAGAGGCGGCGCCGACAGAGGCCGCATACGCGACCCCATCCGTCTCTGCCTGGGCCAGCTGGTACTGCGGGGCGAGCTGCACCGGTTCGAACAGGCCGCCGCTCTGGCCGATGGCGCGGTGGAACAGCCCCCGGGCTCGCGGCGAGGCGAGCAACATGCTGACCGACATCGCGCCCGCCGACTGCCCGGCGATGGTGACGTTGCCCGGGTCGCCGCCGAACGCGCCGATGTTGCGCTTCACCCACTCCAGCGCCGCGATCTGGTCCATCAGCCCGTAGTTGCCGGACGATCCCCCCGACTCGCCGCTGAGCTCCGGATGAGCGAGGAAGCCGAGCGGACCCAGCCGGTAGGCGACCGTGACCACCACCGCGCCGCGCGCCGCCAGCCGCTCGCCGCTGTAGAGCGGCATCGCCGTCGATCCGTTGGCGTAGCCGCCGCCGGGGATCCAGACGATGACTGGCGCGGGCTCGGCCGTCCGGGCCGGCGCCCAGACGTTGAGATAGAGGCAGTCCTCGCTGACCGTCGGCGGCGTCTCGCCCGGCATCGAGACGCCCTTCTGCATGCAGGCCGGCGCGAAGGCGTCGGCCGCGCGCACGCCCTTCCAGGACCCGACGGGCGCCGGCGGCCGCCAGCGCAGATCCCCGACCGGCGGCGCGGCGTAGGGGAGGCCGAGCCACGCCGTCACCCCGTCGGCCGAGACGCCGGCCGCTGAGCCCCTCTCGAGGCGGACGATCTGCTCGGCCGCGACGGCGGGACCGCCCATGGCCAGCAGGGCGAAGGCGACAGCCGCCAAGGTCCAAAGTCTCATTATTCGTCTCGCCGATCCGTTCTGAAAGCGGCGCTCAAGGTGGCCGATGCGGTGGCCGGCGCTAAGACCGGTCCGTCCCCACCGGGGCGCGGTTCGTCACTGGCCTCCGCGTCTGGACGCCCGGTCGGCGCGGCCTCACATTGGCGGCATGGTTTCCACCTCAGTCCTCGCGCCCGTCGATGGCCGC
>JAZJXN010000182.1:0-14847 GCA_040390885.1 Pseudomonadota bacterium | reverse complement strand
GGACCGGCGTCGCCTTCCTCTACTGGGCGGTGTTCATGGCCGTGCTGACGCCGGGCAGCGTGCAGGGCGAGGCGATCGACTGGGGCCGCGAGGCGCTGCGGCTGACGGTCTGCGGCCTGCTCGGGGCGTCGGTGACGCCGCTGCTGGTCACCGTGGCGCACCGCTTCCCGGTGGAGCGGGCCTGGCTGCGAAACGGCGCGATCCAACTCGGCCTCGCGGTCGTGTTGTCGCCGCTGCTGATCCTGGTGTCCTGCCTGCTGGCGGCCTGGTTGCTGGAAGGTCGGCTGTGGCCGTCGGCCGAGGCGATGCGTGAGCAACTGGCGGTCAACACCCTGCTTCTGATCTTCTGCCTGGCGATGTTCCTGGCGATCGTTCAGGTCGCCGCCCGCCTGCGGACCGCCGCGCCGGCGGTCGCAGAGCCGCCCGGCCGCATCACCATCGAGGAGCGGGGCCGGAGCCGGGTGATCGCGCTGGCGGAGATCGACTGGATCGAGTCGCAGGGCAACTACCAGGCCTTCCATGTTGGCGGAGGGACGCACCTGCTGCGCGAGACCTCAGCGCGGCTCGAGGCGCGGCTGGACCCGGCCGCCTTCGTCCGTATCCATCGGCGGACGATCGTGGCGTTGGACAGGATCGCGGCGATCACGCCGCTGACAAACGGCGATGCCTCGGTCGCGCTGACGGGCGGCCAGGTGCTGCGGATGAGCCGGGGCTGTCGCGAGGCGGTGAAGGCCCGGCTGCGCGAGCGCGCCTAGCTCTGGCCGATCTCGATGCCCGGGAGCTGCGAGTGCTGCGGTTGATCGGCGTGATGCGGCACGGGCAGCATCAGGGCGATGGCGACGGCGACCATGGTCGCGATGGCGAAGACGGCTTTGACGGCCATGGCTTGGTCCTCCTCTGGCGCGACGCTTCCGGTGTCGCGGTCCAAAAGTTAACGGCCGTCAAAGTCGCCGGGTTGCGCGCAAAGCAAAGGCAGGGCGAACCCACCGGTCCGTCCTGCCTCGCTGTAGTCTCGTCAGGTGTTGGCCGAGACCCTAGTTGTAGATCTCGAACAGACCGGCGCCGCCCGCTGAAATCGCCAACGGCGATTTCAGCCACTTTGGATGCAGGGCGGCGTTCTCCGGCCTCTCGCAGCTAGCTGTAGATCTCGAAGAGGCCGGCGCCGCCCTGGCCGCCGCCGATGCACATGGTCACCACGCCCCACTTGGCCTTGCGGCGACGGCCTTCCTGAAGGATGTGGCCGGCGCAGCGGGCGCCGGTCATGCCGAACGGGTGGCCGATGGCGATCGAGCCGCCGTTGACGTTGTACTTCTCGGGGTCGATGCCGAGCTTGTCGCGGCTGTAGAGGCATTGCGAGGCGAAGGCCTCGTTCAGCTCCCACAGATCGATGTCGTCGACCTTCAGGCCCTGGCGCTCAAGCAGGCGCGGCACGGCGTAGATCGGGCCGATGCCCATCTCGTCGGGCTCGCAGCCGGCGACGGCCCAGCTGACGAAGCGGCCGAGGGGCTCGAGGCCGCGGCGCTCGGCTTCCTTGGCTTCCATGATCACCACGGCGGCGGCGCCGTCCGACAGCTGGCTGGCGTTGCCGGCGGTCACGAACTTGCCCGGACCCTTGACCGGCTGCAGGGAGGCGAGGCCTTCCAGCGTGGTGTCGGGGCGGTTGCACTCATCGCGATCGACGACGTAATCGACCAGGGACTCTTCCTTGGTCTCCTTGTTGACGACCTTCATCTTGGTGGCCAGCGGCACGATCTCGTCGGCGAACTTGCCGGCGGCCTGGGCCGCGGCCATGCGCTTCTGCGACTGCAGCGAATACTCGTCCTGGTACTCGCGGCTGACGCCGTAGCGCTCGGCGACGATGTCGGCGGTGTCGATCATGGCCATGAAGATGTCGGGGGCGATGTTCAGCAGTTCGGGATCGACGGTGTTGCCGCCGCCCATGCCGCCGTTGGGGATCGAGATGCTCTCGACGCCGCCGGCTACGACCACGTCCGTGCCGTCAAGGCGCACGGCGTTGGCGGCCATGGCGATGGCCTGCAGGCCCGAGGAGCAGAAGCGGTTGATGGTCACGCCGCCGGTGGTGACCGGCAGGCCGGCGAGCAGGCCCGCAAGGCGGCCGATGTTGGCGGCGCCGTGGGCGTTGTTGCCGAGGTAGACGTCTTCCATCAGGGCCGGGTCGAGGCCCGACTTGGCCACGGCATGCTTGATGGCGTGGGCCGCCATGGTCATGGGAGGGGTGACGTTGAATCCGCCGCGGCCCGCCTTGGCGAGGCCGGTGCGGGCATAGGACACGATGACGGCTTCGCGCATGTGGCGTTTTCCCTTGTCTCAAACGATCGTTCGAACGATGCGGAGGCGACCCTAGGCGAACGCCGCGGAAAGGAAAAGTTCACGCGAACGTCAACCTGCCTCGCGGGCCAGCCTCCATTCGGCGAGGCCTTTGAGCGCCAGGGTGACAACCGCCGGCAGCGCCAGGATCGCCCCCGCGCCGGAACGCCTCCAGCCGCCGGCGCGTGTGGAGACGGCCGCTGCCGGTCTTCACGCTTCGTTTGGGCGGCGCGGGCTAGCAGATGGAGCCTCCAGGAGTTGCTAGCGTGAATCCCTTGCTCGCGTCCCTTTCGCCCCATCTTCCGGCAAGCGCCGCGGAGCGCGTCAAGCAGGTTCCGGTCCGTATCTTCCTGGCGCTGCTGCTGGCCTGGTCCCTGCACACGGCAGGCTACCACGTCTGGATCGCGCCCTGGCTCGTCGCCACCGCGGCGGTGCAGCTGTTCGAGATCTGGGCCATGGCGCCGTTCCGCCGCCCCGGCGGCGGAACCCCGGGCCGCCTGGCGCAGGCGCTGGCGGTGGCGGCGATCGTGGCGATGTCGGCGCTCCACGGGGCGATGGTCATCGTGCTGTGGATGACGGCCCTGCCGGTGCTGGTCACCGTGGCCCTGCTGATGCTCTGCGGCGGCCTGCTCAACAACATCGCCTCGGCCACCAACAGCCGGCCGCTGTTCCTGGTCGGGGCGACGCCCTACCTGCTGCCGCTGCCGGTCCTTCCGCTGGAGGCGTTCCGGCGCGGCGAGGCGGAGCATGTGCCGCTGCTCGTCGTCGCCGTGGTCCTGTTCGTGTTCGCGATCCTGGCGGTTTGGAAGCGGACCAACGCCGCGCACGCCGCCGAGACCGCCGCCCTGGCCCAGGCCGAGCGGCGTCTCGAGGAGGCGGAGGCGGCGATCGCCGACCGCGCCGCCATGGCCGCGATCGTCAGTCATGAGCTACGCACCCCGGTCAGCGCCATCCTCGCCGGCGCCCAGGTGATCCGCCAGGGCTCTCACTCCGCGCAGGTCTCGGGCACTGCCGACCTCATCGTCGACGCCAGCCGGCTGATGACCGGCATGCTCAACGATCTGCTCGATCACTCGAAGATCGAGGCGCGGGCGATGGCGCTCGATGTCCGCGACTTCGACCTGCGGGCGCTGCTGGACGACACCGCCCGGTTCTGGGACGCCTCGGCCGCCGCCAAGGGGCTGGTCCTGGATTGCGCGCGACCGGAGACGTGCTGGCTGAAGGGCGATCCCTTCCGCATCCGCCAGATCCTCAACAACCTGATCTCTAACGCCGTCAAGTTCACCGAACAGGGCGCGATCTCGATCGCCGCGACCACGTCCTACGCGCTCGACGGCGTGCGGGTCAGCATCCGCGTTCAGGACCAGGGCGGCGGCATCTCCGACGAGGCCATGGAGCGGCTGTTCGCGCCCTTCGCCCAGGGCTCGGCCGAGGTGGCGCGCACCTACGGGGGGACGGGCCTGGGACTGACGGTGAGCCGGGACCTGGCGCGGCTGATGGGCGGCGACCTGACCGCCCGCAACCTGCCCGGCGGCGGCGCCAGCTTCACCCTGGAGGCGGTGCTGCCCGCCGGTGAGGCCAGCGACGCGGCTGTGGCGGCCGAGGACGGGCCGGCGCTCCGGCTCGAGCGGCGCCTGCGTGTGCTTGCGGTCGACGACCATGAGATCAACCGCCGGACCCTGAGCATCGTGCTACAGCCGCTCGACGTCGAACTGGCGACCGCGGCCAGCGGCCTCGCGGCGCTGGAGTTGCTCGCGAGCCGGGCGTTCGACGTGGTGCTGATGGACGTCAATATGCCCGGCATCGACGGCAACGAGACCACGCGCCGGTTGCGCGCGTCCACGGGGGTCAACGCGGCGGTCCCGGTGATCGGCTTCAGCGCCGGCACCGAGGCAGCCCAGATCGCCGCCTGCCGCGCCGCGGGGATGACCGACTGGCTGGCGAAGCCGCTGGAGCCGCAAAAGCTCTACATGGCGCTGCAGCGGGCGGTCGCTGGCGAGCCCGCGGTCGGCTAGGTATTGCCTGCCGGATCGGGTCTCGAAGGCCGCACCGAGCTATTCCCCGAACCATTCGCCCGCCTCGACCGGTTCCAGTCGGATCAGGCGGCTGTCCGCGACGCCGGCGGTGCGGTGCCGGACGATCTCGCGGTAGGCGGGGTCGGTCACCATTTCCAGGAAGGCGCCCGCGTTCGGGTATTCGGCGATGAAGGCCAGATCCCAGCGCTCGTCCGCCGGCCCGGTGACCACGGTCTGCGGCCGTCCGGCCCAGATCTGACGGCCGCCGACCCGCTTGAAGATCCCGGCGCTCTCGCGGCCGTAGGCGCGGTAGGCGTCGAGCCCGGTCAGGCCCTTGCCATGGTTCGGATGGTCGGCCGGATAGTCGGCCAGCGGTCGCACCCGGACCAGGTTCAGCATCTGGATGGGCTGGTCGCGCGGCAGCGCCTTGAAGGCGTCGAACTGCGGGCGGGTCGGGTCGATGGCGCCTGTCATCTCGCCAGAGTGATCCAGCGGCCCGCGCTTGTCATCCCGGTCGCGAAGCGAAGAGCCGGGTCGGATCGCCTGCGGCGTCCGGGATGACAACGGCGGGGTCAGCCCTTCTTGGCGGCGATCCAGACGGTGTGCCGCGCGCCGCGGCCGCGATGGGCGCGGACCATGGTCTCGGTCGCGTCGAAGCCGTTGCGCTTGAGCCGCGCTGTAAAGCCGCGATCCGGATAGGACGACCAGACGCCGAGCACGCCGCCCGGACGGAGAGACTTCTTGGCCACGCCAAGCCCGCGAGGATCGTAGAGGCCGTTGTTGGCGGGTCGGCTCAGGCCCGACGGGCCGTTGTCGACGTCGAGCAGGATCGCGTCCCAGCTCTCCGGCCCACTGTCGATCAGGTCGGCGACATCGCCGATCTGCACGGTGGCGCGTCGGTCGCTGAGGCTGTCGCCGTAGAGCTCGGCGAGCGGGCCCTTGCCCCAGGCGAGCACGGCGGGGACCAGTTCCGCGACCACGACCTCGACCTTCGGCCCGAAGACCTCCAGGGCCGCGCGCAGGGTGAAGCCCATCCCGAGGCCGCCAATCAGCACCCTGGGGTTTGGCCGGTCGCCAAGCTGCTGGTGAGCCAGGGTGGCGAGGGCCTGTTCGGAATCGCTGAGCCGGCTGTTCATCAGCTCGATCGCGCCCGACATGATCGAGAACTCTTGCCCGCGCTGCATGAGCTTGAGCTCGCCGCCGCCGCCGGGGACGGTCGCGGTGTCGAGATGGACCCAGGGGATCATGCTCACTCCTCGCCGACGAGGCGTCGGGGAACGGGGACGGCCGCCGTGGATTTCACGGCTGAACCGAAAGGAAAGTCCTCATGCCCCTCCTCGCCCAGCCGATCAACTGCACGCTCAAGGCCAAGCCGGGCGAAAAGAGCTCCACAGACGCGATGATCGACCTCCTGGCGAAGGAATTCCGCAAGGCCGAGGTGGAGGTCGCCGAGACGATCCGCATCGCCGCCCACCACGTCCCGCCGGGCGTGCTGTCCGACGAGGGCGACGGCGACGAGTGGCCGCAGATCCGGGCGAAGATCCTGAAGGCCGACATCCTGATCTTCGGCACGCCGATCTGGATGGGGCAGGCCGGCAGCGTCGCCAAGCGGGCGCTGGAGCGGATGGACGCCTTCCTCGACGAGACCGACAAGGCCGGGCGGATGCCGTCCTATTCCAAGGTCGCGGTGGCCGCGATCGTCGGCAACGAGGACGGCGCGCATGCCGCCTCGGCGCAGATCTTCCAGAGCCTCAATGACGTCGGCTGGACGATCCCCGCCGTCGCCTGCTGCTACTGGGTCGGCGAGGCCATGGGCTCGGTCGACTTCAAGGACTTGAAGACCACGCCGAAGAAAGTGGCGAAGACGGCGAAGATGGTGGCCGGCAACGCCGCCCACCTCGCCGCCCTGCTCAAGGCCAAACCCTTCCCGGGCTAGTCCCGCCCGGGCTCGGGCAGGATCACCAGCCGGTCCGGCAGCTCGTTGGGGTTGTCGGCCCGGGGCGGGACGTACTGGGCGAGGATCTCGCCCGAACGCTTCACCGCCGCCTCGAAGCCGCCGGCTGGATCCTTGCGCTTGAGACCCGCAATCAGCAGGGCGACCACCTCGTCCCACACCGCGTGCGGGGCGACAGCGTAGATGCCCTCGTCGGCGACGACCTCGGCGCGGTGTTCGGCCAGGGAAGCGAACAGCAGCACCCCTGTCCGCTCGCGGGTGTTCTGCAGGCCCTTGGACAGGAACTGCTCCATCGCCGCGCGATGGACGCGCTCGGCCTTGAGGCTTCGCGGAGTCAGGGCCCGGCGGACGGGCGGGATCGAGACCACCAGCACGGCGATCACGAACACCGCCGCCTGCAGCCCGACATAGATGGCCAGGGCGGTGAAGATGGTGTGGTCCGTGGCTGCGGCGTGGCCGACCTCCCACCCGCCGAACAGGCGGCTGAGCATCTGCGGCTCGAAGCCAAGCAGCAGCGCCAGGGCCGGCAGCAGCAGCGCCGCGGCGGCAGCCCAGGCCAGCGGCGTCTCCCGGTACTCCGACACAGCCGGGGCCATCACGCAGTAGATTTCGCCTGAGGTATTTGCTTCCGCGGCCGCGACGGCGGCGGCGATGCGGTCGTGATCCTGTTCGGTCATCGTCGTCATCTCACCAGCTCCCAGAGGAGCCGCCGCCCCCGAACGATCCGCCGCCGCCGGAGAAGCCGCCACCCCCGCCGCCGCTCCAGCCGCCTCCGCCGCCGCCGCGGCCGGAACCGCCGAGCAGCGAGCCGAGCAGGATGGCCGGCAGAACGCGGCCGCCGCGACCACCGCGCAGGGCCGAGATCACGACCCAGATGACCACCAGCAGGATGAAGAACGGGATCTTGGCGCCGCCGTCGCTCTTGGCCGGCTGGGCCGATGCCTGGGCGACCTGGGCCCGGGCTTCGGCCTCGGGCAGGCTGAGCTGCTGCACCAGGGCGTCGGCGCCGGCGACGATGCCCGCCTCCATATCGCCTTCGCGGAACTTCGGCAGGATGGCGCTCTGGATGATGACGCTGGAGAGCGCGTCGGTCAGCACCGGCTCGAGGCCGTAGCCAACCTCGATCCGCACCTTCTTCTCGTTGGGGGCGACGATCAGCAGGGCGCCGTCGTCAGCCTTTTCGGACCCGATGCCCCAGGCCCGGCCGAGCTGGTAGCCGTACTCCTCGATCTCGTAGCCCTGCAGCGAGGGCAGCGTCGCGACCACCAGCTGGCGGCCGGTCGAGGTCTCGAGCGCGGTCAGCTTCTGTGTCAGCGCCTGTTCGGTCGCCGGCGACAGGATGTTGGCGTCATCGACGACCCGCCCGGTCAGCTTGGGGAAGGTCGGCGTCGCCGCCAGGGCGGGCAGGGCGATGAGAAGAGTGGTCAGCGCCAGCAGCAGCGCCAGCCACATCCTCCCCCGCAGGCCGTCGGCCGGGCGGGAGAGGACGGAAGCCTGGGTGCGCAAGTTACTGGGTCGCCGGCGCGGTCGTCGGAGCCGGGGTCGGCGCTGCAACGGCCGGGGCCGCCGGCGCGTCGAAGCTGACCGTCGGCGCCGACTGGGCGCTGGCGGCGGCCTGGAACAGCTGGGCCGGCTTCTGGCCGCTGTAGAAGGTCTTGGCCCAGATCACCTGCGGGAAGGTGCGCAGGGTGGTGTTGTAGACCTGAGCCGACTGATTGTAGTCGCGGCGCGAGATGGCGATGCGGTTCTCGGTGCCTTCCAGCTGGCTCTGCAGGGCCAGGAAGTTCTGGTTCGACTTCAGGTCCGGATAGGCTTCCTGGATCAGCATCAGGCGGCCGAGGGCGCCGCTGAGGCGGTCCTGCGACTGCTGGAACTGCTGGAACTGCGCCGGGTCGGTGATGGTGGAGGCGTCGACCTTCACCTGGGTCGCGGACGCCCGCGCCTCGGTGACGGCGGTCAGCACGTCCTTCTCCTGGGCCGCGTAGCCCTTCACGGTGTTCACCAGGTTGGGGATCAGGTCGGCGCGGCGCTGGTACTGGTTCTGAACCTCGGCCCAGCTGGCCTTCACCTGTTCGTCCTGGGTCGGGATCGTGTTGACGCCGCAGCTGGCCAGGAAGGCCGCCGCCGCGAACGCGGGCGCGAGACGAAGGAAGCGGGAGATCGCGATCATGGATAGCCCCTTGAAGCGGCCGCCGGTGCGGCCGTGCGTGGAAGATATATGCGTCCCCGGAGGTTCACGCATCACCCTGCTTGACGAACGCCGGTTTTCGTCGTTTATAACCAAAAGGTTTTAGAACTGAAGGGTTATCATCACGTGGTCCCCGATCGCCTCGACGCCACCTTCGCCGCCCTTGCCGATCCGACCCGGCGAGCGATCCTCGCGCGACTGGCGCAGGGCGAGGCGTCCGTCGGCGACCTGGCCCGGCCATTCGAGATGAGCCAGCCGGCGATCTCCAAGCATCTGAAGGTGCTGGAGCGGGCAGGGCTGGTGAGCCGCGGCCGCGACGCCCAGCGGCGGCCGGTGCGCGCGACGCCCGAGCCGCTCGCCGCCGCTGTCGACTGGATCGAACGCTATCGGGCCGTGCTCGAGGCCAACTACGGCCGCCTCGACGCGCTGCTGGAAGAATTGAAGGCGGCCGGCCCCGACCCCGCCCCCACCCCTGGCAAGGACTGAAGGAGCCGATCATGGCCGAACTGACCCTGGAAACTCCCGGCGAACTGGACGCGGTGATCACCCGCGACTTCGACGCGCCGCGCGCCCTGATCTGGCGCTGCATGACCGAGCCGGCACTGGTTCGGCGCTGGCTGCTCGGCCCGCCGGGCTGGACCATGCCGGTCTGCGAAATCGATCTGCGGGTTGGCGGCAGCTACCGCTATGTCTGGCAGAGCGAGGCGGACAATTCCGAGATGGGCATGGGCGGCGTCTATCAGGAGATCGTCGCCCCCGATCGCATCGTCGACATCCAGAGGTTCGACGAGGACTGGACTGGCGGCGAGACGCTGGTGACCGTCGAGCTTGCCGAGCGGGACGGCCGCACGACCATGACCACCACCGTCCGCTATTCGTCGAGCGAAGCGCGCGAAGCGATGCTGGCCACCGGCATGACCGGCGGGATGGAGGCCGGCTACGCCCGCCTCGACGACCTGCTCGGCGAGCTTGGATGAGCCGCGAGGTCGACGCCTTCATGGCCGACCTCGATCACCCGCTGAAGGCGGAAATCGCGGCGGTGCGGGCGTTGATCCTCGGGCTGGGGCCGGAGGTGGGCGAGGGCATCAAATGGAAGTCGCCGACCGTCCGCACTCGCGACGACTTCGCCACTGTAAACCTGCGCTCGACCGACAGCCTGCAGCTGATCCTGCACCTGGGGGCCAAGGTGCGGCCGGACATGGTCGAGATGGCGATCGACGACCCGGCCGGGCTGCTGAAGCCGCTGGGCAAGGACCGCTGCATGGCCACGTTGGGCAGCGGGGCGGCGTTCGAGGCCAACCGCGAGGCCTTCGCCGCCGTACTGCGACAATGGATGATCTACGTTTGACCCGGCAGGTCGAGGTCCAGGCGGCCCTCGACTGGCTGAGGGCGGAGGCGGATTCCAAGGCTCGCGAGGAGATGGCCCCGCGCTACGGCCTCGTCGTCGACCAGGCCTCCGGCGTGCCGATGACCCGATGCAGGCCCTGGCCAAGCGGTTGGGGCATGGGGGCGTGCTGCGGCCTCTGGGCGCGCCTCCCGGTCAGGCCTTCGGCCGAGGCCAGGCGAGCACGCGGCTCAGCACGTCTGGCTCGACGGGTGCAGAGGTCCAGAGGTCGGGCCCGCCATCCGCCGCGGCGGTGAACATCCGGCGCATGCTGGCGGTGTCGAAGTTCATCATGCTGCCGTGGCCCGGGTCGTACGGGATCGAGGCCACGCTGAGCGGCAGCCGGGCGGCGGCGCAGAAGGTCGCCGTCGTGCTCAGCGCCTGGCGATAGGAGTGCCGCAGCATGGTGTCGAAGCTGCGGACCAGAACCGCGATGACGCTCGCCTGGGTGACCTGGGGCGCCGGCTCGAGAATGGTGTTGATGATCACGTACACCCGGCCGCGCCGCAGACGGCTGCCCAGCTGGCGCCAGTGCAGCAGGGCCTCGGGCATGATGAAGAGCGGCGCGCCGAGGCCGCCGTCGACGTGCATCTCCTCGTAGCGGACGCCATCGACCTCTCCCCCGATCAGCTTTGGGGGGAAGATCCCCGGCAGGCTCGCGGACGCCACCAGCACGTCACGGAACAGCGGCAGGGCGTCGTCCCCGCCCCGGGCGGCGATCGCGCCCATATCCCAGATGCAGGTTTTCTGGGTGTCGAGGTCGGTGGTGGCGACGAGCAGCCGGCGGCCGAGGACATGCGCCCGGGCCACGGCCTCGAGCATCTCCTGGTCGACGAACCGGCTGATCAGCGCCTCTAGCGCGTTCTTGCGGAAGATGCCGGCGTCGACGCCCGAGCCGAAGCTTGTCAGCCGCAGCAGTTGCGACGCGTAGCCGCCGGTGTAGGCCTCCTTCAGGCGCTCGTCCCATTCCGGGCCAAGGAAGGCGAACGGCGCGATCAGGGCCCCGGTGCTGACTCCGGTGACGATGGCGAAGGTCGGACGCCGGCCCGAGCGGGTCAGCCCGACGAGCAGGCCGGCGCCGAAGGCGCCCCCGGCCGCGCCGCCCGAGACGGCGAGGATGTTGAACTCGGTGCGTGAGAAGCCGGCCTTCGGCAGTGACAGGCGGTCGGCGTCGGCGAGCGCATCGCGCGCGTCGGCGATGCCGAAGCGGACCGCGTCGAGGGACGCGATGCGGGCCCCTTCCAGCGACGGGGACCGTCTACGGCCGCGTCGCGGTCTGGATTTCGGAGGTATCGGGTCAGGCAAGGCGGCGCTCCCGGCGCAACGGCGAAGGCGGGAGCGTGACGAGGCTGGGCGGGAAGCTCAAGGGGCTTCCCGCCCACGCCGTCTACATGCCCAGTTCGCGGTCGTTCTTGCCGGCGGCGCGGCCTTCGGCCCACTCCGCTTCCAGCGCCTGGAAGTCCTTCTTGCGCGGGCCGAGATACCCGAACAGGAAGGCGCCGACCTTGCGCTGCTGGATCTCTTCCGAACCCTCGGTGATCCGGTAGCGGCGGTGGTGGCGATAGATGTGCTCGAAGGCCTTGTGACGGCTGTAGCCCATGCCGCCGTGAACCTGCATGGCGCGGTCGGCCGCCTCGCAGCACAGGCGGTTGCCCCAGTAGTTGCAGATCGAGACCTTGTCGGAGATCTCCTTCTCGATGGTCTTGTGGTCCATCGTGTCCATCTGCCAGGCGGTCTGGCGGATGAGCAGGCGAAGCATCTCGGCCTGGGCGTGCAGCTCGACGAGCGGGAACTGGATCGCCTGGTTGTCCGACAGCGGCTTGCCGAACGGCTTGCGCATGCGGGCGTACTTCACGCTCTCTTCAATGCAGTAGACCGCGGCGCCGAGCGAGCTGGCCGCCTGCCGGATGCGGTTTTGGTGCACGAACGACTGGCCAAGGCCCAGGCCGCGATCGATCTGACCCCAGTAGCTGTCCTCGGGGATCCAGGTGTCGAATGAGATCCGCGGGTGGTCGGTGGGCATGTTGAAGGTCCACATCCACTCCTCGATCTTGATCGCCTCGCGCGGGACGATGAAGCAGGTGATGCCGAGGGCGTCGCCGTCCTTGCCGCTGGTGCGGGCGAAGACCATGACGTGGCTGACCACGTGCATGCCCGTCGTCCACATCTTCTCGCCCTTCACGCGCCAGCCGGGCTTGCCGTCCTTCTCTTCGCGGACACCGGTGGTCTCCATGAAGGTGGCGTCGGAGCCGTGGTTCGGCTCGGTCAGGCCGAAGGCGGCGCGCATGGTGCCGTTCAGCAGCGCCTCGCCGTCGCGGGCGACCTGCTCGGGGGTGGCGAATTCCTTGAACATCAGCACGAACGGATTGTTGCCGACGATCGAGTGCTCGTTCTGCAGGTCGTTGAACAGACCCAGGCCCTTCGACGCCAGGTGTTCGCGGATCACGGCCATCCACAGCTGCGAGCCGTCCTTGCCGCCCATCTCCTTGGGCCAGGCGAAGCGGAAGTGGCCGGCGTCGTCGGCCAGCTTGCGGGCCTTGCCGAGCAGCTCTTCCCACTCATGGCGGGGCAGGCCGTCATTGTCCCAGTCGGTGCGGGCGTGCTCGCGGCGGTGATCGAAGAAGCGATCGTTGTCGTCCTGCGCCTGCAGCGGGGCGATCTTCTCTTCGATGAATCGGTCCAGCTCGGCCAGATAATCGACCAGCTCTTTGGGCAAGGCGAAGTCCATGGCGCGTTCTCCCGTCAAACAGTTGTTTTATTGCCGCCCAGTATGCGCAGGCTTACGCGCACGGCAACCGTGACGTGGCGGAAGGCGGGCGCGCGCGATCCCTTGTCCCGCAAGGACTTGTCCTGGGGCATCTGAACACTGTGAAGATTCTACTTGCGCGTTCTATGTGATCGCTGATATCTAAGCGATGCTAAGTTCGTTACGGAGCGCCGGTGGGGATACTGGCGCGGTCTAGACGGGGCGGACGCGGCGCTTTGAGTACCCGATCCAAGCTTCCAACCAACCACCCCGATCTCACGCCGGAGGGCGATCCTTATGAAACTCCGTATGCTGGCGGCCGCCGCCATCCTCTCCATGTCCTTCGCCGGTGCGGCCTATGCCGACGGCAAGGTCACCGTTTCGCTGAAGGCCCCCGTGGCCGCCAAGACCAAGGTCGTGGCCGGCGGCGCCGTGTACAGCTGTGAAGGCGACAGCTGCATCGCCGCCTCGGCCCCGGCCCGCGCCGTGACCGTCTCGGGCTGCAAGGCCCTGGTGAAGGAAGTCGGCCAGGTCACGGCCTTCGCCAACGGCAAGCGCGCCCTCGAAGGCGCCGACCTCGCGAGCTGCAACGGCGTCGCCGGCGGCGCCGTCGCCTCGAACTAAGGACTGGTTCAGCTTCGTCCCGGTCGCTCACCCGCCGGGACTGTTTCCTCGAGCACACTCGCCATTTGCGCAGGGGCGGCGGTTCACACCGCCGCCCTTTTCTTTGCCCCGGCGCTTTTCATTTCGCTGCGTAACGCCCTATGGAGCGCGCCATGACTGACAGTATCTCTCTGGCGGGCGCCCTGGAGCGAGCCCTGGCGGACGCCGCCGGCGGCGACGGCCGGGTGGTGATTCCCGTCTCCTTTACTCTGGACTACGGCGTGGCGGCCGATTCCGGCGGCGCGACGGTCGCGGCGCGGGTTGACCGCGCGACGCGCAGCCTGGTCTTTGTCCATGGCGAGGCGCGGCTGGCGGATGGCCGTACGGCGGCGAGCGCCTCCGGCGTGTTCCGCGTTCAGGCGGCGGAGGGCGACGCTACGTAACGCCTTTCCTTTGTTCCCCGCGCCGTTGCGATGCAGCAGATCGCATGCTATCAGGCGCGCGGCTTAGGGCCGGAGGACTTACACGGCCCTTTGGCACACGTGCTTTTCCAAGCACTTTCAAGACTTTAGCGCCGCGCCGGGGAGCCTCTCTCGGGACGCGGCGCGCGACGCACCGGACGGTTGAATTTAAGTGGCTGACGACATCAAGGTGACGGACGTGGGTCAGCGCTATGCGCGCGCCCTCTTCGAACTGGCGGATGAGGGTAATGCTCTCGCCGCGGTGGAGCGCGACCTCGTGGCCCTCAAGGCCATGTACGTCGAGAGCAAGGACCTGCGCGTCCTGCTCGACTCGCCCTCCTTCTCCGCGGAGGACAAGGGCGCCGGCCTGGCCGGCCTCGCCGCCAAGGCGAAGTTCCACGCGACGACCCGCAAGTTCCTCGGCCTGCTGGCCGCGAACCGGCGCGCCGACTCGCTGATCAATGTGATCGACGGCTTCCGCAAGCTCTCCGCCGACCGGCGCGGCGTGGTCGCGGCCGAGGTCACGACCGCCCTGCCGCTCAGCGCAGCCCAGGCCAAGGGCGTCGCCGCCGCCCTGCGCACCGCGCTCGGCAAGGACCCTGAAATCTCGACCCGCGTCGATCCCGCCATTCTCGGCGGCATCAAGGTGCGCGTCGGTTCCCGCCTGTTCGACGCTTCGCTGAAGTCGAAGCTCGACACCCTGAAATTCGCCCTGAAGAGAGCGTAGACCCATGGACATCCGCGCCGCCGAAATCTCGGCCATCCTCAAGTCCCAGATCGCCGGCTTCGGCGAAGAAGCCGATGTCTCGGACGTCGGCTCCGTGCTGAGCGTCGGGGACGGCATCGCCCGCGTCTACGGTCTGGACAACGTCCAGGCCGGTGAAATGGTCGAGTTCCCGAAAGCCGGCGTGAAGGGCATGGCCCTGAACCTCGAGCGTGACAACGTCGGCATCGTGATCTTCGGCGAAGACCGCGCCATCTCGGAAGGCGACGAAGTCCGCCGCCTTGGCGAGATCGTGGACGTTCCGGTCGGCAAGGGCCTGCTCGGCCGCGTCGTCAACCCGCTGGGCGAGCCGATCGACGGCAAGGGCCCGATCAAGTCGACCGAGCGTCGCCGCGTGGACGTGAAGGCCCCGGGCATCATCCCGCGCAAGTCGGTGCACGAGCC